>NC_013960.1:3175386-3476733 GCF_000024725.1 Nitrosococcus halophilus Nc 4 | reverse complement strand
GATCTTGATAAAATTGTTGCCCGGAAAGTTTCCGGTAGATGGAAGATATTCCGCAAAGCATATGCGGCAGAACCTGGAAATGCTCCTGTAAAAAAACTGAAGTCCATATGGAGTGACAAGAAATATCATACTGAAAAAGGACAAACTGAATTTAATCGCCTCTTTGAAAAAAAGGAGAAAATATTTCAATCCCCAAAATCTGTTGACCTGATTGCAGATGCGATTCGTATGGCAACAGACGAAGAATCCATTGTTATGGACTTTTTTGCGGGATCAGGAACTACGGCTCATGCTGTTTTCCAAGTTAATGCAGAAGATGGGAAAAAGAGAAAATTTATTCTTGTCCAAGTTCCTGAAATTACAGCTAAAGACAGCCTTGCTAGCAAGGAAGGGTTGTCTACGATTTCTTCTTTATGTATTGAGCGAGTGAGACTAGCCGGACAGAAAACCCGTGAAGAGCATCCAGATGCTGAGATCGATACGGGTTTCCGTGTTTATCGTCTCACTGACAGCTACTTCCCGCAAAATTTCTATACTCCTGACCCGAATAAGACTGAGGCCGAGAACGTAGCTGCACTAGAAGAGCATCTAGAGGCCAGCCGCCAGCACTTGCTGTTCGGTAACGAGGACTTCGATGAAGTAGTTACCGAAATTGCCCTCAAAAATGGTTACGGCCTGTTTTATGAGCTGGAGAAACTAGCTGCTTTCACCAGCAATGCTGTTTATCGCCTGAGAGGCAATGATAAGGCTGCCCTGCTATGCCTCGATGCTACCCTCAATGAGGAAACCATAGAGGCCCTTGCTCAGCACAGCGATGAACAACTGATTGTCTCAAGTCGTGCCCTCGACACCACTAAAAAGTGGGCTCTTCAAGCCGCATTCAAAGATAACCTGCATACGGCATGAGAGAAAGTATGGCTGCTAGCGATTACGAGGAGGTAGATGCACCTGCATTTTCTTTCTTTAAGGGTGCCGATGATGTTGCCGCATCAAAGAATGGAAAAATGTTTAACTGGGAACAGGCGGCGGCGACAGTACGTGAAAGTCTCAGCGACGCACTGTGTGCAAGAAACGTCTCTTTTCTGCTCGGCTCGGGATGTTCGTCATTGCTTGATGATGAAAGTCAGCTCGGCATTCCAACGATGAAGCCGATGGCAGAAGAATTTATCAATAGAATAGGTGATGAAGATAATGAATTCTTCGTAACCGAAAACGAGCGAGATACCCTGCTAGACAACCTTGGCCTCGATATAACTGAGAATAATTATACTTCGAATCTGGAGCATCTTATGGAGGTGCTCTACAGTTTTAAGTTCGCTCTTAAGTGCAGCAAAAATAATAACTTAACAGAGCTTTGTGAAACCGTTGAAGCTGTAATCTCAAAAATTACCCGCTATGTCCTAAGAAGCTGTACTAAAGGGGCTTTCACCAGGGGCGATGAAACCGTCTGTAATTTGTATCAGGCCTTTTACCGTAAGCTTGTTTACCGCGACCGCGCTTTACCGAGGCCTTGGGTTTTCACAACAAATTATGATCTGTTTAATGAAACGGCGATGGATAGGCTTGGAATCCCATATTGCAATGGGTTTTCTGGGACAGTCGAGCGCCGGTTTAATCCCGCAACTTTCCGCTGTTCCCTCGCAGAACAGCTTGATGTTTCTAGCCGGAAATGGACAGCGGTGGACAGCTTTGTTTATCTATGCAAGCTGCATGGTTCGGTAAATTGGATAGAGGAAGCCAAAGGGTTATTTCCCATCCGGGAAATACAGAAAGCAGACGAAGGTGCAGGACGTGTTATGATCTATCCCACACCTGCCAAGCAGAATGCCAGTTTTGGCTCTCCTTATTCCGATCTCTTCCGGGAATTCCAATCGCGGATTGTGCGTGACCAAAGCGTGCTGTTTGTGCTCGGCTATAGTTTTTCTGATGAACATATAAATAATATAATTTTTCAGGCACTTACCATACCAACCTTTCGTATGGTTGCTTTCGTGCCTACCGATTTAGAAGGGGTTGTTACCCAACTCAAGGATCTGGGCGACCCTCGCATCTGGTTGATTGGCGGTGACGGGCCATCAAGTGGCCGCTATGCTCACTTTTTCGATACGTTTATTGAAGAATTCATGCCGGAGCCACCAGGCGACAGGGTAGATACCGCTGTTGATAAGGTGCTCCAGACATTGATGATGCGCCGCCTAGAAACTGATGGCAAGGGCGAAGGTAATGGCCTCTGATGATCGGCGTAGAGTTATTGGCAAAGTTATATCAGTCTCTTCCGAGCGGCTAGTTGTCGAGCTTCTGAGTGGAAACGACAATTTCATGGTAGTTGGATTTGATGATATCCACTATGTCGCCCGGATCGGTTCGTTCGTAATGATTCCAGTTCAGTCCGAGTACGTCGTTGCCGAAGTCATTGGACTCCGTGAGAAGGAATCAGCGGCGAATCGTACAACTCCAGGAGATAACAGTGAACTTGATAAGGTCTCATCAGCTAAATTCCTTGATCTTGTCCCTGTCGGAATGCTCCAGCAAAAACGTGATGGCGACTTCCGGTTTGGAGTATCTACTTTTCCGTCTCTCTATGCCGATGCACTTTACACCGTTGATAACGAACTCGACCGTATCTTTGAAGTAGCAGGCTGGAGCGAGCCCGTCCCAAGCAATAGTGATGATACGGCGACCCGTTATAAAGCACTACCTATTGGTACGTCCACCGTCTTTCAAGACTATGATCTGAAAGTACGTATTGATGAATTTTTTGGCGGCCATGCCGCTGTACTCGGTAATACTGGAAGCGGTAAGTCGTGTACCGTTGCAACTGTGCTTCAGTCGCTATTCGAAAAAGAAAATGAATATACAGCCCATGGTGCGACATTCATTTTGCTGGATGTTAATGGGGAATATCGCAAAGCTTTCGCCAACCTTCCCGAAAAGATCAAAAGGATTTACCTCCGTGTTGCTGAGAATCCCTCTGACGCGCCGCCCACGCCTTTAGATGAGGCCGAAGACACTGCGGTATTCCGATTGCCTCATTGGTTTATGTCGGTTGAAGAATGGGAATTGTTGCTGCGTGCCAGTGAACGAACACAGCAGCCGGTTCTACGCACTGCACTAGGGTTGGCTTCCTTGTTTGCCAGTAATAAAGACGGGGAACTTGAAAGAATAAGAAACCATATTCTCGCATCTTGTATCCGCACTATTTGGCAAGGAGACATCGGAAGCGCGGCTAAGAGAGATCGGATAATTGCACTACTTTCCTCCTTCTCAACAAGCGAGATTAACCTCAATATTTTGGAAGAAAAGATAGAGGTTAGTTTCGGTGGAGGGAAGGAGACAGATGAGCTAATGAAATTCCTAGAAGTTTTCATTATCGAAGACGTATCGCTTCCAAGCTATGCTCATGACCAATTTGACTTCGATCATCTTGGAGCAGCACTTGACCTTGCTATTCTTTACGAGGAATCCCATGGGAATCGGCAGATCAGGGACTATTGTGCTCAGATGCTCACGCGGTTCAAGTGGGTAAAGGAACGTGAAGAGTTTGCGTTCTTAAGAGTTTCTGCTGATGACCTACAGGAACACGAAACACGACTTGATGTTTTTGTTGAAAGATTCCTTGGCTTAGAAAGGCGCGATGGCCGTTTTTTTAAATCAGCTCAGATTATCATTCTTGATATGAATGAGGCCGCTGATGAAGCGGTCGAAGTTGCATCGGCGGTTATGGCACGGCTTATATTTGATAGACTCCGCCGGACGGAGCCGCGCAATCGCCTCCCAGTGAATCTTATCTTAGAAGAAGCGCATCGTTATATAGCGGAATACCCATCAGGCTATGCTAGAGGTGCAAGCTGGATTTTTGAGCGTATAGCAAAGGAAGGAAGAAAATACGGCATGTTCCTTATGGTTGCCTCGCAGCGCCCGAGCGAGTTATCGAGGACGGTATTATCTCAGTGCTCCAACTTCATCATTCATCGCATCCAGAATCCAGATGATCTTGCACATATCCGCCATATGACCCCGCTTGTTTCTGACATGGTGATAAAGCGCCTGCCGTCCTTGCCAAAGCAACACGCATTAATTTTTGGAAATGCGGTTAACCTTCCTGCGACCTTCAAGGTGCGTGATGTTAGTCCAGCACCGAAGAGTGATGACGCGGCTATCCGGGAACTTTGGTTTAGAGCGGAAGATACGCCCGTAGAGATCGATCTTCCTGCCCTAATAACTGAGGATATACCAGAAAATAATGCCGTTGTTTCAAAAAATTAGCGATAGCTTCTCTGTTGCTCGATGGCTTGGTATCCCCGCCTCGTTTTCTGCTTCATGAGCTTTTCACCTGCTGCCAAGGCTTCCTGCTCACTGTCATACCAGACTTCCCGAACGGTGCCGGGGCTGCCAATCCGTCCCCATTCCCGGATCAAGGCCCAGGGGCCGAAGAGGGTCTGAGTGATGATAATGCGGTAGAAGCGAAACTGCCGCTTCTCCAAGTCACGCTTCTCCAGGTAGGCCGCCCTCATTCAGTCCGCTCCGTCGGGGTGATTCGTGCCAGCAGTGTACTGCCCTCCAGGAGCAGACCAGAAGCCTATGCGAATCTGCCCAAGTAGATATTTTGGCCGAAACGATGAAGCAAATAGTGATACAGGGAATCAGACCTTTTCCCAAGGAAGGGATCGATAAAAGGCCTCGACCATGGCATAAACCTCATCGAATGGTGGAAGATCGCCTTCGATTTCCGGGGCCATCTTGGAATATTCAAGCGCTGTGCGATTTCGAATTTCGGGGTTGGACATAGAATCTGAATGTACCGATAAATCACGAATGCGTGATTTCTCAATCAGCCTTTTGAGAATACGGGCTTTGGTATCCGAGTCGTCGCGCAGGGGATGATCGCTCAGGACATAGTGCAGATCATAAATATCCTGACGCCGTGCCCGCTTGCGGACTTCCTGTTGCAAGAGAGCGCGGAACTTCTCCGCCACCATCTCCACCAGGCTATAGGTATGAATAATATTCCCGCCTTCCAGCTCGAAGATGTCAATTTCTTCAACTGGCTCGTTTAGGCTATAATCGAGGCTAATGACAGTAATTGCCCGGCTTGCTAACAGACGCTTATAAGCGTTGTGCTGGTCTTTATAGGCATAACCAATGCTGATCTGAAGCGTCGGCGTGGTAGCCTCATCGTGAGAGGGCTTCATCTTGCAACGCTGAATGCGGCAATCGAGTCCGTATCCCAAATTTTCAACGGCATCAATCAAACTCGCTTCAAGTTTTCTTTGGAAATCATCAAGGTCAAAATCAGGCCGCTTCGTTGCTGTCGAAAAGTCGATATCCGAGGTATAACGCGGGCTTCTGTAGCTGAGAGCAAGCAGGACGCCGCCCTTCATAATCATGGCGGTTTGTAGGCTGGGTGTACCTGCAATCGCGGTGAGGATAGTATGAACGGCTTGGCGAAAGGGGCGATGCTCTGAATTCTGGTTGACCCACTCTTTGATATCGAATTTTTGCAATCAGGCCTCCTCAGGTTCATCGATGTTAATGGATAAGCACCAGGTTTCGGAAAAGCGCGGGCTGTAGTCAGCTTGTGCTAAAAGCTTTCGTGAACCGCCTCGTTTGGCATAGGCCCGCCATGTCGCGATGGTAGGATGTTCGAGCTTAAGACGCTCTTCAAGAATATATCCAACGCGCACCTTGTCAATGGGACTACCATGGCGGTCAACCTTATCTACGATCAAACGCAGATAGCGGGGCGCATGCTCAGCAAATACGTCCAGCACATGATAGATGCCACCACATAGATCAGGCTCCCGGATCATATCAAGAAACGTACGCCCGATGGTCGAGACTCGCAAAGTCTTTCCCTGAATTGACAGATAAGCGCCGGGATCGTAATGAACGGTCGTGAATAGGCTGACGGTCTTGCGATTGATTTTTGGTAAACGCAAACGCCGCAACCGGGGAAGATTAGCGTCAAGATATGAAGAATAAAATTCTCCTCCTATATCCTTTCGCATTTTCTCCACTGCCAGCTGTGACCAACGAACGGGTGGAGGGGCGGTTATAAAGAGAGTCTTTGGAAAACGGTCGGTGAGTCCGTGATATTCCATAGCACTCAGATGCGAAACATAGGCGAAGGGATCGACGCAACAGGCAATTTCCTCGGCCGAGGAAATATCTTTGCCAAGAAGAATGAAAACCTCTTTATTAGGCACTGCTGTGGTGTTCCGAAGCACACCTGAATGTTCCAAACTGCCGACAAACCGGCGATAGTCGCTCCGCTCTGGGTAGGACTTGCTCAAACGGGCAATCGGTTCACCGCGGTAGGTTTTGGTTTTGTATAGGCGAAACACCAGAAGCCCGAGATGATAGCTAGTCACAACGGGCTGATGGAGATCACCCAGTTCCAGAGTCAGAGCGGTGCGAATATCCATGAGGTAGAAGCAATACCATATATACGTCCTTAGGACGTATATATGGTATTGCACCAACTGTCAATACTTCTAACAGCTTAAAATGATTCTCTTGACAGTTATTTAATTCCCAGTTATTATGTGTCCTTAGGACACATAATAACTGGGATATAAATAATTTCTAATAGAATCAGTAACTACCCGTTCGGCTTTTGGATCAATTGCATTGACGGCCAGACCGAGACGAATTGCATCAACCACTTGTTCGGCATCTAGGCCTCACCAGGCGACAGACAGAACGCCCCGGCAGTTCCCTCAAAATATCCTTACAACAGAACCGCCAGCTCTGTCATAGTGCCTTGTTCCAGCAAGGTTGCCCTCCAGGCACAGACCCAAACTTCTCCATAGTAGCTAGCGGCATCACAGGCATAAAATCCCTGGTAAAGAAAACGAGGGTTTATTTTACTTTCTGCCCCTCCCCGCTTTTTTCTTATTTTTCGCCGCGGGAAGAGGCAAGTTACTGAGTAAAATAATCTAAGTCATATTGCAAGCGTGTTTATCGGGTTTCTTTACCATATGAGATACCAGTCATGAAAATCGGCTATGCGCGGGTATCCACCCTGGATCAGAATCCGAACCTGCAACTGGAAACCGCCCATCGCCAGGGGCGCTATCAGGAGGTGATGCGCCGCAGCGTTAGTCACCACCGGCTGTTAATCATTGATGAGATTGGCTACCTGCCTCTGTCTCGCGAGCAAGCTCACCACTTCTTCCAGGTGGTGGCGAAGCGCCATGAAAAAGGCTCGATCATCCTCACCTCTAACCTGTCCTTCGGACAGTGGGATCAAGCCTTCGCAGGAGATACCATGCTGACCGCTGCGCTTCTCGACCGCCTGTTGCATCACTCCCATGTGGTGCCAATCCAGGGAGAAAGCTGTCGACTGAGGGAGAAACGTCAGGCCAGTGTGTTTCCGGCTTCCAAAACCAGAGACGGTTAATAAAACGGGGTGGGTCATTTTTCAATCGGTGTTGACAGTGGGGCTGCAAAGCCTGTATGAGGCTATCGATACCACCACGCCCACCGGCAGGCTCACTTTCCACCTGTTCGGAGCCTTGGCCGAGTTCGAGCGTAATCTCATTCAGAAGCGTACCCAGTCGGGTTTGGTGGCGGCGCGGGGCCGCTTGGGCGGGCGGCGCAAATCCCTGAGCCCCGACAAGCGGGCGGTGGCGGTCTCTCTGTATGAGGAGAAGAAACTGCCAGTCGCTAAAATTTGCGAGGTGATGGGGATTTCAAAGCCCACCCTCTACAGCTATGTCCGGGAAGCTCAAGAGACGGGCAAGTGATTTGCGAATCATGCGGGTTTATCCGTTTACGCTTACCGGGCGGGCTCTTCCAGAATGGCGGGGATGTCCCGCGCCCCGTGCAGGACGCGCACCACCTCGATGCCGTCGGAAGTCTCCAGGTAGAAAACCAGGTAATGGCCTACCGGAAAGCTGAGCAGGCCGGGGGCCAGCTCCTCGCAGCTTAGCCCTATCCGGGGAAAATCGGCCAGCTTGGTGAATAACCCGGTCAATACGGTGCAGCATCGCATCGGCGGCCCCCGGATTGTCCCTGGCGATATAACGCCAGATGGCTTTCAGGTCTTTTCGGGCCTGGGGCCGTCTGACGATCCTAGGCATCCTGATCCGTCAGCTTTCCTTGTTGCCCGGCCAGCTCCCGGCGTGCCTCGGTAATGATCTCTTCCATGTCCATCGGCTCAGCCGGGCCGCTGTCCAGCCCTTTTTGAATCTCCTTGCGCAACTCTTCCAGCCGCCACTGGCGCAGTTTTTCCTGCTCTTCCAGCAGGCGCAGACCTTCGCGGATGACCTCGCTGGCCGAATAGTAGCGGCCGCTTTGCACCCGGTCTTTGACGAAGGCTTCCAGTTCGGGGGTGAGCGATACGTTCATGGCCGTGACCTCCTTTGCTTCCACTATGGAAGAATAACAGCAAATGTCAATTACTGTTATTATGTCATAGACCGATGAGCGGAAAAAATTTACCCCGGACGCATGCTTTTGCGGAAGACACTACCCGGAACAACAGGGATTGCCGCTGGCACGCGCTTGCTGGATGGGCGGGCAAGGGATATCCCCATACGTACAGAACACGCAGCAATCTCCTGGCTTGGGCCGCAGCACTGCCCCGCAGTTCTTGCAGTCGTAGAAAAACTGGCAGGCGTCGGTCGGCATGGTTTCGGTTTCCCGATGGCCGCAATGTGGACAGGTCAGAGTCGAGCGGAGTTCAATCATTGGCTTTTCCTCTGGCTGGAATTACAGAGCCGATGAGATCGATACGTATGTCCGTCTTCTCGTCACCAAAAGCACTATGCCCTCAAGGAATTTGTGCCACAAGCTGTGGCACAAATTCATCCTGATCCACATATTTTCGCGAATGGGTATTACTAATAAATCCGCTGCCCATTGACTACAATCGGGCTGCTTGCCCATGAAACAATATCCTGAAGGGTACCGAGAAAATCAAGGCTGCTACTCCCATAATGCTGAGCGGCACTGAGCCGGGAACCCCAATAATTTCCCATCGCTTGGCCATAGGCGAGTGCTTGAGGGGAGAATTGCATGCTACCCATCAGGGGAGCATAAAAATTACCCTGCCAGTTATAACCACCCAAAGAGCCACCCGCTATTCTTTTCAGTGCCTGCTTGTCTAGTTCATACTCCCGTTCAAGGTCATGAATCACAATAGTAGCCATTTTTCGTTCTCCTCAACCAGCTACACGTTACCTGTTTCAGCATTTATCTTTGAGGGGGCGAGCTTTGTTCCCACTCTCACCACGCTTTAGGCATCTAATGTGCCAATTTTTCACTTTGGGGTTAATAAACAATGTTAAGCTATTAATTATTAAAAGTAATATAAATATGACATTGCTTTTTGGTCTTATTTCTAGAGTCAGGTTAATAACGACTTATTAACCCAGGAGTATTCGATAACTTCAAACATTTGATTGCGAAGGGCTCCGCCCTTGCGCCTTGCACCCCCCAGTTTTTCCGGCGGGCAAATAGCTCCAGCTTTCTTCTGCCGCCTGCTTGCCGAGCATCCCCGCTTAGGCGCGGCCCGCCCCGATATTGCGCCTGAGCTTCGTTACCTGCCGGTAGGTAGTTACCAGCTCCTGTACTGTGAGATCGCCCACGGCATTGAACTGGTTCGCGTCATTCACGGGGCGCGGCGGCTGGATCAGCTTTTCTAGGGTTCAGTCTATAAGTATCCCAGTGAAAGTTTTGAAGTATTCCTGGAGCGAGCCGGTGGTGTGGAGCCAGGGGACAGGGAAGTCCCCACAAACCCTTTTTTCAGGGAGGAAAAACGGGTTTGCGGAACACCACCGGCTCGCTCCTAAAACACCTCATATTTTATTCATAGGTACTTAGTTGAGCCGGCCGCTTTAAAGTCATTTGTCAGAACATCCTGTATGTTCCGACGTAGCTAGGTCATTGTCCAAACCTTCTTAAATCTCTTCGCGACGCTCCTCGGCACAAACTTTATTCTCCCCATGGAAAAAGACTGTCTTGCATAAATAATATATTTCTATTATTCTGGACATATGGATACAAATACCGCCATTAAAGCATTGGCTGCATTAGCACAGGAAACGCGGCTCAAGGCATTTAAGATGCTCGTAGAAGCCGGGCCGAAAGGGTTGCCTGCCGGATTAATGAGTGAGCGGCTTGAGGTGCCGCATAATACGCTGTCCTTCCATCTTTCGCATCTGAGCAATGCCGGAGTTATCCAATCACGCAAAGAAGGCCGCAGTGTGATTTACTCGGCTAATTTTCAGTTCACCCGCGATCTTATCCGCTTCATGGTGGAGAACTGCTGCCAGGCGGATTCGGTTTCCTGCCGTGTGGATGCCCAGGGCGCAAAAGAAATCATCGAATTTTTTACAGAAAAGGAGTGTTGTGGATGAAACGGCTACATATCCATGTCTCGGTTGACGATCTGTCCCAATCCATACGTTTCTATTCGGCTTTGTTTGGGTGTGAACCTGCAAAGCAAAAGCGTGACTACGCCAAATGGATGCTGGACGATCCCAAGGTTAACTTTGCTATTTCTGCCCGTGGCGCAAAAGCAGGTATCGACCACCTGGGCATTCAGGTAGAGGAAGGGGGCGAACTGGAAGAAGTGCGTGAGCGTCTTAAAAAGGCTGATCTGCACACCTTTGCCGAAGGCGAAACCACTTGCTGCTATGCCAAATCAGACAAAACCTGGGTGAAAGACCCTAGCGGTATTGCTTGGGAAGCGTACCAAACCATGGCGGAAGCCGCGTTTTTCAATGAGGCAGGACTCAACGCCACTGCCTGTTGCGCCCCTGAAATGGCGAGCATCGAAACCCCTGTTAACAGCGGGTGCTGTTAATGGTTACCCCCGTCTCCGTGCTGTTTCTTTGCACAGGGAATTCCTGCCGTAGCATTATGGCCGAAGCCTTGTTTTCCCATTACGGCGGCCAACGCTTTCGATCCTATAGCGCCGGGAGCTTTCCCACAGGGGAAGTGCATCCTGTGAGTCTGGCGACGCTGCAAGCAAAGGGGATAGGGGTGGCAGGTTATCGTAGCAAGCCATGGGATGAATTTACCCATCAGCCGATGGATATCGTCATCACCGTCTGCGATGCGGCGGCGGGTGAATCGTGCCCGGCTTTTCCGGGTGAGCCCTTAAAAGCCCATTGGGGGGTGTCCGATCCCGCCAAATTCCAAGGCTCGGAAGAGGAAACCCAGGCAGAATTTACTCGCATTTGCAATCAGCTGGAAACCCGCGTGCAGGCCCTGGTTGATTTGCCTGTTGAGGAGATGGACCGGGAAGCATTGCGGCAAGCGCTTCAAGAAATAGGCCGATTATGAAGGATGACGAGAAGCGGCTATGAAAAGAAACGGCAGCGCCTGCATGAAGCCACTGCCCAGCTCCAGTGTTCTGAGCCCTTACCAAGGAATTTCTTGACCATCATAAGCGTAAAATTTTCCACTCTGGGCGGGGGTAAGTTGCTCAATCACTTGGCGCATGCCCGCCACGCTTTCTTGCGTCGTAATCAATGCATGAGGACCCCCCATATCGGTTTTTACCCAGCCTGGATGCAACGACGCTGCAATGATGCCCTGGGGTGCCAAATCAACGGAAAGGCTTTTTACCACCATGTTCAGGGCGGCTTTGCTGGATCGGTAAAGATAGCAGCCACCACGGGTATTATCGGCGATGCTGCCCATCTTGCTGGTGATACAAACAATCTTTTTTTGCTGGCTGGATGCAATTTGATTGACGAAGGCTTCTGCCATTTTCAAGGGGGCCATGCTGTTTACGCAAAAGGCGTGCATCCATGCCTGGTAATCAGTGCTGCCGAAACCGCGTTGGTCAGTATCGGGGTAGATAGCTGCGTTATTCACTAACAAGTCGATTTTTTCATCGGCAAGATCAGCGGCTAGGCTGTCAATTTGATCAAAGTTAGCCACATCCAGGGCGTGCAGATTTAACAAGCCCTCATGCTGGGATGCTAGCTGTTCTAGTGCTTCCGCTTTATCGGGGTGGCGGCAGCAAGCGAGTACGCGCCAACCCGCTTTGGCGTATTGTTTGGCGAATTCTAGCCCAATCCCTCGGTTAGCGCCGGTAATCAGTAAACTTGGCATATAGAGTGCCTCCCAGATCAAAATTTAACGTACAACCCTCAAATGGAGTTTAGTGTAACGTACCTTCTTTCCGAAGAATATCTCAAGGGGAATCGTGGATGGCATCATCCAGATTGTTCCCCACGCCGGCGAAAGGAAGAGGTATCGGGTTCAAGGGGATGCCAAACCAATCCCATTTTCCCCAAGATTTTTGCTGAGATACTTATAGGACAATCCTAGGGCAACATTCCCTTTGACTCCATAAGTACTTGCCCGCTATAGCGAAATCAATTGTAGATTAATAGGCAACAATATTGTTGCTCTATAAGTACTTATCTCCCGGGGGCTGTATTGCTAGCATCTATCCGTAACAGCGGCTATACCTATGCTGTAATGGAGGAAAAATGCTTAATAAAGAAAATTTTATACTTACTGATCTCGATGCTCACCGGATTCGAAAGCTCCCGCTAGAGACCATGCTTGCGCATAAGATTGACTATGCTATTGTCGTTCCAGTGGGACATATTTCAAGCAATATTGTTACCATGCACTCCCGTGTTATCTACCTTGATGGGAAAACAGGAATACGTCGGGAAGTGGAGCTGGTATACCCCAAAGAGGCCAATAGCGACACGGGGAAAATTTCGGTCTTGGCCCCTATTGGATCCGCTCTCCTCGGCCTCTCGGTCGGCCAGGCAACCGATTGGGTATTCCCTTCGGGCGAGGTGCGTTCTCTCCGTGTGGAACGGATTTTATTCCAACCCCCCTATAGCCACCTAGCCAAAGCAAGCTAATGCCGAGGAAAAGAATAGCTGCTTCATAAAAAGAAATTGGAGGAGGTGATTAAAATTGCATGACCATACTTCTACCGCGGAAGCTGAGGCCCTCTTCAAAATCGCTTTAGCGCAAAGGGGCCAGAGGCGAGGATCAGCCTAGCAGCGGGAAAGGCAGGCGGATCCATTCCATAAATCGCATTTGATCAATCGAATCGGGGTTGTGATGATGTTTGCAAACAGTAGAGTTGTAGTCCAATGGGGTTGAATGAATGGGGTCACACCTTCTGGTTCATGGAAGAGTTGTTTGTGGCGCCGTTGCAGTGGGGCTTTGTCTTCTTTGCTTGGTTTATTCTGGCGATTTTTGGAGTTTTCTTGCAAATCCAAAACCGTATGCGCGAACTAATTGGCCAGCAACTGCAGCAAAGTAAGGCGTATAGCTGCAGCTAGCCTTATTTCAAATTTAGCTGTTTAGTTAGGATCTGAAGCCTAAATTCTAAATAAGACGGTCGCTATCCGCCGATAGCCGGGGGTAGCGACCGGCTTTCTCAAGTCATCCCTTTCCGCTATTTTTTTCAAGCATGGCAAGTAAAGATTGGTTCAACCCGGTTTTCTCAACGGGTTACTGATGAGTAAGCTTACAGTAGGTTTGTCAAATTTTAGTCAGGTTTTCTACCCTTTTACCACACCGCGGGGGATTTCTTCTTCGACAGCGACAACGGCTTGATCATAGGCGGCAATATCATCCAGTATTTTTGCAGCCCCTATTCTGCCCGCAAACATTCAAGGGGGTCCAGATGGGCTGCCCGGCGGGCGGGAAATACGCCGGCGGCTAGGCCGATTCCGGCAGCAAGAAGTTCCGCTAGCCCCACATAGTTCCAGGCGGTATGGGTCGGCAGCGCCGGTAGCAAGAATGCAAGCAGCTGAATCATTCCGATTCCAAACAAGAGCCCGGCGAGTCCCCCCACAATAGCCAGTACCAAGGCCTCACCCAAGAATAAAGCCAGGATCTGCCGACGTTCAGCGCCCAAGGCCCGTAGCAGCCCGATTTCATGGGTGCGTTCGCTGACGGCAATGGTCATGATCGTGACAATACCGATTCCGCCGACTAGCAGTGAGATTCCTCCCAGGGCCCCGACCGCCCAAGTGAGCATGTCCAATACCGAACCCAAAATATCCAGCATCTGTTGTTGGGTAGTGATGGTAAAATCCTCCAAGCCATGGCGAGCCAGGAGAAGATTGTGGATACTTTTCACTATCTGCTCTTCAACGGCGTCTTCGGCATAGCGGACATCCACTTCCATCAGGCTTTCCCGATTGAACAGCTCCAGCGCCTTGGCCGCCGGTAGATAAACGGCGTCATCGATATCAAAGCCGAGCACTTGCCCCTTGGACTCCATGACTCCTAGCACCCGGTATCGGTCTCCGCCCACCCGGATCCGTTGTCCTAGGGGATTGGTATCCCCGAACAATTCCTGCCGTAGGCGGCTGCCTAGGACGGCAAAGGCGCGGGCTGCTTGGGCTTCATCTGAGGGCAGGAAGCGTCCCAAAGCCACCTCAAACTGTAGCGCTTCAGGAAATTCGGCGCCTACCCCATAGATGTTGGTACGGCGGGATTTCCCCCTCGCTTCTACTTCCGCGTTGCCTTGCACTATGGGGGTGACACTCAGTACCTGCGGCAGCCGACGCAGGGCTTCGGCATCCGCCAGGGTGAGTGGCCGTACTGTATGGGCGATCCCTGGAATCCCGGTGGTGGTGGTGCGGCCGGGATTAATGGCAATAATATGGGTTCCAAATTGAGTAAACTCTGCTACCACGAACTGATGGATACCTTCGCCTATGGAAGTGAGCAACACCACGGTGGCAATGCCGACGGCAATTCCCATGAGGGTGAGCACACTTCGCAGGGGGCGGGTAATTAGGGCGCGAGTAGTCAGGCTCAGAAAGTCTAACGGTCTCATGGTGTTAGTGCTGGCTTAATGCCTGGACCGGGTCCAATTGGGCCGCCCGGCGGGCGGGCAACAGGGCAAATAGTATGCTGGTGACGAGGGCGATTCCCAGGGCACTGGCGATGGCCCAAAGGGGGGCCTGTACGGGAAATTCTGGCACGAGCTGTCGAAAGAGCCAACTTGTACCTTGACCCACAGCCAGGCCTAGGCAAGCGCCGAATAAGGAGAGTAGGCCCGCTTCCGTCAGAAACAAGGTCAACACGGTGTGTGATGAGGCTCCCAGGGCTTTAAGTAGGCCAATTTCCGTCGTCCGTTGGGTGACGGCCACCAGCATCACATTCATGATGAGAATACCGGCGACGATGAGGCTGATGGCCGCGATCCCGGCCACCACGAGGGTCAGGGCCTGGAGAATCCGATCGAAAGTCGCCAGTACGGCATCCTGGGTAATGACGGTGATATCGTCTTCCCCCTCATGGCGGCTGCGGATGATGTCCAGAATATCCTGTTTGGTACGGGCGAGCATCTCCCTGGAGGAGGCGGAGACCAGAATCCGAAACAGGGAAGGGGCATCGAATACCCGCTGGGCGCTGGCCACGGGGATGATCACCACTTCGTCTAAGTCTACCCCAATAGAGCGTCCTTGCTCGGCAAGCACGCCGATAACGCGAAAACGGTATTCGCTGAGGCGGACCCATTCCCCTAGGGCCGGGCTGGGGCCGAACAGCTCATGGCGGAGTTTTGCCCCCAGCACACAGACCGGCGGCGATCGCCGTGGATCCGTCTCAGGGAGGAATTGTCCTTGAGCCAAGGTGAGATGTCGTACCGGTAGCAAATCAGCAGTAGACCCTAGCACCAGGGCATCCCGATCCCGCTGTTTCCAAGCCACCGGCGCATTGCCCAGGACCAAGGGCGCCACTTTGTCGACAGCCGGACTGCGATGGAGCGCCAGGGCGTCATCCAGGGTCAGATCCCGGGGGGTTTCGCCTAACAGTGGGGGCGGTCCTCCTTTGGTCTCAGAACGCCCGGGCAGGACGATGAGTAGATGGGTGCCCAAACTAGTAAAACGCCCTTCCACATAGTTCCGTGCGCCCTCTCCCAGGGCCGTGAGTACCACCACGCTCGCCACTCCAATGGCCATGGCCAGGAGCATGAGGCCGGTGCGCAGACGATGGCCCCGGAGAGCAGCCGCCGCAAACCACAGTACATCCCGGAAGCTCATGAAGATTCTTCTAGGCCTATGCGGCCGTCCACCATGTGAATATGGCGTCGGCTACGTTTGCCAATCTCTGGGTCATGGGTCACCACGATAAGGCCCATACCCCTGGCATTGAGGGCCTCCAGGATATCGAGTACTTCATAACCAGAAGTTCGATCCAGGTTGCCAGTGGGTTCATCCGCCAGGATCACGGCTGGTTCCATCACCGTCGCTCGGGCGATAGCGACCCGTTGGCGTTGCCCGCCAGAAAGCTCGCTGGGGCGATGTTGGGCCCGCTTTCCTAGCCCTAGTTCATCAAGAAGATGTTGGACTCGCTCTCGCCGCTCCCTAGGCGGTATCCCGGCGAGAATCAGGGGAAGTTCCACATTCTCGGCGGCAGTTAAGCGCGGGACCAAGTGGAAAAATTGAAAGACAAAACCCATTTTCTCCCGCCGGAGCCGGGATAGGGTATTGTCGTTGAGGGTGGTGACATCCTCCCCCTCTAGCAAATAGCGTCCACTGCTGGGCCTATCCAACAAACCGATAATATGGAGCAGGGTGGATTTTCCCGATCCAGAAGGCCCCATTACGGAAACATAATCGCCTCCATCAATGGATAACGAAACCTCATCTAGGGCCTTGATCTCCTGTCCCCCTACCTCAAAGCGTCGGCTCAGGTGCTCAAGGACAATCATGGGAGAGAATTTTTTTCTTCCGGACGGACTAGGGCGCCAGGTTCGATGCCTTCTCGATCAATGGATAGGACAATGGAATCCCCCGCCTTGAGGCCGGATTGGATTTCCGTAAATTCCCAGTTGGCAAGGCCAGGCTCGATTTGCCGCTCTTCCAAGCGGCCGGTCTCCGGTTGATAAAGCAAAACCCGATGTCCTACCCGCAGGGCGTGGGTGGGGACCCGGAGTACATCCTCGTGGCGCTCTAAAATCACCTCCACATCAGCGCTATAGCCGGGAAGTAGCCGTTCGGTATCCTGGGGGCGGCTAAATTCTGCTTCCACATCCACCGTGCGGGCCTGTTTCTCTATATCCAGTACATAGGGGGCCACTCGCCGCACCACCCCTGGAAAGACTCGGTCTCGGAAGGCATCCAGGGTAATGCGGGTGGGCATTCCGGGGCGGATAGTGGGGGCATCGACTTCGTCAATGGGGGCACTGACATAGAGACAGGAGCGGTCGATAAGATCAATGGCGGGGAGGGTCGGCACGCCCGTAGGGGAAGGAGTCACAAAGGCGCCCAGTTCTGCATTGACTTCGGCAACGATGCCATCAAAAGGGGCATATAAGAGGGTTCGGGCTAAGACGGCGCGGTTGACGGCCATTTGAGCCTCGCTGACTTCAGCCCGAGCTTGGGCGGCGTGGCAGGCTGCGCGACGGGCTTGGGCATCGCCTACGGCCCGATCGACCAGCTCCTCGGAAATCAGGGAGCGCTTTTGCAGTTGCAACAGTCGTTGAGCTTCTTTTTCCGCCACCCGGGCTCGGACACAGGCTTCTTCGGCTTGGGCGGTACTGGCTTTGGCCTGTTTTTCAGCAAGCTGGACTTCAGCCTCCAAGTCATTATTCCATAATTCTAGCAAGAGTTGCCCTGCCTTGACCTGATCACCCTCTTTGACCGTAAGCTGATCCACCTGACCTCCTGCCGGGGGAGAGAGCCCGGCCCGCCGGCAAGCCTTGATGGTCCCCGCACGGGTATTGACCACCGTCGCCTCCACTAATCCCCGCTCAACAGTAGACAAGGCAACGGGGATTGGCTCTGGCCGGTTGAGATACCAGACCAGGAAACTGATCCCGGTGAGAACCAAAAGTAAACCTATCAGACGTCGACTCAATGTTATGTGTAATTAATTAAGTTCCTGAAGTGCTTAGCTTAAGGGGGACTACAGGTGGGAGCAAAGATCCACGACTCCAATATTGAGCGACTTCTTCGTCATTCCACTGCCCATTCACGCTCTCCCTCGGTAAGCTGTTAAAATTTTCGGCTGCACTAGAGACAGAGATAAACGAGCAATATGAATAATCAACAATGGACCCAGCGGGATCTGGGGGTGGTTTGGCATCCCTGCACCCAAATGAAAGACCATGAGCAGTTGCCTCTTATCCCCATTCGCCGGGGGGAGGGGATATGGTTGGAGGATTTCGAAGGACGGCGTTACCTGGATGCTATCAGCTCTTGGTGGGTGAACCTCTTTGGCCATGCCAATCCTCGGATCAACGCGGCGATTGGAAAGCAGTTGAATGAAATTGAGCATGTGCTTTTGGCCGGGTTTTCCCACGAGGCGGTGATTCGCCTCTCCGAGCAATTGGTGGAGATTACTCCGCCGGGATTGAGTCGTTGTTTTTACGCTGATAATGGTTCCTCGGCGATAGAAGTGGCGCTTAAGATGAGTTTCCATTACTGGCGTAATGTTGGAAAGCCCCGCAAAACCCGCTTTATTTCTCTTACCAATAGTTACCATGGCGAAACCCTTGGCGCCTTGGCGGTAGGGGATGTGGCCTTGTATAAAGAGACCTATTGCCCCCTTTTGATGGATGTGATTACGGTGCCCTCCCCGGATTGTTTTTCCCGGGAGAAAGGGGAGAGCGAAGCCGATTATTGTCGGCGCCAGTTTGTTCATATGGAAAGGGCGCTAGAGCGCTATGCTGAGGAGACCTGCGCCGTTATTGTGGAGCCGCTGGTTCAATGTGCCGGCAATATGCGGATGTACGATCCGGTTTATTTGTCTCTACTAAGAGAAGCCTGCGATCGATTTGGTGTCCATTTGATTGCCGATGAGATTGCGGTGGGTTTTGGTCGCACGGGGACATTCTTTGCCTGCGAGCAGGCGGAGATTACGCCGGATTTTCTTTGTTTGTCCAAGGGCTTGACGGGGGGCTACCTTCCTTTGGCGGTAGTGCTCACTACTGAACCGGTATATCAGGCCTTTTATGATGACTATTCTACCTTGCGGGCTTTTCTCCATTCCCATAGTTTTACCGCCAATCCTGTGGGTTGTAGTGCCGCCTTGGCGACTCTCGATATCTTCAAAGAAGACCGGGTCCTGGAAAATAACCGGCTATTGGCGAAAAAGATGCAGGAAGTCACAGACCACTTTGTTGATCATCCCCATGTTGCGGAGGTGCGACAGCATGGCATGATTCTGGCCATAGAAATGGTGAAGGATAAGGCTTCCCGCGAGCCCTATCCTTGGCAGGAGCGGCGCGGATTGCGGGTCTATCAACATGGCTTGCAGAAAGGGATGTTGCTTCGGCCATTGGGTAACGTGGTCTACTTTATGCCGCCCTATGTGATTACTCCTGAGCAGATCACCGACCTGGCCGAGGTTGCATGGGAAGGAATCGGGCTTGCGACCCGGGATTAAGCCAGGAACTTACCCTAAAGCCCATAATGCTCCTAAGATAAAACACTTAGCCGCGAATTAACGTCCATGAACGCAAATATTTTAATGGCTTAGAGACGGGCAAGCGTTCATCCACTAGGCAATCGGCATTGTTTTATGGGCGTTTATTCGCGTGCATTTGCGGCTGAAAGCCGAATCTAGATTAGGTTATGCGTGTTCCCCGTATCTATTCTTCCCTGCCCCTATCAATCGGCTCTAGCGTAGTCCTAGATGAGCGGGCTTTGCAGCATGTGGTCCGGGTATTGCGTCTGAGGGCCGGTGCCGAATTATGGTTGTTTGATGGCCGGGGGACTGAGTACCGGGCGGTGCTGGAGACGGTGGAAAAGCGGTCGGCCGAGGCCCGGATTCTGGAGCGGATGGAACGTAATGTTGAATCGCCCCTGGACATTATCCTAGGTCAGGGCATTTCCCGGGGTGAGCGGATGGATTATGCCCTTCAAAAAGCGGTGGAACTTGGCGTGAGCGGTATTGTTCCCTTATTCACTGAACGCAGCGCCGTCCATCTCTCCGGGGAGCGCCTGGAAAAACGGCTGCGCCATTGGCGAGGGGTGGTGATCAGTGCTTGTGAACAATGTGGCCGCAACTACACTCCGGGGGTGGATACGCCCCGGTCGTTGGCGGCTTTTCTTGGCGATTGCCATGCGGGGCTTGCAGTGCTATTGGATCCCCGGAGTCATCGGCCTTTGAAGACGTTACCATCGCCTTTGGGTAAGCGGTTAATTTTGCTGATTGGCCCGGAAGGTGGATTGAGTGAAGTAGAAGTCAAGGAGGCACAACAGGCCGGTTTTATTGACGTTTCTCTTGGACCCCGGGTATTGCGAACTGAGACCGCTACTGTAGCGGCGCTGACCGCCCTGCAACTGCTCTGGGGAGATTTGTAGCGGAGTAGGTGTTGTTCCTCCTTATCCTGTCACACACCTTTGCAACGTTTCTTCTAAGTAGCCTAGGTTGGGAATCACCACTGGACACTGGTTGATTTCTGCACAACAGTACAGCAAGGGACTATTGGGGGGCTTGGGAGAAGCTGAAAGGTTATCGGCACGAGCCAGGATCAACTGGGGGATGCCTTGAATAATAAGGGCATAAAATTTCCGCTTGGAAAGACTGGTGACAGTATTGAAGACAACGATACGAGTTTGTTTTGAAAGTGACGGCGTGGGTTTTCTTTGGAGCGCCTCAAAACTGATTAATAGGAGAAGTTGTTCCCGCCAGCGTAAGGTACCGTACAGCCATTGAGGCGCGCCTTGCAGGGGATCAGGCGCTCTATAGGGGATGACCTCGGCAATCGCGGTCCTCGGTAAAAGCAGGGTTTGATCCTGCAAGGGTATCAGGATACTGGGGACTAGATTGCCGGATTGTGGCTTACTGCTGGCCTGGTCGTCATGTGGGCATGACTTTACCGTTGTATTGGAGATGGACAGTTGGCTTTTAGTCATTTGTAGTGAAAAGATAAACGGTTGAATTTAATTGATTGCTCCCTGCTGACTTGCGCCATCCTTGGCCTTTCCCAGTAGCTTGACAAGATTTCTAGCGAGTTCTTCCGGAGGGGCGCTGAAACTGACGGCCCCCGTAGCGCGGGCATAATCAGGCATACTGCTGATTTCGCAGCTGGCAGCATCTTGGGCCCAGACCGTACCCCCATTTGCAAAAAGGTAACGGCAGCCTTGGGCGCCATCATCACCCATACCACTAAAAATAATGGCACCGGCCATAGGACCAAAACGTTTGGATACCTTGCACATGAGCAAATCAATCGAGGGGCTGTATCGGTAATCCCGAACAGTAGGTAATAATGTCAGGCAGCAGTTATCGTCAAAGCTGAGGTCATGTTTTTCTGGAGCAATCAAAATCTGTTGATGTTGAAGCAAGTGTCCCGATTTCGGTACTTCTACGGAAAAGCGGGTATATTTGGATAATTGTTTTGTAAACAGTTCTAGAAAATTGCTGCCAATATGCTGGGCGACTATAAATGCGATAGGTAAAGTGCCGGGAATAGCGCTGAGAAAGCGGCGCAGAGCTTGGGGTCCGCCAGTGGATGCGCCCAGTACCCAAACCCTTTGCGGGGCTTTTTCTTCTTCTACTGAAAAGCCAACTGAGTTAATCGGTGTCGCTGTTTCTCCTGTTGCGGTTATCCTCGGTGGGGTGGAGGTTGCAAGTTTGGTTAGTTTTTCGCTGACCCGTTGTCCCCATTTAGCTAGTGTGGTGCGCTTTTTTTTATCCTGAAAAATCCCCTCATTAAACAACATGGGAAGTGAAGCCTGTTCTAAGAGTTTTTCAAGCACTTGGGCTTGTTCTTCATAAGCTTCGTCTAACTCGACAAAAAGTACATTGGCGTGATAGCTTTCGGCGGTGGTCAGAAAAGGGAGCTCTAGGGGGCCATCGGCGACTACAATAAGACCCTGTTGTTCTAGAATGCGGCGGGTCCGGAGCCTCATCTCCTTGCTGTTACAGGCAATGGCGACCCGGACGAGCGCTTTCTTAGACGGTAACATCGGCTTCAGCTGGGCTCAAAAGAAGCTGAATATGTTGCAGTAATTCATCTTCTTGATAGGGTTTGACCAGATAGCTGTTGACGCCAATCTGTTCGGCCCGATCTCGGTGTTTTTTCCCACTCCGGGAAGTAATCATGATGATGGGGATATCCTGCAATCGCGTATCCTTGCGGATGAAAGTGGCAAGCTCAAACCCATCCATCCGCGGCATTTCTATATCCAGCAGAAAAATATCGGGGATATGCTCCTGCAGATGTTCTACCGCGTCCACCCCATCCCTGGCTGTTAATACTGCCATACCATGACGCTCCAAAAGTTTCTGAGTGGCTTTGCGAATGGTAATAGAATCATCGACCACCATGACCACATTCTTTTGCGATGCCTGAGCGTCGGTTTCCTGCCCTATGGTCACGATGGTTTCTGGTTTTTGGATGGCTTTGCGGATGAGGGCTGGCAGATCCAGGATAAGTACCACCCTTCCATCTCCGAGGATGGTGGCCCCCGTTATCTCTTTAATGGTGTTGAGTTGGGGGCCCACTGATTTGATGACGATTTCACGGCTCCCTATCAGGGTGTCCACTAATACGGCGGCCTGAAGTTCACCGGAGCGCACCAGTAACACAGGATAATGGGTGCTCGAGGCAGGGAGCTCAGGATGTTCCTGGCCCAAGGCGGCGCCAAGATGAATAAATTGATAATTGACGCCTCCATGGCAGTATAGGCCTTGCTCGTTTGAAAGTAAGGAGGCAACGGTTTTTTGATCAAGGCGGATA
Source organism: Nitrosococcus halophilus Nc 4 (assembly GCF_000024725.1). Lineage (NCBI taxonomy): Bacteria > Pseudomonadati > Pseudomonadota > Gammaproteobacteria > Chromatiales > Chromatiaceae > Nitrosococcus > Nitrosococcus halophilus. The sequence goes on along the minus strand of NC_013960.1, from coordinate 3,454,085 downwards.
ACGCTGTGTACGCTAATGATGGGCAAAGCGAAAAGTTCATTGCCGGTTTCTACCAGCAGGGCCTGGACAATGGTCAGGGTTAGGGGAAGGCGGGCGGTGAAGGTCGTTCCGCTACCCTTTTGAGAAGCGATATTTAAGGTTCCATTGAGCGCTCGGATTTCGCTGTTGACGACATCCATGCCGACTCCACGCCCTGCAATTTGGGAAACTTTATCCGCGGTGCTAAAGCCTGATTCCAAAATGAGTTGGATCAATTCGTCATCGGGAGGCATGGATTCTTCTCGTACCAGCCCTTGAGCGAGTGCTTTGGTACGTACTTTTTCCAGATCAATGCCTTGGCCATCATCACGCACTTGGATGACGATTTCTGAACCTTCCCGGGTCAGGGAGAGGTGAATAGTGCCTATTGCCTCCTTACCGACTTCGATGCGGGCGGATGGGGCTTCAATACCATGGGCAATGCTGTTTCGCAGCATATGCTCGAGGGGAGCAATAATGCGGTTTAGTACCGTCCGGTCCAATTCAAGGCCGCCATCGGCTATTTGGAGCTGGACTTTCTTGTTGAGTTCTTGCGCTGTTTGGCGAACGATGCGTTGCAAGCGCGGTGTTACCCCAGTGAATGGTAACATCCGCGTATTCATTAACCCTTGCTGAAGGTCGGTTCCAATGCGCGATTGTTGGAGTAAGAGGGTATCGGCTTCCCGCGCCGATTCATCCAGCGTTTCTTTTATATTGGTGAGATCGCTAATACTTTCTATGAGACCCCGGGATAACTGATGTAATTGGGAGTAGCGATCCATTTCCAAGGGATCGAAATCTTCTAGGTGGTGACTCTCTTTTTCTTCATGGCGATAAAGGATTTGGGCCTCGGTTTCGATCTCCAATCTGCGGAGTTGCCCCCCTAGGCGGGCGATAGTTTGTTCCATCTCGCCGAGATTCAAACGCATGGTTCCAATCTGCTGCTCAACCCGGGTACAGAAGATATTGACTTCAGCAGCATTATTGACCAAATGATCCAGTAAATCGGCCCGTACCCGTACTTGTTCTACCGAAGTGTTTCGATTTTCTGAAAGGGGCGGGGCAGTTTTGTGTAGCTCCTGCTCGGAGGGGGGAACGAGGGGAGTTGCCGATAACTCCTGAACATTTGTGGAGGGAACGTCCCCTATTGGAGAATCCTCCTGGTAGGAAAGCAGGGATTTTGAACTGTAACGGCTCATTTCGGCTAATAAGTCTGCTACGGAGGGGAGGGGAGTCGCCTGCTGGGCAAGGTCGCGTAGAGTGCATAATCGATCAAGGCCCCGTTGCAGAAGCTCAAATAGTGCTGGTTCCGCATTGTGTTTTCCCTCTACGAGGGAACTCACTACCGTTTCCATCTGATGAGCTAAATCCGCCAGGGGGGTAATGCCTGCCAGGCGCGCGCCCCCTTTTAGGGTATGTAATTCTCGTTGGAAGCCTTCAACGGAAGTCCGTTCAGAGGGGGCTTCTTGCCAGTTCGAAAGACTCGTCTGACTGGTTTGTAGTAACTCATCGGCTTCTTCCAAGAAGGCCGCAACCAGCTCGTTATCAGGATCGACGGTAACAACAGTTGCTTCCGCCGCCGGGGTAGAGGGAGGCGCGTAATCCTGCGAGGGTTCAGCAGGTACCGTTGAAGTTTTTTCTGCCTGGAGTGAGGAGTCAAGCACCTTGCGGATACGAGAAGATAAATCATTGGCGGCCAGTAAGGCCACCCCATGATGAATGGCATCGCACATTTCTGCGAGACGATCATGCCCTTCCTGCAGGAGATCGAAGAGTTCCTTACCACCTGTTAGGCCTTCATCAATGACAGTGATAATAAGGGATTCCAGATCATGGCTGAGATCGCCTAACGCAGTAAGATTGGCTAAACGTGCGCCGCCTTTGAGGGTATGAAGTTCCCGTTGGAGTTGCTGTACCGGGCCCCTTTCATGGGGAGCAGCACGCCAGTCAGCCAGTGCGGTCTCAGCGGCTTGTAAAATGTCCTCTGCTTCATCGAGAAAGGCCGCTAATAACTCTGGATCTGAAACGGGCTTGGAGGCTGAAGAATGCTGGGTTGAGGTTGCCGCTTCCTGTTTTGCCCGTTGGGGCTGGGACTCTTCCTGAGTCGATTTTGAATCATCAGCAGGGACTTTTGCCTCAGCAGATGGGGTATCGGTTTCAGGAGGGGGGGAATATACGACTTCTGTTTCACTGGGGCCTTTATCCAGTGTAGCGTTGGCTGCACCGTCAGCTAGGGTATGCGCTCTTTGCGTTAATATCAAAATATCCTTAGGTGGTGTTCCTCCCCCGTGGGTGAACAGGGTAAGAAGTTGTGGTAAGGCTCGCTGGGCTGCTTCAATGGTCTCAAATACTGCAGGATTTGCTGCCAGGGTTCCATCTATAATGCGATTAAACATGTTTTCAATGGCCCAAGCTAATTCGCCTAGATCCGTTGCGCCGGCTAGGCGACCGCTGCCCTTGAGGGTATGGAAGGAACGGCGTACGGTCTTAAGGGCTTCTTGTTGATTAAGATCCTGCTTCCATTGAGAAAAATTTTCAGCAATGGAGGCCATTTCTTCTTGGGCCTCTTCGATGAAATAGGTGGCAATTTCCCCATCGACTCCTTCTGGGTAAACAGGTGCCTCAGGGGCTTCCCAATGGGTTGGCTCAGAAGATATCAAGTCGATGTTGGTTGTAGTGTTAGCAGATAGTTCAGTGTTCTCTGCCGTGGCCTCCTTTGACTCTGAGGCTGCTGGAGTGCTTGCTGTTTCAGCGGTTTCTTGCTGATCAGGGGGAAGATGCTCCAGTGATTCTAGTAGGCGAGCTAGGCGGTCGGCTGCAGTGTCTAAGAGTGAACCGCTGGCTAGGGCACCTTCTGTTAACATTTCCAGATAGAGTTCTATTGCCGCGATGGCTTCCGCCAACTCCTCCAAGCTAGGGGGGGCGGTTTTATAGGTCTTCCCAATTAGAGCTCCGTTGATAAAGCGAGTGCAGTCGGCTATTAAAGCAGCAATACGACTTAAGCCTAACACCGATAAGGCCCCGGCAGTCCGTTGTAATTGATGGGGAATGGGGTTCAGGGCGCTTGAGTCGGCTGGATTTTTGCTATAGTTGGTTAGGGCTTGTCCTACTACGGCAAGTTCGCTGAGACATTCCTTGGTTGCCGTGTTTTGTGCCGTTTGGATATCTCCTCCGGCAGCGGAGTCTGAAGGTGATTCTTTAGTATCAGAATGGGTGTCGTTAGCAGGGGAGGTTGTGGGAGAATTTCGGGATTGGGCGATTTCTCTTTTTAGGGATGCCTCGATCTGTAGTAGGGTGTTAGCCAATTCCAGGTGTTGGGTACCATCAAGACCCGCTCCCTGTTGCCTCTTTTCCTCTAGCTGGCTGATTGCTTCACGAAGAATAGCGATAGGCGACACAAAGCCGAGAATAGCGAGGGTGTCAGCCATTTTCTGAAACAGATTACATAAAGTTTCTAATCCTTGCTGTGGTTGTTCGCTAGTGCGCTCAAAAATATCCAAAAGATCTTTGGCCTGGGCAAGATCTTCTTGGAAAGCATTAAGCACCGTATCAACGATTTCAGTTCCTAGATCGGTTAGCAAGACCCGATCAGAAGGTAAACAATTTTCTAGTTGATAGGTTTCTTTAATAGCAATAACTTCCTTCCCGGAAGAGGGAGCATTGGCAATTTGAAATAATAATGACTTAAGTAGATCCTCAGTGACACTCGCCGCCAATGCAGGCTCGCCTTCCTGAGCCAAAGTTTTGATTTGTTTGTTTAGGGTTCCCAATAAGAGCTTTATTTCTTGTGTTGCTTGGAGTCCGCCCTCTTGTAATGCTTCAATTACACCTTGGGATAACCACCATAGACGAAAGACGGTAATATCATGGGAATATTGTCGTAATTCAGTGATTATTTTAGCCAGCCGAAAAAGACCATCGCCCATAGGGTTTCGGAACCAAGAGAGAAGAGCGGATTCATATTGTGGACGTATTTTGGCTGCAACTAAAGGGAGTTCACGGCTATCTGATTTCAGATGAGCGGTTAAGGTCTCCGGGAGTGGGGTATTCAGGTCTGGTTCAAAAAACTCGGTTTTTTTTAGCGGGGTCTTACTATGGGCGAGGCGGAGTTCATTGACCATAGGCAAGACGCTCAAAGGATGATCTTTTTTTCCTGCTTCTAGTCGATTGAGATAATCCTGTAGCAAGAGCGTGCCTTGCATTAGCGCTTCTAGCGCTTGGCCATTGAGATCTGTTTTTTGATCAAGAATGCTCAGGGCTAGCGCTTTTGTTTCTACAGCAAGCAAATTTGCCCCTGATAGTTCCACCATCTGCAGGACACCTTCTACCTGATATAGATGATTCAGGCAGAAGCGTAGCTGAGTAATATCATCCGTGCTTTCAGAAAAAGCTTCTAAGGCCAAACTAGCCTCGCGTAGAGACTCGTCAAGTTCATTCTTGACCCAACTAAGAGCGTTTTGATTAAACTCATGATTTATGCTCATAAGCTGTACTCCTGGAGCCTATAGATCAGCTTTACGCCGATAGGCAAGCGTATCCTCGTGATTTATCCGCTCTAGCGCTGGGTGTGAACAATTAAATGCATCACTAATGCTTAGAATTAACAAGCCGCCAGGTGCTAGGTGGGTGACTAAGGCATCTAAAATTAAAGGGTGTTTGTCGGGACCAAAGTAGATAAGCAAATTCTGACATACAATAATATCCATTTGTCCCAAAGGAGCATTTCTTGCCTGCAGCACATTTAGCTTAGAGAAACATACCCGGTTGCGCAACGCCAGTTTGATTTGATAATTGTCATCGTTTAAAGGAATAAAATACTCGTCACGTAGGTGATATGGGATGTTGGTTAATTTATTCCTATGATATATACCACGCTTAGCTGTAGTCAGTGCAGAGTGACTAATATCGGTAGCTGTGATCCCAAAAAATGCATTGCTGGTAATTTTTTGTAGGCTTTTATTAATGACCATGGCGAGGGAATAAGCCTCTTCACCAGTAGCACAGGCGACACTCCAAGCATGGATGCTGGGTGGTGTTTTCCCATGAAGTGGTTGTTGATTTGAGTGCAGGAATTTTTCAATCAGAGATAGGGATTCCGGATGCCGAAAGAAGCGGGTTTCTTGGACTGTTAAATTATCAATCAGCACTCTCCATTCTAGATTATCTCTACCTAAGGTTTTTAAATAATCGTGGTAATGGTAAAAGTTTTCGAATCCAAGAGCATTCATCCGCATACGGAGACGGGTTTCTAGAAGGGAGCGTGGAATTGTATCCGTGCAAATACCAAATTCTTCCAGAATTTCCGTCCACTTTAGATAATTTTCAGCGCTGATTTTTGTTTGTGGATTAAGGTTCATTTTTTGTTTTTATCAATGGCTATTTTGGAAGTTTAAAACCCGCCACTGATTCACGCATCTCATTAGCATATTCAGACAGGCGACCAATAGCGGCGGCAGTTTCGTTGGTTCCCTTGGAAGTTTGGTCAGTAATTTCTTGAATAACATTCATGGTATCGGAAATTCCTGCTGCTGCTGCGGCCTGTTGTTTTGCTGCGCCAGAGATATTTTGGATAAGCTCTGCCAAGTGATGGGACACACTCTCGATTTGACCCAGTGCGCCCCCTGCATCTTGAGATAACTTCGCGCCAGAAACCACCCCAGAAGTGCTTTCTTCCATTGAGATAATGGCTTCATGGGTATCACTTTGAATAGTTTTCACAAGAGCATCAATCTGTTTAGTCGCACTACTAGAACGTTCTGCTAGTCGCTGAACTTCATCGGCTACGACGGCGAAGCCTCGGCCGGCTTCTCCAGCCATAGCGGCTTGGATGGCTGCGTTAAGGGATAGAATATTGGTTTGTTCAGCAATATCGTTGATGAGTTCGACAATTTCTCCAATTTGTTGAGAACTTTCACCAAGCCGTTTAATCCGTTTAGAGGTTTCCTGAATCTGCTCACGAATATTGTCCATCCCTTCGATGGCATTCTTTACTGTGTCAGCGCCCTTACTTGCAATCTCCACTGATTGCTTGGCCACTTCCGTTGATTTAGAGGCATTATCTGAAACTTGTTCGATAGAAACGGCCATCTCATTAATTGCAGCACCTACTGTGGTGATTTGTTGGGCTTGGTGCTCGCTCGAGTCAGCCAAATGCATGACTGTGGCTTGTGTTTCTTGCGCCGATGTTGATACTTGTACGGCAGTATCGTTAATGTCTTGAACGAGGGTGCGTAAGGCATCAATGGTGTAATTAATAGAGTCGGCGATAGCTCCTGTAATATCTTCAGTCACTGTCGCGCTGACAGTCAGATCACCATCCGCTAAATCACCCATTTCATCTAGTAATTTTAAAATTGCATCTTGGTTATGGGCGTTTTTTATCTCTAAATCATCAACTTTTTGACGCAATATGTTTGCAGGACGGGTAAATAAAATTAATAAAATAATCAGTGCCGCCAAGCCGCTAACGTAGCCAGCCACCAGGATAATTTGTAACTGATGGCGTCCCTCCTGGTAAGATTTGACCAAATTCGTTGTTATCTGCAAGAGGTTATCACTTTGTTCAAGTAAAGAGGAGATAACTGCTCTACTTGGAGTATTCAGGACTTCGACAAGATTCTTTCTTAGTTGCTCCCAAATGGGTTGGATCTCTTTTTGTGAATTTTTTATGGTGTTTCCTATGAAAGGTATACGCAATTCACTACTATAGATTTGTTTTAGTTTTCTATCAAAGTCAGAAATAGCTTCGCTCACTCTTTCTTGCTTTATTTTATTGTTTGCTGCCATTAGCAAGGTAAGCGTAGGGAATCGTTGAGTTAATACTTGTAGCTCGGTACTTAATTCTATATTTCTATTAAGCTTGTTTATTTGCCATGTGGTATAACTGATAACACCAATTGTGGTAAGGGCTAATACTGATGCAGTAACGAGCAGCAATAAATACCTTCTTGCAGTTAGCATGGCAAAGAAATTTTGATTAGGAGTATTCATTTACTTTATCTCCAGGGTAGTGAGGCCAGCCTAATTCTGCTAGCAGTATTTACTATTTTATTGAATGCTCAGGGGTATTTATTCTAGATAGTTGCTTGGAAAAAGCCTTCTTGTTCCATCAATAGGTGGAAATTAAATTCCAGCCAGATTTCATTGTTTTGTGCAAACCCTCTTTGAATATAGTGATGGAGCGGATCATTCGGTGTAAGATGTTGTCCAACCCATTCTTCATCTAAAAAATATTTGAGTCCGAAAACTTCCTCTACTAGCAGCCCTGTCAGTAGTTTTTGCTTGGTGACAACCAAGATACGGCTTTGATGAGTCTGTCTTGATGGAGTGCCGTAGATATAGGCGTGCAGATCCATCAGAGGCAATATATAGCCGCGAACATTAGCAACTCCTAGTACCCAAGGTTTAGCGCCAGGAACTCTCGTTATTAAGGGGCAGGGGAGAACTTCACATACTTGGGTAAGTAGAGCAGCCAGCTTTTGGTTACCAAGTAAAAAACCAAGGTTTGTCCATACTTGGCGGACAGCGGTTTTCTGCGGCAAGCTAACAGCATGTTGGCGGTTATGAACCTCGAGATCGCGGAGTATGGAAAAAGGATCAATTGAGAGCCGATTGGTGTCCATGCATTGGCCGCGTTAGATTTTTATCAATGCTTTGATTTTATTAAATAATTCTGTTTTATTGACAGGCTTTGCTAAGTAGTCTTTAGCACCTTGTCGTAGACCCCAAACCCGATCTGTTTCCTGATTTTTTGCCGATATAATGATGACGGGTATCTCAGCCGTTTCTGGATCGCGGGTTATCTTTCTTGTGGCTTGGAAGCCGTTAACCTGTGGCATGACGACATCCATCAAGATCAAATCAGGTTTTAATGCCTTAGCCTTGGTTATGCCTTCTAAACCATCATTAGCAAATGAAACAGTAAAACCCTTTGCTTCTAGCATTATTTTGAATGCATAGGTTTCTGTCGCAGAATCATCAACCACCAAGATATGTGCCATTGGGTGCTCCTGCATTTAGGAAATCTTAGTTACTACTCATTTTTTGGTTCTAGCTAATATCGGTAGCTAAGGGGAAAAGTATATCGTTAATGATTGCAGTGGCTTGAAATGGCACCTAAGAGCTCTTCACGAGTAAAGGGTTTTGTTAAATACTGATCGCAGCCAACGATTCGTCCACGGGCTCGGTCAAACAAACCATCTTTGCTGGAGAGCATAATCACTGGAGTTTTCTTGAATGCAGTGTTGTGTTTTATCAAGGTACAGGTTTGATACCCATCTAATCTCGGCATCATAATGTCTATGAATATGATATCTGGATGGTATTGGTTGATTTTAGGAAGAGCTTCGAAGCCGTCTTCTGCGGTGACTACCTCGCAGCCAACTTTTTTAAGTAAGGTTTCCGCTGTTTTTCGAATAGTCTTACTATCATCGATAATCATGACTTTAAGACCATTAAATTCGAGCTTTTCCATGTCGCTCACAGCGGATATCTCCTGTGCTTAGCCGTAGGCTTTATTATCAATAAGTAATTGATTATAAAATAATTTCTTCTTATATCCATAAGATTGTTTATCTGTAAAGCGAAATGTTTATCTGTAAAGCGAAATGTTAGGCGTATCGCTTGGGCCTTAGGTGATGTTGCCCCTGTTTTTATAGCATTTCTCGTTTAAATGAGACCTAAGGCGCTTGGGACAGGCGTGACCAGACAGGCTGTCAATCCGTCCCTGTCGCCGACGGTCTGGTCATGTTGACCCCAAGCCCGATGAAGTTCCATCTAAATGGAAACCGCTATATATAAAGCTTACTAGAAACACTAATCGACAGTTAGCCCTTATCCTTTAGTGCTGAGTGCTGATTTCCCTGTTTGTAAATGAATGGAGTAGAGATGTGTGAGCCAGTTCAGGTTTGGGCGTTTAAGTTTTGTTAATTATTTCCGTTAACTAAATATGTGACAAATTTGGTTTTGCGTACACATCACCTCTCATATGATAGCTATAAATAGAAGTCTAATTACTGAGGCAGGTAGGAATATCCCCTTGGATATGTCTATTAGCGGGTTCCTAGCAGAGAACGACACTGCGTTCTTGCCTTCTGAAAAACTCATTTTTCTTAGCCAAAATAAGCAGTTAATAGAAATGATGGCCTATGAGGTAACATGGCGGCCTAACGACTTACAGGCCCATGTACGGCGCATATTGCTAAGCATCTCTTGTAGGGATGGGGCACAGTCTTATGGGGCCTTGTTGGATCTCTATATTGCCTTGGGTGAGAAGGGTCGCCAGCTGCGGCAGCGTATGTTGCTTCTAGCCAGCCATATGCTGACAGCGGAACAAAATAAGATGCTGCGGGAAAAGCTAGAACAAGGGGTAAGTCGTATTGATAGTATGCCGGAATCGGTGGAATCAATATTAACTGAAGCAGTGATAGGGAGTACAGATTTAGTACATCGAAAAAATGTCCTCAGTAATAATAAAGATGATCTCCTTGCGGAAGCAAAAGAGTATTTAGTCTATGGGCAAGTGCAGGAAGCCCAAGACTTATTGGAGCAATTGTGCCTACGTGACCCTATGGATACTGAAGTGACAGGGGAATTACTAGCTATTTATAAGCATGGTCGCGATCAACAGGCACTGAGCAGAATGACTAAGTGTCTTGAGGAGCGAGGTTTCCTATTGCCACCCCAGTGGGAAGTGTTGGCAGAGCAGTTAGAACAAGACGCTTAAGGAATAATTTTAACGTACATATGGCAAACTCAAGCACTCCCCCTTTGCGTATAGCTACTTTCGGCATGGGCCAACATGCAAGGAAGTTGCTAGAAATGGCGTTTGCAGGGCCTGGCAAGGGAAGCTATATCCTTGTAGATGAAGTGACTGCTGAAGCAGGCATTCTTGATCTGGATGGCCCTGGCTGGGAGAAGCTATGGAAAGATTATAAGTCTCGATTTCCTAGGCGCCCAACGCTTATTATATCCATACGTACTCATGCTTTTGCGGATGCTTGGGTTATTCCTAAACCAGTCAAGTTGGATGCTTTATTAGCGACCCTAGAGAAACTTAGAGCAAGTTGTCGGCATAGGGGAGAAGCGTCAATGTCCCCCCCACAGCAACCGGCAAACCCGCCACCTGGGGTCGGCGGCTCAAAGTCTTTGCAAGAGAGCCCTTCCGTCATGCCGGGCAACGCGGTGCCTCAGCGTTTTACTTTAGACGCTGCTGAGGCGATGGAAAAACGCACAGCCCATGAATATTGTGGTGATGCCCCTGATCGTGATGTTACTGATCCGCTCCAGTTGGAAAAAGTCTATTATGATCCTGGCCGTTATCTCCAAGGGCATCTCCACAGGGCCCTGGCTAAGACCCAAGCCACAAGTGGAGTTTGTATTAAAAGTGGTTGGGGCGAGATCACGCTCTTACCTGGGTCGAGCCAGGCCATGCTTAAGCTAAGTGATAAGCAGCTCCGACCATTATGTGTTGTGCCCCTGGTTGAGGCTGATGTTGAGATCAACATCCTTAACCCACAAGAGGTGGAGAGGCAACGCGCCCAGCTTCCTAGTTTGACTTCCTGGCAGCTTCTGCAACCTTTACTATGGAAGGTGGCTTTGTGGACTTCGCGGGGACGAATTCCTAGAGGGGTGCCTCTAGATTGTCCTGTATACCTCAAACATTGGCCGAATGTCACCCGGTTATTGCTGACACCCCATGCAATGCGTATTGCCGCACTCTGGACGACGCAACCTCACTCCTTATTAGACACTGTGGCTATCCTGCAAATACCCCAGCGCTATGTCTTTGCTTTCTTTAGTGCCGTGTATAGTTTGGGGCTAGTAGAGCTAAAGCAGACTCCAACGCCAATCAGGGAGAGAATGCCATCGAATCTCAAATCTCGACAGAAAAGTATTCTGGGGAGAATTTTGAGTCGATTGCGCAGGGTTAGCCAGTCTCTGTGATGATTCCAGAATTAAACTCTAAAAATTATAAAAAATATAATGGCAAATCATAAGCTTATTTTTGCTGGTCCGGTAGGTGCTGGTAAAACAACCGCGATCAGTGTGCTGAGCGATATCCCTCTGGTCAGTACCGACGAGGTGGCGAGCGATATGACGCAGCAGAAAAAGCCCAAGACCACTGTAGCAATGGACTACGGATTGATGAATTTATCGGCAACGGAGCGGATACACCTCTATGGTACCCCGGGCCAGGAGCGGTTCGACTTTATGTGGGATATTTTGACTGAGGGGGGCATTGGTCTGGTGTTGCTGATCGATAACAGCCGCGCTAACCCTTTCCAAGATATGCATTTTTTCCTTGATGCTTTTCGGGAGTTTATTGTTCGTACGGGCGTGGTGATCGGGATATCACGGATGGACGTGGATCCCCAACCAAAAATCACTGACTATTATCAGGAACTGGAGGGTTTTGCTAAAAAACCCCCTGTTTTTGAAGTGGATGCCCGTAACCGCAGGGATATATCTTTGCTGGTACAGGCATTGCTTTATTCTCTGGACCCAGAGTTAGCCGGTGCAAATGGTTAACTATCAAATTGTTCCCAATCAATATGTGTTACCCACGCCAGGGGGCGCCTATTATGCCGTCTCAAGCCCCATGGTAGAGCCTGCGCGGGAGCTATTATTTCGATTATTTCAAGAAGATCACACGCCCCGATTGACTGCCGAGCAGGTACAAGCCTGGGGGGAAGAGGAGAAAGTGACTTTAGAGCTAATTTTCCGGATGCAGTCCTTGGCTTGGTTGCAGGGAATACCCCTTTCCCGTGAAGCCCCAGCGGGATCTTTAGAAGACGCCTTGCCTAGTTTGCTGGCCAAATTATCGGGCACAGGGAAGGCCCTGCTTTCTGATGATCAGGGGTTTTATCTTGCGGCTCATGGTTATACCCATGAGAGTGCTGAAGAGCTATCGGCCCTAAGTGCTGATCTAAGTGCCTTACATCAGCGGCATAGGGGATTGCTGCAAGGTAACTTAAAGCTACGTTCAGGGGGCTGGGGGTTAGTGGGCGCTGCAGGTACGAGTCAGATAGGATTTTGGCCCCTCTACATGAAAAAACAGCGCTTTATGCTAGTTGTCAGCGGCCGCCCCCATTTTAACCAGACGGCATTTACCGAGCTTGTTTGGCTATTGGCGCGACGTTATTCCCAGTAGGTGCGTCACCCACTACTCAGATTAATTTTCAGTAATTCATTGATTTGCTAAGGATTAGCCTTACTCTTAAAAGCTTTTATTACTTGACTGACAAAAAAGCCAGGTAATCAGCCAATTTCCGGCTAGCCGTCAGCAGATAGGGGTCATAGGTAGAGGGGTTATACTCTGCCATGAACCGCTTGCACTTGTCGTTCTAAAGCTCCAATAATTTTTTTACCCCCTCCGATAAAGCTATCTCTATTGTTTAGCACCAACAGCAGCAAGTCTAGATCCGGGAAGTAACGATAACCCATAGCTTCCTCCCATGGGCTTCTCCTTCCCGCATTAAAGCTCGATATTTCCATGCCTGGGTAAATTTTAAATATTTAATGGTGAAACCAAGATATTTGCTGTCTATATTTCTTTGTATTAAGGCGTCTAGGGGTAGTTTGTGAAAGGTGTTTCTATTATGGCTTACTGTCAACCTTCGCTAGTTAGATGGTAGTTACAAGCTCTATATAGTTCTGAATTAAAAATGATGATTTTTATTGATTGTCCTTCTAAATTTACTAATATACGAGATGAAACATTTTGGGTAAGCATATTTCTTTACATATGTGGGATGTGATTTTTCTAATTCGATTAATAGGTTACCCATAATAAATTAGGTAAACACAAAGAGGAGTCTATCTTTATGTTTGTTTATTAAATTGTGAAGGCACCTTATTAGTTATTTCGATAAAGGAATTAATTCTGCCTTTGCAAAGCAAAGCTATTTTTCTTGCGCGTGGGGATTAGCAAGGTTTCTATATCCCAGCACAGATGGTAGTAAGTTGAAGCTTACAGACATCTTTAAAGATAGGTTTAATGCTTTGTGCTTGTAGTACAAGGTATGGCGGTAGCGTAGGTTTTAGATATAAATAATTTAGAGTATGCAATAGCTATATCTATTTGATTTGAAAAATATTTGGTAGTGATGCAAATTGAGTGATTATGGGCTATATCCATGTAATGGATAGATTTTTAAAGGAGATAGCGATGGACTGTCCCCGATGCGGTAGTACTCATATTGTTAAAAATGGTAGTAATGGGGTAGGGACATCAAAATTTTTATGCAAAGCCTGCGGTCGGCAATTCGTGGAAGACCCCAAGAATTGCTCCATTGCTCAAGAGACGAAAGAGCTGATTGATAAATTGCTCCTAGAAAGAATTCCGCTGGCAGGTATTGCCCGAGTAACGGGCGTCTCAGAACGCTGGTTGCAGTATTATGTGAACGATAAATATGCGCGCACACCACGGCAAGTGGAGATAAAAAAAGTCCAGAGGCCGTTTAACTATTGAGTGCGATGAGCTTTGGTCATTTGTCGTCAAAAAGGGCAATAAACAATGGGTATGGTTAGCGTTCGATAGGGATACCCAAGAAATTGTGGGGGTGTATATCGGCGATCGGAGTCAAAAAGGGGCACAAGGATTATGGCAGTCCTTACCCGCCGTCTATCGGCAGCGGGCCGTAAGTTACACCGATTTTTGGGAAGCGTATGAGGCTATATTTCCAGGGCCACGCCATCGGACCGTGGGGAAAGCAACGGGGCAAACAAGCCGCATTGAACGCTTTAATTGTACGCTCAGACAGCGTGTTTCTCGTTTAGTCAGAAAAGCGCTGTCTTTCTCTAAGAAATTAGAAAACCATGTCGGCGCTATTTGGTATTTTGTCCACCATTATAATGCGACCCTTTGCCCAACAACCAAATCCTGACCATCACTCATATTGCAGGACTACCAAATATTTTAATGCTTCTTATGATTGGGTCTATCAGTGGAGCAAAATAAGACACCGTGCATTAGATATTCTGAAAACGGCTCGAATAGGTATTTCTACTTATATGCGTATAGTGCGGGGGCTTACCTTATATAACTATAATTAACTGTAATTGAAGTTGGCTTATGTATCTGAATTCTCATGATATGTTTACTTGCTCATGTGCCGTATGGTGGCTCCTAGGCCGCTAGCTAAAAGTAGTCTTTGAAGGATTATGGTATAGGTTAAATAAACAACACTGATTTATATAGAGAAAAATAAAAATTATGGGGATGCAGACAATCGCTAAGTTACTATTGACCTTACTAAGAAAAGTACAAGTTCCTAATTTAGTTATCCTAATGATTTTCTTAAGCCTCTCGAGTAGCCTGTTTGCCGCTAGGCCCGGTCACAGTATGAGCGAGAAATACCTCATTGGTCCAGAAGATGTTCTCCATATCTCAGTCTGGAAAGAAGAAGAACTCGATCGTGAAGTCGTAGTACGACCTGATGGAAAAATTTCATTTCCCCTAATAGGTAATATACAAGTTGCGGGGCGGACTACGGAGGAAGTCCAACGGGAAATTACTGAACGTCTCAAGAAGTACATCCCCGAGCCGGTAGCCACTGTTTCGGTAAAGATGGTATCGGGCTACAAGATTTATGTGCTAGGTAAGGTAAATAATCCGGGTGAATTTACCATTGGCCGGTATATAGATGTTCTGCAGGCATTGACATTGGCTGGCGGGTTAAATCCTTATGCTTCTAAAAATGGAATAAAAATATTACGGCGTGAAAATGGCCGGCAAAAAGCATTGCCTTTTAAGTATGGAGAGGTGGAAGACGGCGAAGACTTAGATCAGAACATTATATTAAGAAGTGGCGATGTGGTTGTTGTGCCATAAAGGTGGTCTATATATAAAAACAAAAGGTATTCATGAGACTGTTTTGGCAGGTGGACACTAATGTGGTTCTGCTATGGTTATTAATCCTATTTTTTCCTGAAGTGGTATATGGGATTGAGTGGACATATTTCGGCTGGAGGTTGGATCCGATCTTTTCACTAAATGAGGAGTTTAACGATAATCCTAGGTTATCATTTGAACAAAAAGATGCTGGTTTCATTACTACTGTCAGTCCAGGGCTGCTCATTGGTCGGCGCGAGGAGCGATGGGAAGTTAACCTTGGCGCTAAATTAAATTATGAGATTTATAATGGCGTTGATGTTCCTGATAGAGACTCAGAACGGATAAGATTGCGCTCACATCTTCATTTTACTGAAAGATCTTTTTTTCAATTAAATGGTAGCTATGTGCGCGATACTCTCTTGAGAAGAGTATTTATAGAAATAGATGAAGATTTCCTTGAGCCGATTGAGGATATTGATATTGGACTTGTAGATGTTAGCACAAGGCGTAATCGAGTCCAGATAAATCCTTCGTGGCGGTATGCATTGACGGAACGAACTTCAGTGCAATTAGGATATGGCTTTACAGATCTATCATACGCAGAAAGTGAAGAGATTAACCTTATTAATACTCAGCAGCATCTTCTATCAGGTAAAGGATTTTATGAGCTTACACCAATAAGCACGCTGAGCTTGAATGTAAATGCCACGCGAAGAACATCAGAAGATGAGAGTGAAACTGATAACCTAGAAGCCTTAGTGGGTTGGAACCATTTGTTCTCGGAGACTTTTCAGAGTGAAGCGAGAGCTGGCTATCGTATCACCTCAGCTAGTAGTAATGATGAGGAGGAAATTTCAAGCGGATTTGTGGGTAAACTCGTTATACGATATTCTACAGAGTTAGGCCTTTTGAGGGGGAGCATTAGTCGAACAGTTACCCCTAGCGGAAATGGTCGGTCAAACCAAACTGACCGAATTCGTATTCAATATACACAAACAATCATGCCCCGACTCAGCTTTGTTCTGAGAGCTGATGCTTTCCGCACGGAATCCGTTGAAGATGACTTTTCTCAGGGTGAAAGACGCTATTTTGACGTGGAGCCACGGTTGCTTTGGAATTGGACGCGGTGGTGGGCTGTGGAGGTCGGATATCATTATCGCAGAAGAGAAAATGAAAGCCCTTCAGAATTTGCTAATAGTAATGCCGTATTTGTTGCTATCACCTATACGCCGTTGATAGAAAGATAAAAGACTCACTTTAATAGAACATCCTAGAGTCTGGTTACTTGAGCCGATAGGCTGCTGACCACATCGCGTAGGCTGGCGCGACTGGACAGCTGATCGAGCGCCACGAAGACGAACCGCAACCAGTATGTCATCTTGTGCAACTTCCTGCCGTCGTGATGATAATTGCGATGCTCTTAAATCCATGTCTTAGAACCAGCTACTAGAAGTATTGCGTTATCACTCCTTTGTAAAAACCAAGCATGAATCAAAGCGCTTTCAAATTAAATGATCTTATTGTGATCTTGCGCCGGCGCAAGATGCAATTTTTGATACCAGGTGCTGTTGTCTTTTTTATTAGCATAGGGATCGCTTTTGGCTTACCGCCGCTTTATCAATCAAAAGCAAGAATACTTGTTGAACAACAGGAAATTCCGGAGGAACTTTTATCGTCTACGGTTCAAACTTATGCAGCGGAGCGCATTGCTACTCTCAAGCAGCACATCATGTCTTTTGAGCAGTTAAAGGCATTAGCACGGGAAGCCAATTTATTAAGTAAAAATAGTAGCTACAATGAAGAAGTAGAGGTAGTAAAGAGGATTAAAAATAATACCCGGGTTGAGCCTGTATATGCAGAGGTAACCGATCCAAGAACGGGAAGGTCCCGTACAGTTACTATTGCTTTTGATATTTTTGTTAGTAGCGGCTCTCCTAAGAGCGCGCAAATAATTGGTAAGGAATTAGTTGAACTCTATTTGAACCTCAACAAAAAGTTTCGTATTCAACAAGCAAACTCATCTGCTAAATTCTTCGAAGAGGAAGCCCAAAGATTAAGTAGTTTGATTTCAAAGTTAGAAGCTGAATATGCAAGATTTAAGGAAAAAAATGTAGCCCGATTACCAGAAATGATGGGTTTGAACATGAGCCTACTTGAACGGGTAGAGGACCAGTACGAGGAGATAGAAAAAACAATTCGAGAATTGAAAGAACAGAGGACTGCATTAGCTGCGCAGTTGTCACAAACACAGCCACATAGTGGAGAGAGCCCTGTGGCTCATTTAAAGACATTACAAATGGAGTTATTTAATGCATCGTCAAAGTATAGCCCAAATCACCCTGATATAGCTCGGCTAGAACGAGAAATAGCAATACTAAAAGATGAAATTGGTAATGAGAAAGGAGAAAGTAAACTTATAGAAAAATTAGTATTTACCCGAGACGAGCTGGCAAAAGCACGTACTAGATATTCTGAGCAGCACCCAGATGTTATTAGGTTAAAAAATGAAGTAGCTACACTTGAAGATGCTTTAAGAGAAATACCAGAAGGGGCAGAACAAACAAGCCAAATAAAACCAGATAATCCTGCATATATTTCCATCAAGGCTCAACTTGATGCAGTGGATATCCAGCTAGCATCTGAAAAAAGTAAACGTGTAAGAGTTCAAAAGAAACTAAATGAACTAGAGCGTCGTATTCAACAAATGCCGCAAGTTGAGCAAAAAGCACTGGAGTTGAAGAGGAATTATGAGAATGCAGTAAAAAAATATCAAGAAATTAAGGATAAGCAACTGAATGCACAAATAGCTACCCAAATGGAAGAAGAAGGTAAAGGAGAGCACTTTGTTTTGATTGCACCACCTCAACTTGCAGAAGAGCCTTCTAGCCCCAATCGTCCGGCAATTCTTTTTTTGGGAATAGTGCTTTCGTTCTCTAGCGGAGTTGGACTTGTTGCCCTTACTGAGTATCTAGATCAAAAAGTGCGCGGTATTAGAGGAGTAAAAACAATTTTTACCTCACCTCCTTTAGGAATCATTCCCTATACCGAAAATAGCCAAGATCGCCGCCGTCAGAGGAGGGTTAGAATTTATTATTTGCTTATAGCTTTACTTGGAATAGGTCTGATGTTCACTTTTATCTATTTTGTGCGCCATATGTAGGTAAAAAATATTAGGACAATTAAGAGGAAAATCATTATGTCTCTTGATTATATTACCAAGGCTGTTCAACAAGCCCAACAAGAAAGGAATATAGATGCGCATAAAGCAAAAGTAACTGCTATTAAGCGGATAGAAGTTAACTACGATCAGATCCGAACAGAAACTGTTTCAGAGCAGCATCTTCATGAGCGTCGAATTATTTCCGGACTGTGTGATACCGAGCAAGTTAATAGCTATAAGATGTTGCGTACCGCAGTTTTGCAGCGCCTGCAAAAAAATGGTTGGAACACTTTTGGTGTGACTAGTTCTATAGCTGGAGAAGGGAAAACGCGTACAGCGATTAATCTAAGTATTAGCTTGGCGATGGAGGGTAATCACACAGTATTGCTTGTCGATGCTGATCTACAACGGCCGGCTATTCATAAATACTTTGGTTATGCACTAGAGAAGGGGTTGAACGATTACTTGGTAGGTGATACCCCAATCAAAGATACCCTTATCCATGTGGCAATTGGAAACTTAGTCACTTTACCAGTGAGAAAGCCACTCCAAAATTCCTCAGGGTATTTACGTTCGCCAAAGATGGCAACTTTAGTAGAAGAAGCTAAAACTCGCTATTCTTCGAGGATTGTTGTGTTTGACTTACCACCGTTACTTTCCACTGATGACGTTATAGCTTTTTCTCCTCTTTTAGATTCAATTTTGCTGGTTATTGAGGATGGGGCTGTAACTCATGAAGAGCTTGCCCGCTCAGCTGAATTGCTAAAAGATACAAATCTACTTGGAACCGTGCTTAATAAATCTAAGGAGAAAATAATGGGATATGGACCCAGTTATTATTAAGTGACGTTGATGGCATATCTTAATTATTCTGAGCTAAGCACGCAGCCCCGTACTGCATAATATATTTTAGACTTCTTTATACTTACTTGCATCAATTGTCTGCCTGTATCCTTTTAAGCTTAAAGATTTAAACTAGGACGATTAATTACAGTGCTTGTTTGGAGAATACCACAAAGAAATAAGCGCACTTTAGAATGCAGAATATTAGATGAGATGCTAGTGTACTGCCTTAGGAGTGAAAGGTGCTTTCTACTTAATCCAACAGCTACGGAAATATGGAATGCTTGTAATGGTCAGCGGAGTATTGCCGAAATTATAAGGTGTTTGGGGCAACCGGAAGAGGACGTCATGCAGATGATCATAAGCTTATGGGATCAAGGCCTTCTAGAAGTAGAGCAAGTTTTCTAGTAATCACTATTTTATTAGTAAAATACTACTCATTTTACTATACCTAAATTAAGGGTGCTAGATATCCATTCGCAATATCTCTGTCCTGAACTACAAGCTGTCCTTTGGTGCGTAAAAATAAAATTTCAGGAAGCTCTCTCATACCGGCTCCCTGACATTTTTTTATCAAGCCTAAATTGGGATAAGCTATTGTATTATGCTCAAGTTCATGCCTTAACACCATTGGTGCATGAAGTTATAGCTAGTCAATATCAGTCTGTAGTTCCGATCAATATCTTGAAGGCTCTAGCAGAACGGCGCAGGGTAATTGCTTACCATAATCTTCAATGTACTCACGATTTGCTTCTTCTGCATAAAGAATTCAGAAAGCAAAATATACGGGTTATTTCCTATAAAGGGCCACTATTGGCTATGAGTGTCTACGGTAACCTTTCCCTTCGCGAATTTGGAGATCTTGATCTTCTTATAGATAAACGCGATATTAAAAAAACAGTGGACATTATTGCTGCTAAAGATTACCGAATTACGAGTCGATATGGTTGGGAAATTACGTTTTCTAAAGAGGATAAAAAAGAATTAGATCTACATTATAGCTTATCACCTTGGACTTTTCCCGTTTCACTTTTTTTTGATTATCTATGGGAGCATGCTCACCGAGTGCGAATAGCCGATGAAGAGATTGTTACTTTTTGTCCTGAGCATAACCTCATGGTTTTATGTGTTCAAGTTTCCAAAGATGCTTGGGAAGATCGCTTGACGTTAAACAAGCTATGCGATATTGCGGCCTTACTTAGTATTTCCCATCAGCAATTTAACTGGTCCTATATTTTACATGAAGCTGCTTTATGTAGGCTCAGTCGGATACTTTATTTTGGGCTTGCTCTTACAAAAGCCTTTCTAAATATAAAACTCCCAGCTCTTATTTTCAAAGAGTTGCGCGAGCAGAGCTGGATAGAAAAAAGTGTATTACAAACAGTATATCGTGTTGCAGCTATAAAAAATGGAAAAAAAAATGGTTTTTTCTATAGAATGCAGCTGCATTTTTTTCTACAAGAAAGTTTTCTTGGGAAAGCTTCTCAAGCAGGTATGTTGTTAACAAGGCTGAAATGGGAACGTAAAAAAATTTATGAAAAAACCCCCTATTCAAAAAACTAATCATGCAACTTATATAACTCAACATAAGCGAGTACTTCTCGTTTCACCCCAACCATTCTATGAAGAAAGGGGAACGCCGATAGCTGTACGTCATATTTTAGTTGCGCTCGGCCAGTTAGGCTATAAAGTAGATTTAATTACATATCCAATCGGAGAAAAAATTGAACTTCCTTCCGTTAAAATTTTAAGAATTCCAAATCCATTTGGATTTAAATCTATACCAATTGGTTTCTCATTTAAAAAAATATTTCTTGATGTAATGCTTACTGTTTTGTTCTATAAACAGTTTCGCAATAATCATTACTTGTGCATTCACGTACTGGAAGAAATGGCTTTTCCAGTTGCTCTACTTGCAAGGCGAAAAAAAGTATTTGTTGTTTACGATATGGCATCTTCATTGCCTGAGCAATTGTCCCATTCTTTTTTTTTAGCAATAAGATTTGTCAAAAAATACTTAGATATTTAGAAAAACAGCTTTTTTCTTATGTAGATTACATAGCATGTAGTGCTGGATTATCTACTTATATAAAAAAATCATGTCCTAGCGCACGAACCACAGAATGGTTTTTTCCAATATCCTTACAAACACCGGCTCTAGAATATATAAAAGAAATGCGGCGCAAGTTGCAGCTATCCGATGCCAACCGCGTGGTTATGTATATTGGATCATTTGCAAAGTATCAAGGTGTCAATAACCTTATTGAAGCCGCTCAGCGGATTACATCAAAATTTCCTCAGCTTGTTTTCTTCCTGATTGGCATAACTGAAGAAGAACAGTGGTCTTTTCGACAGTGCACCAGAAAAGATCTAAGTCCACAGATCCGAATTATGCCCAGATTGCCAAGGGAAGAGGTAAATTGTTTATTAGCACTTGCTGATGTATTGGTTTCTCCTAGGCTTTATGGAAGCAATACCCCCTTAAAAATTATGGAATACATGGCATCGGGTAGGCCAATTGTTGCTAGTGATATTGCTGCTCACCGTACAATTTTGGATGATACAAGAGCTGTATTAGTTGATCCCACTATAGAAGGGTTCACGTCTGGCATTACACGTGTATTACTGGACGATAATCTCGCAATTCGGATAGGAAGAGCCGCACGTGTTTATGCGGCTGATGCGTTTAACTGGTGTCGTTTTATTAGGCATGTAGATAAAATTTACCAAGAGCTTCGTTTGACTAGTTAATGCTTTTCTATAAATAACTACCATTTTTATTCCATCCTATTTTGGCTACGTTTTCTTTTTATTATATAAGATACAGCATCGAGGATACATCATGTGGAATACATTGGAAGATGTTAGGATAAAGAACTTTGATTGGATAGTACTCCTAGCCCTAACATTTTTTGCGTTGGTTACTAGAAGCTATGGCTTATCAGAGTGGCCTCTTGTTCATGATGAGTATTCTACGGTGCACGCGGCAAATGAGCGGTATACTTCATTAATCAATCCAGCCTATTATACCTTGGTGGTAGGTAGCTTTAATCTATTCGGTGTTAGCGAATGGTCGGCCCGCTTACCTGCTATGTTGCTTGGCGTATTGAGTGTTCCTATTTTCTATCTAACCTGGCGGAATGTACTGGGCCGTAATGTGGCCCTGCTCGGGGCATTATTCATCATTTTTAGCAGTTGGCATTTGTGGTACTCACAATTTAGCCGTTTCTATACAGGCGCTTTTTTATTTGGCTCTCTCTCTTATTATTTTTACTATCAGGCGATACGATCGGATAGTCTGCGATATCTAGTATGGGCAATACTGGCTAATATAGCCGCTATTTCATTTCATCTGACCTCGGTTATGGTGCCTGCCTCATGTGCGCTCTTCTCTCTTCTTATTATGTTTTCTAGAAAGGGGATAAAGGCCGGCTATTCAAGACGAATTGCGGCCACTCATATCGCAATTTGTTCGCTAGCCGGCTTAATTTCGTTGTCATTTCTATGGCAGATTGCCGTAAGCCGTATGGAACGTGCAGGTGGTGCAACCTGGGGTGATGGAGCGGGAGAAATGATCCTGCAGATTACGAGGCATATACAGTTACCTATTGCTGTTAGTGCGTTCTTTGGTATGTTTTTTCTATTACGAAAGGACATGTTTAAAGGACTGTTTTTTATGATGGGCATTGGTATACCTATCATCTTTGTGCTTGTCTGTGCAAATTTCTTGAACTCTCGATCTGTTTATATGTTTTATTCTTTTCCTTTACTGTTAATACTTGCTGCCTACTTGTGTGAGCAAGCAAGGCAAGCTCTATCAAATTACGGAGTAGCATCTTATGCATTTGCCATTATGCTAATTATTCTTTTACTCCCTGAAACGATTTCTCACTATACAGGTAGGAAAAGCTTAGATGTCCGGGAGGCAGTCGAATTTGTGGAGAAAACCTATCGCCCTAATGATATAGTCTTGGCTTTTCCCTGGGAATTTACACATTATGCGGAAGGCAAATTCTATATGGTACCTAGGCCCGGCAGTCCACGCGTTAGCAAAGTGGCATGGAAAGAAGAGCTCCAACTGTATACAGAGAAGGCAGAGCGCATGTGGATTATTCTGGAAACCTTTCGTGCTCCCTATACTAAAGAACTGGAATCCTGGCTAATGCATAATGCCTTATTAGTGTGGCGTAAATATGAACAAAGAATTGACTATGCAGTTAGAGGATATGAAATATATCTGGTGAACTCCTCGAAAAAGATCTCTTCTATACCCTGAGAGCTAAAAATTAAGCTACTAGCATGCTTCTTGAATATACGAATCGAGACCAAATAAGGGTTATTTTCTTATAAAAGCTTTTCTTGTTGGAGAGCTACTTATGGATCTTTCTGTTATAGTGCCCCTCTATAACGAAGAGGATAGCGTAATACCTCTATATAAAGCACTTGTTAACACTCTAAACCCTCTTAATTTAAATTATGAAATATTATTCATTGACGATGGTAGTCGTGATAAAACTTACTCTTTAGCAAAAGAACTCGCAAAAAATAATCAGCTTTTGAGAGTAATTAAATTCCGCCGAAATTATGGTCAGACACCTGCCATGGTTGCGGGGATTGAGCATGCCAAGGGTACAATATTGATTACTATGGATGGTGATTTACAAAATGATCCTGCAGATATCCCCAACTTTATAGGCAAGATCAAGGAAGGGTATGACATTGTTGTAGGTTGGCGCTACAAAAGGCAAGATAAATTGTTAACAAGAAAAATACCTTCTAAGGTTGCGAATTGGCTTATAGGAAAGATTACAGGAGTTCGGATTAAAGATAACGGTTGTTCACTTAAGGCTTATCGGGGGGATATAATAAAAAATATTCCTCTTTATTCAGAAATGCATCGGTTTATACCAGCCATAGCCTCTTTAGCTGGAGTTAGTGTTGCTGAAATTAAAGTAAATCACCATGCACGACAATATGGGATTTCTAAATATGGACTGTCACGAATATATAAAGTATTAATTGACTTAATTACCATAAAAACAATAATTTCTTTTTTTCCACGCCCATTAGTTCCATTTTCCTTAATAGCTGCAGTTGCAGCATTGGTTAGCTTTTTTTCTTTTATTTCAGGAATATTTCATACCTTACAATTTGGTCAAGAGAGCATTGTCTTCTGGGGCTTGACTATTTTGTATGGTGGTCTTGCTATTGTGCTTTTGTTTTGGGGTGTTCTTGCGGAGTTGGTATATAGAACAGGTAACCTAAAAATAGAAATATTTGCTAATTTAAATGCCGACAACGAAATGTCACGAAATAGTGAAATGGAGAAAAGATAGTGAGTAGTCGTATTGAGTTATCGGTAATAATTCCTGTGACAGACAGATATGATAATATTGAAGAAATCTATTACGACTACAAACAAAATATAAAGGCTACTAATATGGCCTTTGAGATTGTTTATATAGTAGATAGCCATTTTGATGAAGTATTAGAAAATCTGAAAAAGTTAAATAAAAAAGGCGAGAGAATTAAAATAATTAAGCTTGCTAAATCCTTTAGCGAAACTACTGCTTTAAATATCGGATTTGATAATTCCTCGGGAGATATAATCCTGACTTTACCTGCATACCAACAAGTTCAGGCTAGTGAGATACCTTATTTAATAAAAGCGCTGGATAGCCATGACATGGTAGTAGGAAGAAGGTGGCCGCGGAAAGATTCTGGGTTTAATCGCATTCGCTCTAAGTTGTTTAACCTACTTTTAAAGGGCGTGTCTGATTTGCAGATTCATGATGCGGGATGTAATGTCAGGGCTTTTAAGAGAGATGTAATTAATGAAGTTCATGTATATGGGGATTTGCATCGTTTTTTTCCTATTATAGCCGATAGATATGGTTTTAAGGTAGTAGAGTTAAATGTAGCACAGTCAGATAGGGATATTTCCCGGCGTATTTATAGCACTAGCGCGTATTTGCGTACTTTGCTAGATATCCTTACCATTTTCTTCTTAATTAAATTTACAAAAAAACCTCTACGATTTTTTGGTCTTTTAGGGCTTGGGATATTTTTTATAGGATTAATTGCTACCCTTTATATTGTTGGAGAGCGCCTTTTTTTAGGAGTGAGTCTTGCCAACCGTCCAGCATTACTTCTTTCTTCTCTACTAATTGTTTTTAGTATACAGGTAATGGCAATTGGGCTTATTGGAGAAATAATAATTTTTACCCATGCTAAAGAACTCAAGGAATATACGGTCTATGAAATTATTAATTAAATAAAACGCCTCTCGCGGATTTTCAGCACAGGATAATGTTATCGGGGCGTGATCGACACAGAGATTGAGCAGTCGGGTGGGAAATTGGGGTTCCCAAAACCGGCGGTTAAAGCGGTAGCAAAATTTATTTTGTAAATAAGCTTTGGAGACCCTATGGGCAGCTCCGAGGATAAATCGCTTGAGGTTGGCGATAGCCACATGGACCCAGGGCAGCCAATGGCTGACCTGCTCGGGCGGGGTGACCCGTGGGCAGTGAATTTGGCAGTCCTGCAAGCTGCCTAGGGCCGGCAAGGAATTGGTAAAGACAGTGTGCTGCGGCATCAGTCGACGTTGGGCAAATCAGCCACGTGGGGGTGGTCTACCTGGTTCACTGCCTCCATGGCCAGAAAGCCCGCTCGCTCGCCCCGGTCTTCATAAGCCACGAAAATGGGGGGGGTCCTTCGGCCCCCCGGCCCCGCTTTCCTGAACATTGGCCCCGACCAGGGCCTCATCAAGTTTCCAACCACTCACCCAACTGATAGAGGCTATCGCGATGCCCCATGGCGGTACGCAACTTGCGTAGCATTCGGTAGGCCGTGGGCCAGGAGATAGTGAATCACTTGGACAAACGCAAGAGCGAAATCCCCCCTTTGTCCGAGGCCACCCAGTTAATGGTCCAGAACCCTTTCCTCAAGGGAACCTTCGTGGAATGAAAAATCGTTCCGGCGCTCACCGAGACTTGGTGGCGGCAGCTGGCACATTGATACAAAGGGCGGGTCGTTATCAGGTGCGCCTTATCATGGCCGCACCGCAAACGGCAGGCGAATAAACCCGTTCGGCCATCGCCGTTCGGACAAAAAATTGTATGCATGCTGTGATTGTATCAAATTATATTTAAATAATTTTTAGAGAATTGAAATAGAGATGCTACCAAATTTCTTTGTTGTCGGAGCACAAAAATCAGGCACTACATCCCTACATCATTATCTTCGTGCACACCCAGAAATTTACTTGCCATTTCAAAAAGAGAGTAAATTTTTTGTGCATGAAAGATTTTATAATAGGGGAATTCATTACTATGAAGCAGAATACTTCTCTGGTTGGGATCATGAGCTAGCTGTAGGAGAAGTCGATCCAGAGTATATGTATATTGAACAAGCTCTGGAGCGCATAATAAAACATTTTAACCCTAGTAGTTTAAAGCTTATTTTTATATTTAGAAATCCTGTTGAGCGTGCATTTTCTCACTACTTAATGACTTATAGGCGTGGGCTGGAGCCGCTCACGTTTGAAGAGGCTATATCAGCAGAGCCAAGTCGTATTTCTCAAGGAATCATGTCTAACATACATTATAGCTATACAAATCGCGGATTCTATTTGCGACAAGTTGAAAAATTTCTTATGTATGTTGATAGATCAAAAATGCTATTTTTGTTAACTGAAGATCTCAGAGAGAATACTTTAGACTGTTTAAAAATAATTTTTAATTTTTTGGAAGTTTCTCAGGATTTTTTACCTCAAAATATAAATAAACAATTTCATAAAGCGACAGCACCACGTAGTATGACTTTGTTGCGTCGCATAAAAGGGAATGGTCCTGAAAAAAAAATTATACGGTTATTGATTCCTAAAAAAAAATTACGCCATAAACTACGTAAAAAGCTACTTGGATTTAATCAAAAAAATCAGCATAAAATGAGTTTGAGTGATTATATGTATCAGCATCTTTCTGAGCTATTTTTAGAAGAGAACAACCGACTTTCAAGGTTTATAAACCGTGATTTAAGCCACTGGAACTATATAATAAAAGATGGAAAAGAAAACGGATGAACGCCGAGAATAGTTTCAAAAGAGTAGTACGAGGAGGTGTGCTGTTTTCAATAGGTACTCTCCTTGCTAAATTATTACACCTTGCTACTGGTATTATTATTATCCGTTTTTTATCACCAGAAGAATATGGATTAGTATCCCTTGGGTTTACATCAGTAGCACTTTTGGCACTCTTTTCTATTCTTGGGCTTGGCACGGGTATACCTCAATTTATTGCCAGGCATCATGGAAAAAAGAATAACGAGTTGGTAGGTGCAGTGGCAGGTACATCTCTTTTTATTTCTCTTTGGATAAGTCTTTCATGTGCAACCTTTTTATATTTTTGTGCACCATATTTAGCAGATTACTTTCAAAAGCCGGGATTAAAGCAAGTATTAGAAATATTTTCTTTAATGATTCCAGCCACCGTTTTAGTAGAGGTTTTTACAGCTATATTTCGCGGAATAGAAAATCCAAAAGCAAAAGTTTTATTTACAGATATCGGCGCTAATTTAATCCGAATGCTACTTCTGGTGCCAATAATTTTTTTAAGCTTAGAATTTAAATGGATTTTATGGGCCTATGTTGGATCCATATGGGTTGTTTTAAGCCTATATCTTCTATATATGAGTTATAATTTTATCAGCCGATTTCGTCTTGTAGTTAGTGGAGTACTTTCCCTACAACTCTTATCTTTTTCTATGCCACTGTTAGGTACTAGCCTCATGTCAAACTTGATGGGATGGGGAGGGACATTAACTCTGGGGTATTTGGCTTCTGCAGAAGAAGTGGCATTTTTTAATGCGCCATTGCGTTTAGTCAGTATAATTCCCATTCCTCTAGCGGCATTGGTTTTCTTATACCTTCCGATAGCTACCAAGATAGTTGAAGGAAAGTCTCTTGGAGATCGTAATACCCTAGAATTATTGTATATAGCTACAACTAAATGGGCTTTTATTGTTACCCTGCCATTATTGTTATATTTCTTGACTGATGCAGAATTCATTGTAGGATACCTTTTTGGTGAGAAATACCATGATACAGCAAATGTATTAAGGGTATTAACAATTGGGTTTGCTATCCATAGCTTGCTTGGCCCTAATGGTATGACACTAATTAGTTACGGAAATACCCGTATCGTATTTATTGCAACTATTTTAGGTGCGATATCTATAATGACCCTTTGCTTAGTATTAGTTCCATACTATGGGGCTTTAGGAGCTGCATTGGGAACTGCTGCTGCTCGTTTAGTTACAAATATATTTGTTTCTTTTTACTTATATAAATTATTTGGTATTCATCCTTTTAGGGCAGAGTATGTAAAACCTGTGATTTTCACAATTTTTGCTAGCATATTGTGTGTTATGATTTTAAAATTGTCTTATGTAATAATGAATGAACTTTTACATTTATTATTGTTTTTCTTGATAGGGCTTTTAGCATTGTTATCTCCAATAGTAACCAGAAGTATGAGTTCAAATGATTTGGAAATTCTTCGATCAGTTGAAAATCGTTTGTGGGGAAAAACTCATATCGTAAACCGCATAAGTGTTTGGTCATGTCAAAAAGATACATCAATCTTGAAAGCATCTCTTAAATCTGGAAGTGATTAACTAATGCTAGTATTGAATACTAATAGTTTGCAATTTGATTATCATTAACTTCATTTACTATTTTTTAAAATGGTATTTGTTTACCGTCCTATTATGCCTAGAAGTTTTATGTTATTGGCGGTTTTAATAGGCACTCGCTACGCAAACATCTGGAAGCAGTTAAGCAGGAGTAGGAGTTAGGCGCATTACGCCATGATGACAAGAGGCTTATTTAAAAGAATTAATTTTTCAATCAGGAGAATAGAGGTCAGCGTGGATCGTTAGAGAAAGATGAACGGGCGGGAAAACATCATGCGTCCTTCAGCCGTGGGTAGGCTAAAGCAAATTCAAAGTGGCCTATAGGCTCAATTGAAATTTTTTAATTAATCTACTATTTTTAATTTCAAATTTAGGGCTTTATAGATAGTGTTATCATGTATGATATTAGACCAGATTGCAAAACAGAAAATTTGGATGGCGGCGAGGAATGAAACACTATTTTTGCCATGGCGAGTGGCAATACCATGGCATTGCTTGATGTGCAGAAAATCGTTTTCAATGAAGTATCCCCACCGATAGGGATCTGAGTTATACACTCGTTGTATCTTACGGGTTTTTCGCAGAAGAATGACCAGCGCCATGGCTTGTCTTTAGTCTGTTCGACAAGGAGGCGCTATCCTATCTGCGATCTGCCAGCAAATGCTCTGCGGTTATCCCCATTATAGCAATTCCCGTTTTTATTAGGCACAATATTAGAGTTATCTATTTTTTCAACCAGATTAGATGGGTTTAAATGTTATGCCTGCGCCTTACTCATTGGACCTACGCCAAAAAGTCATTGAAGCCTATGCGAACAAAGAGGGTTCGATTCGTCAGTTGGCGACACGATTTAAACTGTCGAAGAACACGGTCAGTGGTTTTCTGAAGCGCCTTCGGGAGACGGGGACGGTCCATCCCAAGCGCGGGGAAGGAGTGGGACATCCGGCAAAGATTGATGAGCCGAGGGCCCAGTATTTGACCGAGGTGTTGCAGTGCGAACCCGATTTAACGCTCCAGGAATTGTGTCAGCGATTTGAAGTGCGCTTTGGCGAAACGATAAGCACCTCGGCCATGGACCGAGGGCTGAAAAAGCACCGGATCACGCGAAAAAAAAACGTTCTACGATCCCCAAAAACACACCCCCCGGGTCCAACAACGCTGGCTTGAGTATTGGATCAAAGTAAGCCTGTGTTCCCCCGAAGACTTCATTGTGCTCGATGAAACCGGGGCGGTATTGAATCTGACCCCCACCTATGGACGGGCGCCTCAAGGGCAAAGAGCCTACGGGGAAAAATTGACCACCCAAGGCGAACGCATCAGCACCATCGGCGCCCTATCCCTGACGGGTGCGCTTCCCGCGATGTGCTTTGAGGGCACGCTCAATGGCCCGGTTTTCCTCTATTATGTCGAACATTTCCTCTGGTCTCACCTCCAGGAAGGGAAAGTAGTCATTTTAGACAATGCCGCTGCGCACCGATATGAAGAGGCGATCGAGAAGATCGAGCAGACCGGCGCCAAAGTGGTCTTTTTACCGCCCTATCACCCTGAACTCAATCCCATTGAGTACGCCTGGTCTAAGCTAAAACAGGTCCTAAAGAAAAAAGCGGCCCGGACAAAAGAGCAGCTTTATGAGGCCCTCAGCGAAGCGCTCACGCTGATTTCACCCCAAAACTGTCAAGCCTACTTTAAGCATTGTGGACTCTGTCCCTAACTTAAATGAGAACAGCTATATTAAGCTGAGTGCGGTACCTTGTGTAACAACAATTCGGATCGGCATACCTATACATCCACGGCTAGATGTAGTTTCGTGTTGAATCCTCTTTTGAGCAACTCATGTCCTTGACTTTTCCTCCTTTTGTGCCTATCGCATGGAGATGCAGCTTGATGTCGCTAGCATCGATCATCAGCTACTCAAAGCCCGGATCATTGACTAGCTGTTCCAGTAACACTCCCATGTTGCTCGCATCGTGCAGCGCCAGAACCGGCAGTGCGTGTTCTTCCAGTCATATAGATGGTGGGCAAATTGTGTTATGGAGTACCGGTGCGCGAGATCTAGAATTACTGTATTGACAAATAATCTCTTATCCTTTGCCACTCTATTTTCATCTTAATATTACAAATTATTTTGTGACGGCACTAACTTAGTTAAAAACAATGAGATATGCTTATTTATTATTAATTATTGCAATGGCAAATGATCTCTTTGATTTAGTGCCTTGGACACATATTCCCGGCGTATTCAATGTATCAGATGTAGGTATTGCTCTGATCGGTTTAGGTATTTTATTTTATATTTTTAAGGTAAAAGATTTTAGTCGCTTATCTAATTTTTTTACCTGGTATATTTTTCTTTATTTGGTCCTTTTGTTAGTACAAGTCTCAGTTGCGTCTTTCAATTATTCTCAATCAATTTTTGATGGTCTTATTGCTGCCAGAGATCAATTTTATTATTTATTATTTCCTTTATCTTTATTTGCTCTTAATGATGTTAGAAAGATTAAAAAATTTCTAAATATTTTATCTATAGTATCAGTAATATTAATCTTTATTTCTATAGTTAATTATTTTGGCCCAACTTTATTTTATCATCGTTGGGCTGATGGACATGGTGTTCGTTCTGGAATTGTTCGGGCCTATATCCCTGCTATGGTAATTTTGCCTTTTGGTGCTATTTGGGAATTTATAAAATATCTCGATGAAAAAAAAATATTTACGCATTCGCTATTAATGTTTTTGATAATATTTAGTGGTATTTTATTTCGTCAAAGTCGTATTTTTATTTTAGGGGTTACTGTAACACTTGTTTTAATTCTTATAGCTAGAAGACATTTTAAAGTTTTGGTTGGTTTTGGTTTGTTTTCTCTAATTTTAATTATATTACTTGAATTTACAACTGATCAGAATTTATTGCTTAATGTATTTTATACGGCTTATATAGATATAGCTCAAGAAGAAGGTACCTGGGAAGGGCGTTTACAACAGATTAGAGCATCATTTGATATAGTATTAGAAAACTTTTGGACAGGTAGTGGGGGTCTTGTAATACGCGGAAGTCATATACCAGGGTGGGCATCGCTAGGTTCTCTGCTAGATGTTGCTTTAAATACAGATTTAGGTTATTGGACTTGGGTTAAATTTTTTGGATTTCCTGGCATAGTATTAATAACTATATTAATTATAGGGTTTTATTTATATGCTTGGAAGATTAAAAACTTAGGAGGAGATCCTCAAATTATAAATTTTGCCTGGTATTATTTTACCTATGTTTTACTTATCATGGTTACTATTGGTACTCTTACAATTACACGGGGAATCGTATTGTTGTGTATAATTTGGGCATCTTTGGTTAATGCTACACAAGGTGAAGTACAGGTCCAGAGCACAAAATATGATTCTAAGGAACTACCGGTTGCTAGCAATAAGGAGGATAGGTAGATGCTGCCAGCCTTTATTATTATTGGCACTATGAAAGGAGGAACGAGCAGTTTATATCATTACCTCGATAAACACCCAGATATAGGGATGTCTTCTATTAAAGAAACTGACTTTTTTAGGACAAATGA
Source organism: Nitrosococcus halophilus Nc 4 (assembly GCF_000024725.1). Taxonomy (NCBI): domain Bacteria; kingdom Pseudomonadati; phylum Pseudomonadota; class Gammaproteobacteria; order Chromatiales; family Chromatiaceae; genus Nitrosococcus; species Nitrosococcus halophilus. Next base: position 3,421,972 of record NC_013960.1, on the reverse strand, counting down.
AGATTATGCAAAAGGAATTGAATGGTATAAGAATTTATTTGATAAAAAAGCCAAAATACTTGGTGAAGCCTCTCCTAATTATACAAAACGACATCTCTTTCCAGGAGTTCCAGAGCGGATGTATGCTGTTCTGCCTAGGGTTAAATTAATATATCTTCTGCGTGATCCGATTGAAAGAATAGTATCACATTATATTCATAGTTATTCTCACCGGAGGGAACGTAGTTCATTTATAGAGGCTATAACTAAACCTAATAATAATTATATATTAACTAGCAAGTACTTTTATCAACTTCAGGTTTTTATTGAGCGTTTTTCAAGTGAAAATATTCTTCTGATTGAATCAGAAGAATTAAGGAAAAATACGGATAAAGTCATCAACATTATTTTAGAGTTTATTGGTGCTGATTTATGTTTTCATAGCCATTTTTTTGAAAAACATTTTCATCAATCTAGTGAAAAATTGCGAAGACCTTCGATTGTTTTGTATGCAAGCAGGTATATTAAGAATGCCAAAGCAAGAAAAGTGTTAACCTTTCTTTTACCCCTGTTGCCTAAAAAAAAAGGATTAATTGAACCACCCGTTATTTCTACAGAAAATAGAAATATACTTATAGAGCACTTGAGTCCAGATATTGAAAAATTAAGGGCATATTCCGGCCTTAGCTTTTCAAGCTGGTCACTATAAATTTATAACTTAATTAGGCGTTTTAGTAACTCCGATAAATTGAATTGCTATTAATGTTTATTGCTCTTAGTTAAAATTATTTAAGCCAAAAAGAAAGATCTTTGTTTAATAAATTAGAAAGTTTTTCTATATCTTTTTTATAAAAATCTGTCAAAAATTCTTTTTCATATTGGTTTAACTTTGGCAATTTTTTATTTGAATATAATGCTTTCTGAAGATTGTTTTTTATATTATGAGAAAGATTTTTCTTTAAAAAATTTATTATACCCATTTGGGTTAAGATATAATTAATATATTTAAATCTTGGCAAACTTGCTTTGTTGTGTTCTTTTGATAAATTAATATCGATTATATTAGTTGTTATTTTTAAAAAATAACAAAGTTGATTAAGTGTTTCTCTTGAATTTGTTTTATAATCATCATAAATGATTATCTTTATTTGTTTATTAGAGAATGTATCAATAAATCTTTTTACTTGTTGGTGATATAATCCTAGTTCAAGGTATAATCGGCTTACTCCCCATCCCTTTGTTTTTTTATAGTAGTCATATTCTAATTCTCTAATAAAATCTTCATTAAGTGTTTTTCCAAGCCTTCGATTCATTAGATAATGGGAAAATGCCCGATCAATAGGGTTTCTAAGAATAATAATTATCTTTGGGTTAGGAATTTTTTCTTTTATTGCCTTTGCTGCAGAAGGGCAGAAAAGATAAGAGTTGCTTGATTCCCCTATTGCTTTTTCATTTGATACATTTTTAAATAACCTAATGTAATCATCCCATTTTTCTATATTAGCTATATGAATGTTTTCTCTTTCCTGCTTAGATAAGTACTTTTCCAGATCAAAGTTTATATCAAGTTTATATTCTTTGTTGAAAAACTCTTTTTTTATGTCGGCTTGAGAAAAGAAGTTAGTTTCCTTTATTGGGGACATATAAACTTCAGGGTGTTTAGAAAGATATTGATGTAGAGATGTTGTTCCTCCCTTAGCCGCCCCAACAATAAAGAAATTTGGTAAATGAGTATGAGAAGTTTTTTTATTAGCTACGTAATATTTGTCTATTTTAACCATAGTATTTTCCTATGAATATTGAATAAAAGTTTGCTTTATATTTCTATTAGGTAAATATTATAAATTAAAATATAATTTAAAAATGAGAATATTCAATCTATGGATTACGAAGGACTAAGTTCCTGCTAGCTGAAAAAGAATAGACTAGCTACCGTATCCTCATGCCTAACCAATTAGGTAAAGTATTAATATATCTAATTATGGATTGGAGTATTAGAAGTTATAAATAGGTACCAGACTATGTTCCTTATTAAAGAATTCAAATCTAAGATTATGCAAATTTCTAGGGAACAGAAACTATCCCATTTTTATTCCCTTTTTAAAGAAGGGATGACTGTACTTGATGTAGGTGTTTCATCAGAGACAGCAAAGGGATTGCCAGCACGAAATTATTTCTTAAAAAATTTCAGATTTGATTCAAAATACTATACTGGATTGGGAATTCAGGATCTAAGTTATATGAATTCTCTCTTTCCAGAAAAGAAGTTTATTCAATATGAGGGTGGCAAATTTCCATTTGGAAATAATGAGTTTGATTGGATATTTTGTAATGCAGTTATTGAACATGTTGGAGATGATAAGGCACAACTATATTTTTTAAACGAAATGTTGCGAGTAGCAAGAAATGTATTTTTTACTACACCAAATAAGTATTTTCCTATTGAATCTCATACAGATGTACTATTTATACATTGGAACAATAGAGTATTTTATAAATGGTGTGAAAAACATAGAAGTGGGATTAAAAAAGAAAATCTCTACCTGTTTTCCTATAGTAGGCTAGAAAAATTAGTCCGTCGCTCTAAGGCTATTGGTTATGAAATAAGAAAGAATCGTACTTTAGGAATACCTATGACTTTTACAGTAATCTGCGCTGTCCAATAAAGCGTACATATTCGTAAAGATAATTAGTAAATACTCTTCTCACTTCTCCATGAACACAAAAAGTTTAAAATCCTAGTTAATTTGAAGTAACCATTTGATGAATAAACCTCTTATATCTGTAATTATTCCGTCATATAATTCTAGTGAAACACTAGAATTATGCATAGAAGCTGTAACTAAGCAAAAGACACGGCACCCATATGAAATAATTGTTGTGGATTGCTCTGATACGGATAAAGAGGAATATCTATGTCGCCAGTATGCCTCCGTTTTCTTTATTAAAAAGCAGCATAAGTTTACCCCTGGCATTGGTCGGAATATTGGTGCAGCACATGCCCAAGGGGTGATTCTTGTCTTTGTTGATGCAGATGTATTATTGAAGGATGACGCTCTAGAGAAGATTAGCCATTACTATAATATGGGATATCAGGTGTTCAGCGGAGCTCTGGAACTTTCAGGTTGCTCCAATGGGCAGTGGATGCCTTTATTAGAGCATGCTTATTTTAATCATGAATCTCAGAAGCACCGTTGTATAGGGAGGCGTAAAAATCTTAGTTCAGCATTAATGGTAGTAGACCGAGCTGTTTTTTGCCAGAACAAAGGGTTTCGAGATATTCCCCGGATGCAGGATACAGAAATGACCGAGCGCCTGAATCACGAAGGTATTAAGCTATATTTTATTCCCTATATAGTTGCATACCAAATTCAAAATACGACCTTAAAGAAATTGTTTTTTAAAATTTGGATTACCGGGAATAATCTTTATTTTATACGATATGCTCCTCATTTAAATTATTTCAAGAAGGCTACATTGTTTTTTATGCTCCCAGGCCTTGCTTTTTTTAAAATTACACGAATTATCTTACGAAATCTATATTTTATGGGCTTTCCAAATAAAGCACGTGTTTTTTTCTTAATACCTGTGCTGTATTTGTGTGGAAGTATATGGATGGGAGGATTTTATTCTGCCCTGTTCAGAAATAAGGGAGTTAGTCAAAATCGTTAAGAAAGTATAGTCTGCTTTAATTCGTTAAATATATGCAACCAAAAGATTGTTTTTTGAAAACAAAAATTCTAGGTGTCTCTTATGACAATATTGATGGAAATGCAGCTGTTCAGAGATTCCTTGCTCTTATGGAATCTTCTGGAAAAAGTAATATTTTTTTCTTAAATGCCGATTGCCTGTGGAAGTCACGGAAAGATAAGGAATATCGTGATATTCTCAATCAAGCTAGCTTACTTTTACCGGACGGTGTTGGTCTCAGGTTAGCGACCCGGATTTTTGGCAGCCGAATGCGGGATAATTGCAATGGCACAGATCTGAGTCCTGTCCTTATGAAGATAGCAGCTAAGAAAGGCTATAAGATTTATTTTTTAGGGGGGCGGAATGGCATCGCAGATCAAGCGGCAGAGAATATGCGTCGCCGTATTCCGGGGATTAAAATTACAGGTTCATACTCTGGATATTTTGATTCAGATAAAGATGTAATAGAAAGGATAAATACTTCTGGAGCAGAAATTCTCTTTGTTGCTATGGGGGTTCCTCTTCAAGAAAAATGGATTAGCCATAACCGAGAATGGTTAGAGCCCCGTGTGTGTTTGGGTGTAGGGGCGTTGTTAGATTATCTTTCTGGCCAGATTCCTCGCGCACCCCTATGGATGCGACAACTGTGGATCGAATGGATATGGAGAATTTTGGTTGATCCTAAACGTATGGTTAAACGTTATTTAATTGATGGATTCGGATTTATCGTATTTGTTATATGGCGGCGTATAATGGGAAAAGTATAACTCATGTTATTTTTATTCTTTACAAAAACAGTCAGAAAGAAACTAAGGTAGAGTAAGGACGCAAGGATATTATGATATCCATATCAATCATAATTGTAAATTATAATACACGGAATCTGCTTCAGGAATGTCTTAAATCAGTAATCCGTAATACCAAAGATCTTGACTGCGAAATTATTGTTATTGATAACCAATCTGCTGATGGCAGTATAGATATGATTCGTTCCAAATTTCCAAACATTTATCTTATTGCTAATACTGCTAACCAAGGTTTTGCTAAAGCTAACAACCAGGCTTTAGCTGTCGCGAAAGGGGAATATATATTCTTTCTAAATCCTGATACTATCGTGCTAAATGGTGCTTTGGCACAACTATTTGCATTCTGCCAATCTGATAGCCGTATTGCAGTAGTAGGTCCGCGACTCTATAAAAATTACGCCCGTGAGCATCATCCATCCATTAGAACATTTTCGCAACCGATTTTGGTTATTCTGTCATGTTTACCATTTTCCCGCTGGATCCTCTATTTCTATCATTATTATATTATTCAGAGAGAGCAGATTCAAGATGTAGATTGGCTAGCAGGTGCCGCATTCATGATGCCTCGACGTATTCTAGATAAGATTGGCTATTTTGATGAACGGTATTTTGTTTATTCTGAAGAAGAGGATCTATGTCTCCGCGCTCATAAGGCTGGTTATCGAGTGGTGTATTACCCCCCTGCTGAAGTCGTTCATTTAAAAGGCAAGTCAAGCGAGCAAGAGCCGATTCAAGCTAGCCGGTATTTCTGGGAAAGCAAATTATCCTTTTTTTACAAATATTATCCTTCCTGGAAAGTAAAATCATTTCGCTGGGCTCTTATTAAATTAATTCAGTTTAAAAAATTGTATTTATCTTATCCTCAACGGCAGAAACATGATCAGGTGATCCAGATTATGCGTGATTATAAAAAATAAAGTAATGAAGGGGAGTCATGCTAGGTTCAAAGGTTATTTTTATAGGTAACAACTCAGCAGCGTGAGAATTATTCTTCTGCCAAATATGGAAATACAAGGGGTATGGTTAGATGGTAAAAAGGGAATGGTTTATTTATATTGCATTATTCTAAATTCTGCATTTGCTTAATCTATACCCGACAGTAGATCTATTTGAGTTCTAAGCCGTCGAGCTATAAATATCCTTTTTATACCAATTTCATGTGATTTTGCATTGTATGGATTCAGTCTAAACAACCACTTGAAGCCTTAATAGATTGCATTCTTTGGTTAAATTGGTATTAGTTAATTAGCAAGCTGTGTGTTGGAGGGTTAGATATGGAGCATATTGCTGTTTGTATCGCGACGTTCAAACGTCCTCAGCTCTTGGAGAATCTCCTGAATGCGATAGCAAATCAGGTGACTGGAAAAAGATTCCTAATATCAGTAATTGTAGTGGACAATGATGCCAAGGCTTCTGCACAAGAAATTGCCAAAAAGTATACTAACTATTACTTTGTTGTACCCGAACAGAATATTGCATTAGCCCGGAACCGGGCTGCTACTGAAGCGATAGCGTTGGGTGGTGATTTCATTGCAATTATTGATGATGACCAGGTACCAATACCTGATTGGCTATTCAACCTTTATAAAGCTATACAGGGCATGGATATTGTCCATGGGCCAGTCTGTCGGAATGTTCCGGAAACACCTTTCTTTAGAGTTTTTTTCAGCCGCCGCCAGTATGATCGGCATAAAGGTTCAGGCAACTGTCTGATCCGAACTAGAGTTTTTCAGGAATTGCAATTTGACCCGTCCTTTGGAATATCTGGTGGAGAAGATTCTGATTTTTTCTATCGTGCTCGGGAAGCTAAATTCAACTTTGTATGGGCGCCAGATGCTATGGTAACAGAAATAGTTCCTCCACACCGAATGACTATTCGATGGGTATTAGCCAGGTCCTTTCGGGGAGGTAATTCCTTTATTCGGCTTCATAGAAAGAACAGTAATTGGAAAAAACAATTAATTTTATTTTGGATGCTATTAATCAAACTATTCATCGATTTAATATACATTCCGATAATGCCTGTAATGGCGGTTGTCTCGCCGCTTTGGTTTTGGCGGCAGGTACGGAAATCGTTTGCCCACCTGGGTCAATTAACTGCTTTCCTTAATTATGTTCATCTAGAATATAGATAGAGTAAACAAGAACAAAAGAACAAAACTCTGGAATCTAATAAGGCCCCCTCGCACGTCCGGAAATCGTGGTCTACCCGAAAAGCGTGGGGTTGATATTGGTATTGAGGATAAAGCCAGAGTAAAGCCTATAACCTGTTACAGGTGCACCTAAAGCCTGTTCGTATAACCGCAACGTAGTGGTGATAATATTCTGTCCCTGGTCGTTTTCCAGGGTACGCTATGCCCTCACCGAGTAACCCTAGGTTCGGCACAGGATATCGCCTTTGTAACGATATAAGTATCTTACCATCCAGGGACTAAGAAACTGTGATGTGCCTTTGAGTGAGTATTAATTATTTTAATATAAAGATGAAAGCTCCTGGTTTCACGCTAATAACGGGGAACTTGACGAAGCAGGAGTGGGTAAAAGGCATATGAGCCCCATCGGCAGTTACTAGCACGAGGGGTTACGATACTGTTTCTCAGGACGTTTTGTCTACCATCTTAGTATAATTATGCCTATATAATACGCAAGTAGAGAACGCACGGTGTTGCTGCTGGAGGTTACCTACAGGGATAATGTTGCGATCCCCTTTCCTTTCGAAGTTAGTCTGCTCCATAAGATTTTGAATCTTGCAACGCGAATAGTTAGCTATTACTAATAATCTGTAAGTTTTTTAAACTCTTGGTTCTCTGAATAAGGTAGCTGTAGCCCCTTTTGGAGTACTGCGACTCATCTTCCCCCTGCTGCCTAATAAAACCAACAAGCTAACGTATTTGTGCCCATGTAATTGTTCTAGCAGAATTAAATGCTTATTCAGCGCTGGAGTAAGAGGGGTATGAAAGACTAGTGTTTATGTTTTCCTGAGAAAAATATATGGCATACAACTATTCTTACTGCTATACAGGTAAAAGTTTCATACTATATAGAATTAGGAGTTGGGCAGCTGGAAGAAGAGTTTCAACGGTTCAGTGGATTGCAAAACCAGTCTATTATGTAAGTCTATGAATAATCAGGAATCTGCAAATTTACCTAAGGGGATAAATTAATGTCATTGCCTCATCCTCAGACTGATAACTTGCAAGGCCCCGTCGATTCAGCAAGCGACATGGAGCTTACAGCTCAAATGGAGCCTTTTGACTCTTTTTGGGAAGGGCCTGAGGAGCCCGAGGAGGTGGAAAAGGGCTATGGAAAATTCTATCAATTCTATCGCCATAATTATCTCAAGCATTTACCTGCTGACCATAATGCCCGCATCTTGGTGATTAGTTGTGGGCCGGGTTACTTTGTTAATACATTGAACAAGCAGGGCTACAAGAACGCAATAGGCATCGATTCCTTTGAGAGTAAGGTAAAGTATGGTCAACAGCATAGCCTCGACTGCCGAGCAGAGCGGGCTTTTCCCTTTTTAGCCTCTCACAAGAACACCTTCAATGTTATCTTCTGCGAACAGGAGTTAAACCATCTCACTAAGAAGGAGATACTTATATTTCTACGTCTGGTTTGGGAGAGCCTAATTTCAGGAGGTACATTAATTGTTCATGGGCTGAATGGAGCTAATCCGATCACAGGGTCTGAAGCTCTTGCACAGAACTTTGACCATTACAATACTTTTACCGAATATACCTTACGACAGGTATTGCAACATTCGGGGTTTGAACATATCCATGTGTTTCCGCTTCACCTGTATGTATTTTACAAAAATCCCTTTAACTATGTGGCATGGGGAGCGTCAACCTTGCTCAGCTTATTTTTCAGAGTATGCTTTATCCTCTACGGAAAGTCTAACAAGCTTTTTACAAAGAAAATTGCGGCCACCTGTCAAAAGCTAAAATAATATACTTATGTAAATTGTTATGAAGTCAATAGTATCCTATTTTAATTCCAAGTCGTACTAGGGATTAAATAATGAAAAGAAATCTTTCGGAATTGACAGGAAAAGAATACGATTTAGTTATCATTGGTGGCGGTATTTTCGGTGCCTGTGCTGCATGGGATGCGGTACTGCGTGGATTTTCCGTAGCCTTAGTCGAGAGAGGAGATTTCTCTAGCGGAACTTCAGCAAATTCTTTCAAAATAGTTCATGGCGGCATTCGTTATATACAGCATGGGGACATCATGCGAATTCGCGAGTCTTGCCGTGAGCGCAGCGCCCTACTGCGGGTGGCACCCCATTTAGTACAACCGTTACCAACGGTGATCCCTACCTATGGCCATGGCAAAAACGGAAAATTTTTGTTGGCAGCTGGACTGCTGGGCTATGACCTACTCACTTCTGATCGGAATCTGCATATCAAAGATCCTGATAGACGCATTCCCAGGGGACGCTTATTGTCGCGTGGCGAAGTAGTTGAATTATTCCCAGGGTTGGAACGGAATGGTTTGACTGGCGCAGCCATGTTTTCCGATGGGCAGATGTATAATCCAACCCGTTTAGTGTTGTCATTTTTACTTTCTTCCGCTGCTGCTGGGGCGGAGATAGCAAATTATGTAGAAGCTATTAATTTTATTCGTTCTAAGGGGCGGGTTACAGGTATTGAAGCACAAGATAAGCTTACTGGCGAGCAATTCCAGATTCGAGGTAAAGTGGTGCTCAACGCCACTGGCCCATGGGCGGAGCACCTGCTCAATAAACAACTAGGATTCAAGCTAGAGCGCAAAGGGACTTACTCGAGAGATGCTTGTTTTGTTATACCGCGTCAACTTGATAGCCGGCATGCCTTAGCCGTACTGGGACGTACACGTGATCCGGATGCTCTCCTAAGCAGAAACGCGCGCCACTTGTTTATTGTGCCTTGGCGGGATTATTCCCTCATTGGTGTCTGGCATGTGGTTTACGATGGCAATCCGGATGGGTTTGCCGTTACGGAGCAAGAGTTAAAAGCCTTTGTAGAGGAGATCAACGCAGCTTATCCAGCTTTGGATTTAAGTGTGGAAGAAATCTCCATGTGGAATGCCGGCCTATTGCCTTTTGGGGAAAACCAAGACAACGCGACCAATTTAAGCTATGGGAAGCGTTCCTTGATCGTTGATCATGCCAGGCAGCATCAGGTTGAAGGGCTGGTGACCCTCCTAGGGGTTCGCTATACCATGGCTCGAGGGGAGGCGGCGAAGGCGATTGATCTTGTAGCAAGAAAATTAAACCGCCGTGTGCCCAGGCCAGCCACTGCTAAAATCCCTATCTACGGTGGACGGATCGAACACTTTGAAGCATTCGTCCAACAGGTTACTCAGCGAAGTGAAGCGCCCCTGCCTATTAAAGCGCTGCGTGCCTTATTACATAACCATGGTTCGGAATATGATCGCATCCTGCGTTATGGTGAGGAGAATTCTGCTTGGGTTGAAACCATCGCTGATTCAACCGTAATTAAAGCCGAAGTTCTCCAGGCTGTGCGCGAAGAAATGGCTTTGAAGCTTTCAGATATTATCTTCCGCCGAACTGATCTCGCTACTGGAGAATATCCCGGTAATGAAGCACTACAAACCTGCGCACAGTTGATGGCTGCAGAGTTGGGTTGGACAGCTAAGCATCAGCATCAGGAGATTGAGGAAGTTAAGCGAATCTTTCCAATTTTTGGGCAAGTAGTCAGGGAAGATTCGTCTGCCCAAGTAGGCGTCGCTATATAAGATAAATAGTTTGGTGTAGATCTTTGGATTGTTCTAGGGGAAGTAGGATGAAAGTATTGATTACGGGAGGTACTGGCTTCATTGGCACGCGATTAGCGCTTAAATGCTTGGAGAAAGGAGATAAAGTCAGGCTCTTAGGTCAAGTGAACAACGCAGCCGAAGAGGGCAACCGTGATCTCGTAGAGCGTCAGGGAGGAGAAATTGTCATTGGATCGGTGACGGATAAAGACGTTATCGATAAAGCAATCGAGGGAGTAGAAATCGTTTATCATCTCGCTGCTGCACAACATGAAGCCAATGTGCCGGACCAGCATTTCTGGGAGGTAAATGTAGCAGGTACGAGAAATCTTCTTGAGGCTAGTAGGAAAGACAACGTCAAGCGTTTTGTTCATGGGAGCACAATTGGTGTCTATGGCGCTGCGATGGAGGGGGAGATTGATGAAGACACCCCTCTGCAACCGGATAATATCTATGGGATTACCAAGCGGGAAGGAGAAAAGTTGGTGTTATCTTATAAAGATAGACTGCCTGTAGTTATTATTCGGATTTCTGAGACATATGGACCAGGCGATCGCCGTTTATTAAAGCTGCTCAAAGCCATCGACAAAAAAATGTTCTTTATGATTGGAAAGGGAGATAATAGGCATCAACTCATATTTGTAGACGATTTAATAGAAGGGCTTTGGCTTGCTGCAAAAAATGATGAAGCTTTAGGTCAGGTTTTTGTGTTGGCGGGAAAAGAAATTTTAACCACCAATCAAATGGTAGCAACTATTGCTAAAGTGCTCGGCGTTACCCAGAGAAAGTTGCGAGCCCCCTTATGGCCATTTTTAATCACGGCAGTAGTAATGGAGAATCTTTTACGGCCGCTTCACATTCAGCCACCATTACATCGGCGTAGAATGGATTTTTTTAAAAAGAGTTTTTGCTTCTCTCAAGATAAGTCTAGCAGCATTTTAAAGTTTGAGCCTAAAACTAGTTTTGAAGACGGAATTGTAGCGACGGCTCAGTGGTATAAGGAGCATAACTATTTGTAAATTTTTATCTGTCAGTAGAGCAATAGAAGACTTCTAAAAAAAACGGCTATGCGAATTTTATTCTGCAATTATGAATATCCCCCACTAGGTGGCGGCGGTGGTGTAGTTAATGCGCACCTTGCAGAAGAGCTTGCCAAACGCCATGATGTAGTTGTGCTGACATCCCGGGGCCCAGCACTATCCAAAGATTATGTTGAGAAGGGGGTACGGGTTATAAGGGTACCCGTTTTAATGCGTCGCCAGAAAGCCGCTGCTAGCATGATTTCTATGCTATCTTATCTTCCAATGGGTGTATTACAAGGGCGGAAACTGCTTAAACAAGAGCATTTCGATATCATTAACACACATTTTGTTATTCCTACGGGGCCTGTTGGACATGCTTTGTCACGCTTCGGGCGGATCCCCAACGTTTTATCAGTACATGGCGGTGATCTCTACGATCCAAGTAAATGGACATCACCGCACCGTCATGTATTGTTACGAATTTCCATACAGAGGCTGCTGCGACAAGCCAACCGGGTCGTAGGACAATCGCTAAATACGGTAAATAACGTAGCGACTTATTACACATCAGAAGTTAAGCCTACGCGTATACCCCTTGGTATTCCTCGCCCACTACTAGGTCAGGCAAACCGTCATGAGTACGGTTTCAAGAACGAAGATATTCTGCTAGTCACAGTGGGTAGGTTGGTGGTCAGAAAGGCTGTAGATCAGCTTATCGAGTTGGTTGGAAATCTTCACGATAATCGAGTGCACCTAGTCATTCTAGGATCTGGCCCACTGAATGATGAACTCAGAAATTTAGCAGCTCAGCAAGCAGTGGTAGATCGAGTCCATTTTTATGGGCATGTGGATGAACAGGAAAAATTCCGGATTCTTCGTATGGCAGACATTTTTGTGTCAACGAGCCAGCATGAAGGGTTTGGGCTCGTTTTTTTGGAAGCGATGGCATGCGGTCTTCCGGTAGTTTGTTATGACCACGGCGGGCAGACGGATTTTCTTGTAAGTGGTAAGACTGGATATCTAGTGCGGCTCAATGATCATGCGGCTTTAATAGCTTCTATCCGTTGTCTGGTAGATAACCCGGCGAATCGGCAGACTATGGGTAAGAGCAATCAAAGTTTGGTCGAGAGCTATTATATTGACCACTGTGCTTCCTGTTATGAAGAGCTCTTCAAAGAGGTAATTACAGAAAAGGAGTCCGTCATTGGCTTCACCCATCGGTCATAGCCTTGCTGGTATTGTTTGTGCGTTAGCGGGTACTCCCCGAAGTGGCGGTTTTTGGCGTTGGGTTTGCTTTGGGATTTTTGCGGGCATTGCAGCTGATCTCGATTTTCTTCCGGGTCTACTTGTCGGTGATGTCAATAAATACCATCATGGCTTCAGTCATTCGATAATATCTGCGTTGATTTTTGGTTTGCTGGCATCCTATTTGTCGCGCTGGTTACAAGCATCTGCCTTTCGCACAGGCTTAGTGGGGGCGCTAGGTTATGGTTCTCATCTATTACTCGATTATCTTACCTATGACGGACGAGCTCCTTATGGAATACCCTTGTTCTGGCCACTTAATGACCATTACTGGAGTTCACCCTATCCAATCTTTGTGGGGATTAAACATGGAGAGCCCGGAGATTCGCTCACAGAGTTTGTGATGCAGGGGTTGTCATGGCATAACCTTTATGCAATCGGAGTCGAGCTGGCTCTGGTTCCTGTTATGTTGATTGTTTGGTATCAGGTATCGAAGAAATAAGACTGGTACTAAAGTCCAATCTCTGCGGTAGCCTGAGCATAAGAAAACTTGAAAGTAGGCAAATAACTTTTGTCCCTGGAAGTACGCCCGTGCCTAAAAGCGAGCAATCATAATATTAACATTACTCATTGATATTTAGATAGCTATCGTGAAGGAAATTGATAAGAACCAAGTTATCCGGGAGAGGCTTTTGCAAGCGCGCTCATCACCCGCAAAAGCATATATGGATCTGACTGTAGGGGATGTCGGGCTAAGGCGCTTTTTGGTGTATGAGTTTCTGACAACTATTTTGGGCTCAATGCCAGGTGGTTTTGGCTTTTTAGTTCGAAAAAAATTTTATCCACGATTATTCAAGAACGTTGGTAATGGGCTTATCCTGGGTCGTAATGTAACTATCCGGCACCCACACAAAATCACGCTCGGCAACAATGTCACTGTCGATGATAACTCTGTGCTAGAGGGGCGGGGTGAGGGCGTTGTGCTTGAGGATAGCGTTGTCATTAATCGTAACTCCATGCTTTTGGCAAAAACTGGGCCTATTTATTTGGGTTCTCGAACAACAATTGGCTGTAACTGTGTGCTTGCGTCCCTAGGTGGCATTGAGCTAGGCGAATCCGTTTTAGTGGCGGGTGGTTGCTATATGAGTGGTGGTGACTACCATATGGGCGATACCTCCCGTGTCATTATGGACCAAGGGGCTTATTCAAAGGGCCCAATTAGGATTGGTGACAATGTATGGATTGGCACGGGAGCCATCCTTCTCGATGGTGTGACTGTAGGGACGGGGGCTGTGATCGGCGCAGGGGCGGTGGTGACCCGAGACATCCCGGAAAATGTGATTGCGGTCGGCGTCCCTGCCAGGGTTATCCGGAGCAGGGCTAAGAAGGATTAGAGAACATTTCTATTAATATTTAGCATGGTACGTAAAGTGGAGAAAGAGCGTAGTTTCTCTCAGTCTAAGAAGGTTGATACGGCGGCTAGAGTCATTAAAAATTCCGCTGCGCTGTTTACTGCTTCGCTCTTTGCAAAAGGAGGTGGTTTGATTGTTGCCGTGCTTGTTGCACGTTACTTAGATCCATCATCCCTTGGTATCTATGGTATCGTTTTAGCCCTAGCGTTGCTATTTGAAATCATAACACCTTTTGGGCAGCAAGATGTTGTTGTTCGAGCAATAGCTAGAGATCAATCGCTAATGTTTACTTACTGGGTGAATGCCAGCGTAACAACTATTCTATTTGCTCTTGGATTTGGCGTTATCCTTGCATCATTTGCGCATCTCATGAGCTATGACGAAAGAATAATAATGGCCGTTTATGTTGCTGCTATTGGTTTGCCAGTTGCTGGACTTTACCTTATTGCCCAGGCTGTGCTCCAGGGCCTAGAGCGTATGGAGCATTTGGTTATTGCTGCCTTTATTGGGCGCGTTCTAGGGTTATTTATTTTGTGGATTTTACTTGTTATGGGGGTGGGGATTTGGTCAGCCTTTGTCGGTCGCATTATATTTCAACTAACCTCGTTCTTAATTTTAAGTTGGGTTATCCTCCAACAATCAAAGCAGGTCGGCTCCACTCCAGATTGGCGCCCAAAAGTTAATTTTTGTCAAGCTATTTTGTCTACGGCCGTACCGTTTGCATTGCAAAGGTTCCTAACAGAGTCGTTAGCTCGAATTAATATTATCATTTTACCGATGATAGTAGCTTTAGATATGGTAGGAATATTTAATGGGGCAGATCGAGTGAGTCAGACTAGCGCATCAATTATTCCTGTAGTCATGATGTCGATTCTTCCCGTTTTTTCTAGATCTTTTAAAAATTTCAAGAGCAAGTCTGGAGCGCTAATTTCCCAAACATTAAAATTTCTTTTTATCGTGATATTGCCCTTTGTCTTTATTGTTACAGCAATCGCCGACAAGATAATTCTATTATTGTATGGTCCTGGATACGAAGCTTCAGTGCAGGTACTACAGGTTATTATTTGGTCGCAGGTCTTCTTTGCGGCCGATATGGTTATGAAGCAGAGCATGATTGCTAATGATAATGAGCGTGCAATGGTGTGGCGATCAGCCCTAGGAACTATAATGAGCATAGCTCTGACTGTCGTCTTAGGTAAGATGTATGGACTTTTTGGGATTTCAATCGCTATAGTCGTAGCTAGTGTGTTTGTTCTTATACTTGATGCTTCGTTTGTCTTAAAGTACATCACTAAGATTGACTTAGCACAAGCAGCATACAAACCATTTCTTTGCGCGCTACTTTCAGGAGCAGTTTCTTTTTCTTTGACAAAATATAATCTGTTTATTCTCTTGTTAATCACAGCGACAGCATACATTATTGCGCTATTGTTATTTAAGGCCTTCTCGGCTGCAGAAATGTTGATAATGCGCCAATTATTTTATCGGGCATGGGGAAGAATTATAAAAATTAAGGGTTAAATTAGTGAATGGGTGTAATGAAGAAATATTAGTGAGTGGTAGTCCTAAATCATGAGTGATTATCATACGCTAGCTTCAGCTCTACAAACTTCGACCACAACCCTTGGCACAGAAACTTCGGCCTGTCCGTCTCATTGCTCCCGTTTTTGGGGTCCGCGTGGCCATGGCAGTAAGGGCAGTTCATCACAGCTCCTTAGGGAATAAAGACACAACCGTAGCAGATGATCACTCACGCTTCAACACTATCTAGTGAGTTTCTTCATTATTTGCTTCTTCACTGGATTTTATTTATAGACAGTCTTGATATTTATTTAGTCCATTTTCTTTTTTTGTTTTGGATTTCACGCTTATGAAAGGGATCATAATCACGTCGCAGCGGTCAGGATCGAATTTTCTTCGCCACTGTTTGAATTCTCATCCTCAAGTGAGATGTGATGGCGAATTACTAATAGGAGGTTTTATTGAACCGCCGCGGTTCCTAGCCGATCGACGGTTATCTACAAAGATCTATTTGTATATAGCAGCCGGTGCTTGGAGACCCGTAAGAATATTAGAAAACTTTTGCGCACGAAATGATGCACCGGTGCTCGTGTTTAAGTCAATGTATAATCAATTAAATAATAAAGTGTGCAACTTTCTAACGCACCATACGGATATTCGAGTGATACATTTACGTCGTGAGAATCTACTTAAACAATATGTATCTAAAATGTTGCTCGGTGCTAAGCGGGAGCGCCGGTGGCAACCTCATACCACAAAAAAAGTACCGGGTGTATCTATCCATATATCACCAACAGCAGCAATTAAAGAAATGCAGCGAGTTCGTAATCAGTTTCTAGAGTTCGAGCAATTGCTTTCGCATCATCATAGAATAGAATTAGTGTATGAGACTATGATTAATGGGCAGTCGCTCTCCAATGAAGCGGCAGAAAAAATTTGCGAATTGTTTCAATTAAATCCTGCACCAATGCATTGTGATTTTGTCAAGATCAATCCAAATGAACTTGAGTTAATGGTAAAAAACTATGATGAGCTTGCTAGCGCACTGCGTGGAACTGAGTTTGAACAATTTCTAGACTAAGTAGAGAAGAGTGGAGGGGGGATGTTCTCCCTCTATATGAGTTGGGAAAAAGAGCCTACTGCTTTTTGTGCTTGTGAGGTATGGTGGCGCGGATGGAAAGGTTAGGAGGTATCCATTACTTGACTTTTCTACGATTTGTAACTGGATAGCATAAAGGGAGAGCAAAATTGAGTGATAAAGAAGGAAGGTAAATGTGATGGCAGATAAGTCGTATACTGATCAGAAAAACCAGGAATTTTTTGATAACTGGGCGACTAAATATGATGGCTTCAAAATATCACCTTGGTTTCAATATACACAGAAACTAGCTATTGAGCAATTTACTCTTGGTGCCACTTCAAGGGTCCTTGATATAGGCTGTGGAACGGGCTTTGCCGTAACCTATCTAGCCTCAGTACTAGGAGTGGAGAAAGCCTGTGGAATTGATATATCGGATAAAATGGTAGCAAAAGCACAGGAGAAAGTGTTAGGCGAGATAAAGCAGAAGGTTGAATTTCGGCAGGCGGCGGCAGACTGCATTCCTTATCCTAGTGGGTCGTTTGGCCACGTATTGTGTACAAATTCATTTCACCATTATCCACATCCAATAGAAGCATTGCAAGAGATGCGCAGAGTCCTAACGCCAGGCGGCGAGTTGGTGATATTTGAAAATGCACCGGATCTTTCCCTGTATACGTGGGCTTGGGATCGCCTACTCAGGATTATTGAAAAAGGTCATGTTCGATACTATACGTCACATGCACTAGGAAAGTTGTTCAAACAGGCGGGGTTTGAGAATCCGCAACTCAGGGTGCTGAGAAATGAGTTCATGAAGTATGGAAAGCTGTTTGCTTCTATTCAGGTTTGGTACGCAAGGAAAGAAAGCTAGGTTTTTAATCCTATTAAAAATTGTCCTTTAACTTGTTAATTTAAGTCTCCACGATGCTAGTAACGATTAATAGAATTGGCGTAGTTAGAGACAATATTTGTTCTTCTTTAGGAGACTTTTATAATGGTAGTTCGAAACCTGGTACGAAACCTGGACGCTCTAGAGGGTTCGGAACCTTTCGATGTATGTATTATCGGTTCGGGCCCTGCCGGTACTACGCTTGGAACCCTACTGGCAGAACATGGAATCCGCACAGTTATTCTTGAATCTGGTAACAGCTTGCTTAATTGGCTTGCTGATCCGCGTCTTAAAAAGCTTGCAGAATACGAATACACGGGGGATACTAATTATCCACTGACCCGAACAACAGGACGTCTAGTAGGGGGCAATTCAAATTTTTGGACGGGCCGCTGCGAGCGGTTTCAGCCATCTGATTTTGAAACAAATCCCTATACTCCCAAGGGTAATCCTTGGCCAATTAAGTATAAGGATTTAGATTCCTATTATCTGCAAGCTGAGAAAATGCTTCGTGTGCGTGGCGGTAAGCTCTCGAAATATATGCCACCACGTAGCGAGGAGCTGCCGCTTCCTCCAAGTCCTAATATTACTGCTTTGAAAAAGCTTATGATCAAAGCAGGCGTGGTAGTCGATGATTCGCCAACAGCGACACCCGCAAGAGGTATTCGCTTCTTTCGATTTAATAAAGAAATTCTACCGCGATTTCTAGGGTCTCGGTGCGGGATACTTGTATCGGGTGTGACGGTGACACGCCTAATCCACGATAATGAATCCCGTATTATGGGGGCGGAAGCAAAAACGCTCGATGGGATTACGAAAATGATTAGAGCACACACCTATGTTGTTGCCTGTGGTGGAATACAGACACCCCGTTTGCTTCTTTTATCGCGTTCTGAACGCTTCCCTAAAGGAATTGGAAATCAATATGATCGTGTCGGTCGAGGCTTTAACGAGCATGCTGCACCAAATATCTATGGGAAAATTCGTCATAACCGGAACACCCTAGATTTACGCCACAAAGTGGGCCGAACGCACCAGTTTTATGAAAAATTTTGGGTCGACGGACTGGGAGGGGTATTCCCTGTATTCATACAGTCCTGGGTATTTCCCCATCATCTCCTCAGATACAGGCTGCAGGATATTCCCAGACATGCGGTAAAGATTATGAAGCGCGCCATGCAGCCGACCCTCTATATGGGTGCAACGATCGAAATGCAGCCAGTGGATGAAAATCGAGTGAGCTTGTCGAATACAAGGGAAGATATCTTTGGCAATCCCCTACCGCACTTAATATTTAATTATACTGATAAAGATTTGCATTTGTTAGAACGAACCCGACAGCTCTTATATTCATTATTTGAAAAAATGAATGCAACTGATTTAGAAGAAATTGAAGTAACCTGGTCCCGCCATCATATCGGAACTTGTCGTATGGGTGATAATCCCAAGACTAGCGTTGTTGATCGCAATCTTAAGGTGCATGATTGTCCAAATTTATATTTGTGTGGATCTGAAACTTTTGTTACTGGATCGCCAGCCCCTCCCGTGCTCACCATTACCGCCCTTGCGCATCGTCTAGGTGATCATCTAATTAGTAGTTCACTTCAAAAAATTTAATCGGTATTTGGCTAATTAATAAATAAGGATTAATTAGATGGCATGATAGATAAGACTTTTGACCGCCTGAAACTTCTAGGCAAACTACCAAATTTTGTGGTCGTTGGTGCACCAAAATCTGGTACCACTTCGCTTTACCACTATCTATCCCAGCACTCCGATATTTATTTGCCAGTGAAGAAAGAATTGCATTATTTTTCATCTCACCGGCTTATACAATTAACTCAGGGGCCATCCGACCGGTATGTGGTAGAAAGCATTTGTAAGACGCTGGATGCCTATGCAGCTTATTATGAGGCTGTCGGTTCTCCGAACGCAATTGGAGATATTTCCCCCTTTTACCTCTATCATGAAGGCTGTGCCGAACGCATTTACAAGGAACTAGGGGCGAAAACACGAATTATTATTCTTCTACGGCATCCGATAGAAAAGGCTTATTCACAATATATGCACTTGGTAGCTGAAGGGAGGGAGACTCTTTCTTTTGACGCAGCGATTGAGCAGGAAGCCCAACGTAAGTCGAAGAAGTGGTTGGATATATGGCTCTATACACAAAGCACTTTTTATGCTCCGCAGGTGGAGCGTTTTTTGAGCGTATTTCCAAGGGAGCAAATATTCATTTGCCTTCTGGAAGATATGCAACGTGATCCAAAACAATTTTTGCAGGAGGTATGTGAGTTTTTAGATATCTTACACTTGGAAAGCAGTAACTTGAGTACAGTTTACAACCGTTCTAGTGCTCCGCGGTCGAAATGGGTGGCGCGTTACTTTGTTGCTCCTGGTCCGTTATATGCGTTAGCAAATAAAATGCGCAGGACACGGCTGCGGAGATTAGGCGGCCTTATCTTTGCTATGCGTAGGCGGCTGAAAGCGTGGAATGCCTGCCAGAAAGAGCCGCTTTCCCCGGAAATGCGTGAACGGTTGGAACAACTTTTCCGGCCAGATATCGATGCCCTTGAGTCCCTATTAGGGTGTAAGCTGTAGCAGAAATGAATACGCTTATTATTATTGTTATGCTAACAGGTAAAAAGAGACATATCTTACCTCTAAAATTGGGAAAATTTTCCTAATTTTTTGAACCAACCATGAGAATTAGGCCCTGGCGCATGTAAGGCGATTTTATCGAAAATACTAAAACTTGTTGTGCCGAGATCATGAATTCGAAAGTCTGGCAAAGCAGCATCATTCCGGTTGTTCTTTCTGCATTCCTTTCCAGTGGTAACTGTTTGTAGCGATAGCACAACTGGAGAAAAGCAATTACTCGAACTCTAAAAAGATGAAGTAGTCTTTGTGATATCGTGGAAAATATCTCTATGCAGGACTATTGCTTCTATACTTCAATTTATCCCGAATCAATGAAGGCAAGCTCTTTGTTTAGTACGGAGTAAAGCTCTGCTAGTAGCAGTATCGTAATTTAAGGAGTATGCCTAAATGAGAAGTATTAAAAAAATCACGAAAGTACGATTCCCATTAATTAGTCAGTATGTATTTTTGGTACTGTCTGTTATACCTGACAGATTATTTATTACTATGAGGTATGCTATCACACTAAAACAGATACCGAATCTTAAAAATCCAATGAAATTTAATGAGAAGTTACAATGGATTAAGTTGAATTGGCATGATCCAGTGGCCGTCATGTGTGCTGATAAAGTCGGTGTTCGGGAATTTGTTCGTTTGCGAGGCTGTGGTGAAATATTGAATGAGTTGTATGGAATTTACGATAAAGCAGAAGATATAGATTTTTCAGTAATGCCTGACTCTTTTGTGTTGAAGGCAACTCATGGTTCAGGATGGAATATTGTATGCCAAGATAAATCAAAGATCGACGTAGAAGAAACGGTTAAAAAAATCAAGCTATGGTTAAATAGTAGCTATTACAATCATGCTCGTGAATGGGTGTACAGGGACATTAAACCACGAATAGTGTGTGAAAAATACCTAAGTGATGGTGAAAATGAATATTTGAGAGATTTCAAATTCTACTGTTTCCATGGAAGACCTTTATATTGCCAAGTAATTGGAGACAGGCATAAAGGTAAGGTTGTTGACTTTTATGACAGGGATTGGAGTTTAATGCCATTCACGGGTTCGCATTTGCCTGGCAAATCATCCCCTCATTTTAGTTGCCCTTTATCCAAGCCCGAAAAATATGAGTATATGCTCGATATCGCTGAAAAACTTTCTCGAGATTTTGCATTTGTCAGGGTGGATTTGTATTCTTTGCAAGACAAGGTATATTTTGGAGAATTAACCTTCTTCCCATTTGGTGGCCTAGGTGAATTTGAACCTTATGAGTGGAATTATAAGCTTGGGGACCTGATTGATTTAAATGTCTTTCACAAATTTTAAGCCAAGGACAATGTTATGGGGGCGTAGTCGGCGCAGAGGTTAAGTAAATGGTTTGGAAGTTGGGCCTCGCAAGGCCGCCGTTTGCGGATGTGCCTATAAGCTCCTTCAACCCGCCGAAAAACGGTGGATGCGGATCAAGGAGTTCCGGCTGTTGGGGTTGTTTGTCAACAATATCCAATTTTTAATGGATTCGAATTCCCGTTCCCGATGCGTTCTAGCTATTACCGCTCGGCGTCGCCTCAGTAACCCCTCACTGTCTCAGCCCACTTCAAACACCACAGCGTGTATTGCCCGTTGGCTCATTTCTTGAAACTCTGAGCACACCTGCTGGACGTAAATCCCTTGCAGCGTTTTATTCGAACTATGCAACAATACCGCATAAGTAGACTTCGGGCTATTGAATGCTTAAAAGTGCTCTAAAGCTAAAGCCATAATGGTCGAATAAGAAAAGAGCAGCATTGCAATGGTGTGCCTTTTAGGACCATTTTCTAAAAGTGCGACCTATAAATAATGTTAATATAACAATAGGAGACTTTAGAGCCATGATAAGACTAAGATTTAAAAGCCTTTTGTTTAAATTTTTATTATCCCCTGTTGTTCTATTTGTCTACTCGGCATCGGCACCGGCAGCAACAGTAGAGTACTCCAATGATTTTGAATCGGGGTTTGGAGATATTTCATTTAAATATGAATGCCGAGATGAACAATATAACAGGGTAACCAATGTAAGCCGGGAAGGCAGTTATTCGTTGCGCACTTTTCAAAGAGGCGACCAAGGTTGTGTCCAACCTAATGGAGTGGAAAGAAAACGAACAAAATTCGTCTTAGGGGATGTGCGTTATTCGCGGGATACAACGTATTGGATTGGGTTCAGCGTTTACGTGCCCAAAGATTACCCAATACATAGAAATGACGGTATTTTTGTATATGGCTCAACTTCTGGAAGCCAGCCAGGTGAGCCCGCGATGTATTTAAGAGATGGCAAGTGGCAGATTGACAACAGATGGTATGATGGGAGCAGTGTAAAGCACAGCCGGATTTTTGAGGGGAAAGCCGATACTGGCCGATGGACGGACTTTGTGCTGGAGCTAAGGCGTTCGCCGATAAAGGGCAATGGTGTTCTAAGAGCTTGGATGGATGGAAAGTTAGTTGGCGAGACAACTGGGGTGATAGTGGGTACAGACTACTCAACTCCTCCGGTTGCTAAATTAGGAATTTATTTCGGAGGAAACAGGAGCGACGATTACACTCTTAATTTCGACTCTATAAAAATAGCCCAAGGCTCTGGTGCCTATGCATTTGTTGTGCCAGGGAATTCAGATAAGATATTAATGCCGCCGACTAATTTAGTGGTAACGAATGTGGTTCCTTAAAATAATATAATGAACTCTAAATATAGAGATTACTTTCTCGAGCCGCTATAGTCGGCTCGATTCTTTATCTGGCGAAAAAAGTCAGCGTAGGCGAATACGGCACAGAGAGCAATGGTCAGGAGGTCGAGAAGTCGGTGCCTGTCTTGCCCACGTAGCAAGGATTCTTGCAGCGGGGGTGTATAAATAACTATGTAACTGGTGATCTGCAATAACAAGAAGAAGAAAACTGATGACCAATACTGATTTCACCATTCACTCTTTAAGTTCCACTGTATACTGACTCGCTTTCTTCTTGTTAATTCTTTGGTACATACTCTCTTCTTTACCTTTAAGATTACTTGAAGTTGCTTGTCGGGGATAGTCTAGCCATTTCATCACAACGGGCATAGCGGGTGGACACCTGTGGATATTGCGCTCTCATTATCTGATTGGCTTGAAGCAAACCCGCCTGATGTGGTGCTGTTACACATTGGAACTAACGAGTTGGATACTTTGGGTATAATATCCTTCTTAATATTATTGATTCATTTAATACGGATATCACAGTCGTTTTGGCTCGCATTCTTAATCGAGCGACTTACCATCCGGAGACTACAGAATTTGGTAGTCCTGCATTATGAGTGATAATCAGGATCGGGTTGTTGGGCAAAGGGTCGCATTATAATGGTGGACAAAATACCAAATAGCGCCGACATGGTTTTCTAATTTCTTGGAGAAAGAGAGTGCTTTTCTGACTAAACGCGAAACACGCTGTCTGAGCGTACAATTAAAGCGTTCAATGTGGCTTGTTTGTCCCGTTTCTTTGCCCACGCTGCGATGGCGTGGCCCTGGGAAGATAGCCTCATAGGCTTCCCAAAAATCGGTGTAACTTACGGCCCGCTGCCGATAAACGGCGGGTAAGGACTGCCATAATCCTTGTGCCCCTGTTTGACTCCGATCGCCGATATAAACCCCCACAACTTCTTGGGTGTCCCTATCGAACGCTAACCACACCCATTGTTTATTGCCCTTTCTGGCGACAAACGACCAAAGCTCATCGCACTCAAGGGTTAAACGAGCTCTGGACTTTTTTTTATCTCCACTCGCCGCGGTGTATGCGCATATTTATCGTTCACATAATATTGCAACCAGCGCTCTGAAACGCCCGTGACTCGGACAATCCCTGCCAGCGGAATTCTCTCTAAGAGCAATTTATCAATCAGCTCTTTCGTCTCTTGAGTAATGGAGCAATTCTTGGGGTCCTCCACGAATTGCCGACCGCAGACTTTGCATAAAAATTTGGGTGTCCCGACCCCATTACTCCCATTTTTGACAATATGAGTACCACGGCATCGGGGACAGTTCATGGCTATCTCCTTGAGAAATCTATACATACATAATATAAATATAGCGCATAATCACTCAATATGCAGCACTACCCAGAATTTAATAGCAATATAGAAGCAATAGCTCAGGCTAGAGTGAGCAATGGTGATCAAATGCTTATTGCAAATCATGAAAATGCGCTTGTATATCCAGAGGATATGGTGGATGAACTTCATCCAAGTAGTTCTGGCTCTGCCAAGATGGCCACGGTATGGTTTGAGGCGCTGCAATCGCTTGCACCGGCCTATGTGCCAGTAATGCCTAAAGTGACGTCTGAACCGATGACGGATGCCTCAGTGGGTATTCCTTATACCGATGAAGTTGAAGCCATTGGATGGCTCCTACCCCATTATACCTTAGTAGAGGGCCCACCTGATATGAGTCTCCATCCTGATACCGGCCGTATAGCATGGACCCCAAGTGTAGTGGGTGCATTCGATGTCACGATACAAGTAGAAAACTCAGAGGGCTCTGATATACAGGACTTTACAATTAATGTTAATTAATTAAAGCATGATCCTGCTGTACTATAATAGTACTTACTGTCCATGTGCTTAGAAATAAATTAGCATAAGTGTAGAGCATGAAAATTAGGAAACTCGCAATAATGGCTGTATTGGTTTGTCTTCTGCTGATAGTTTTTCCTTTTTTGGTTCCAGATCGGACAGATCGGGCTGCGCCGTACCCGCCCAGCGCAAAAATTTTAGACATGGTTTTTGATATGTCTACAGTGCAGACGGCTGCACCTGGCAGTGATAATTGGCCTATTACGTGGGCTGATGATAATCATCAGTACACTAGTTGGGGGGACGGCGGCGGTTTCGGAGGGACTAACCGGGAAGGCAGGGTCAGCATGGGGTTTGCCCGTATTGAAGGAACAAAAGACCATTATCAGGGATTTAATGTGTGGGGTGGCAAGGGTTCTAAGAACTCAGCTAAATTTGGCGGGAAGTCTTATGGTTTGATATCGATTGACGGCGTTATGTATATGTGGAGATGCGGTCCGGGTTCGAATGCGGGTGTTTTTAAAAGCCAACAACTATTCAAGTCCATGAATCATGCCGCGAGTTGGGATGGCCTGGGGTGGGAGTTGACTCCAAGAGATTTTCCGAATACTGAAGGCTTTTTTTGTCCCACGTTTTTACAGTTCGGGAAGGATTATCAAGGAGCAAGGGATAATTACATTTACATGTATGCTACCGAGAATAAGGGGGGGGCTGATTGGGATGTGCAGATTCCTGGGGAAATTACCTTAATAAGAGTTCCAAAATCTAAAATTGAAGATTGGATGAGTTATGAATTTTTTGCGGGGTTTGATAACAATGGAAATCCACAGTGGACGTCTAATGTTGCCAAGAGAAAACCTGTGTTTGAAGATGTTAAAAACGGTGTTTTAAGACCAAGCGTGGCCTATATACAAGGAATCGATAGGTATATTTTAATTGCGCAGCAAGTCTCCAGGCACAGGAAAAATAATGGACATATCGGAATTTATGATGCCCCAGAACCATGGGGACCCTGGACTACAGTGCTCTTTGGAAATCCATGGGATATCGGTTCAAATGGAAACTTGCAGAGTGGCCATAAAACCGTATTTTGGGGATTTTCCACAAAATGGAGTAAAGGAAACCGTTTTGTAATGGTGTATACTGGGCCTGGAAGCGATAACTGGGGAACAATTGAAGGCTCTTTCGTAACTAGCGATTAAATACTTACATTTCCTTTCTATTTAGGAGCGCCGATCAAGTACATTCTTGATCGGCGTTAGCACATAAGTTATAAGTGGTCTGCTATAAAGCTATGGTAGTAAGTCGATAATTTTTAATCCAGACGGAGAGGGAAGGGTAGTGGAAGACTCCAATGAATTTGAGGAATTCTCCGGATAAACTAGGTCGAAGCCATCAGAGCCTTGGGCTATTTTTATAGAGTCGAAATTAAGAGTGTAATCGTCGCTCCTGTTTCCTCCGAAATAAATTCCTAATTTAGCAACCGGAGGAGTTGAGTAGTCTGTACCCACTATCACCCCAGTTGTCTCGCCAACTAACTTTCCATCCATCCAAGCTCTTAGAACACCATTGCCCTTTATCGGCGAACGCCTTAGCTCCAGCACAAAGTCCGTCCATCGGCCAGTATCGGCTTTCCCCTCAAAAATCCGGCTGTGCTTTACACTGCTCCCATCATACCATCTGTTGTCAATCTGCCACTTGCCATCTCTTAAATACATCGCGGGCTCACCTGGCTGGCTTCCAGAAGTTGAGCCATATACAAAAATACCGTCATTTCTATGTATTGGGTAATCTTTGGGCACGTAAACGCTGAACCCAATCCAATACGTTGTATCCCGCGAATAACGCACATCCCCTAAGACGAATTTTGTTCGTTTTCTTTCCACTCCATTAGGTTGGACACAACCTTGGTCGCCTCTTTGAAAAGTGCGCAACGAATAACTGCCTTCCCGGCTTACATTGGTTACCCTGTTATATTGTTCATCTCGGCATTCATATTTAAATGAAATATCTCCAAACCCCGATTCAAAATCATTGGAGTACTCTACTGTTGCTGCCGGTGCCGATGCCGAGTAGACAAATAGAACAACAGGGGATAATAAAAATTTAAACAAAAGGCTTTTAAATCTTAGTCTTATCATGGCTCTAAAAAATTCTAGTGTCATTATATTATCTTTAATTAGATAAGGATTACTTAATCTCTTATTTCGACTGTTTTATCTTCATGAGATGATATAAGCGCCTATTTTTTTAGCTATCATTGGCTAGCAAGACCAAAGATGATATATCCGACAACTTCAGTAGTATGGTAAGTTTCATCATCCATTGACTGTTCTTCGTCTACTTTCACTGTGACAGAATTAGAAGTTAAGTTCTCCCACCTTAGGTTAGCTGTATCCATTCCATCACTTGTTTGGAGATCTAGAATAACGATTGGATTATTAGCATATGAATTAAGGAATGAAACTAGGCGGAAATTATGGTCCATGTTGTCCTCAGTTCTACCTATTTCAAAGGGGATGGAGCCAGCCATTCCAATAGAGGGTTCTGCGGCAATATAATCTACGGATTCATAATCATGGCCGTCGCTATTTGCTTCTTGTTCTTGCAGCAATAGCTTAAACATTTCTTTGCTAATGTCTTTTTTCCTGGCGGTAACTCCATCTGGTTCATTATCGCTGGTGATGGATGTAAGCACGACAGGAGAAACATTGAACGGCTGCTGAAAGTTTACGGTGTCAAATGAAGAGGTGGTATTTGTCCGGGCACTGCCGGCTTCGATCTTTGTCCCATCCGGTAATATATAGTGTCCTTTCTCCATAGCGATAAAGTGGACTTTCTCTTGTGTATGCCAGCCATCACGATAGTCCCATTCCTGGACACGGATATCAAACCCATCACTAGTGATGTTGCGGATTCTAACAATACTTGGATCACGTCCTGAATAACTAATAGACGGCGCAATTACGACCGGATCAATAAAGCTCTCTTTGAAACTTACCCGCTCCCAATTATGATCCACTATAACTTCGCCAACCTCTATTGGGGGTACGCTATCTTCATTAATATTTGTCTCTGATGAAGTTGTGCTAGAGGGAAGCGTAGCGGTTACTTCATTAGAAAAGTCGCTGTATTTTGACTTATCCTGATTGTAAGTCTTTGCGGCGATATAATAAGTATTTCCTGATTCTAATCCTGTGAGGGTGTATGAGGTTTGGTTCCCAACATCTATACTATGGTTGTAATTACCGCTAGATGAGCCATAGTAAAGCTTATAACCTGCAACGCTCGGTTCGCTAATGTCATCCCATGTAAGTACAGCCTGTGCTGCGTTGACATTAAGGCTGTAGACAAGAAGGGTTATACTTGTAATTGTGGTTTTTAGAGCTATATTTGTAGAAGAGGGTTTCTTTTTTATAAGACGTAATAGTTTTAACCATGTAGGCATAGTTTATTATCTCCCTAGAAATAAATGCCATCCAAAAAAATACCGTCGACAGCTTGGATTGGAAAAAACAAGCTGCGCGAATCGGTAGTTGTAAGTTTTGATTTTAAATTGACACGAACTAGAAATAGTTTTGTTCTAATTTTGGCTCAGGGGAACGCATATTTTATGCCAAAAAATGAATTTACAATTAAAATAAATGGCTTACATTTTTTTGCATGGCAGGTTACTTATAAGATGGTATGGTTTCTGTCGTTTTTTAGAGACGTGCTTGATTAATTTATTTATGATTTCTCTTTGCCATTATAAGCTTAAGATTTTTAATAAATTGGTTTTGTAAAAGATGATAAAATTTAGAAATCCAATAGCTTATGGTAGGTAGAATTAAATTAAGTAACTTTTTCCCTATACGGTAATAAAGGGTTTTAAATAAGTTGTCGCTAACTAGTGACAAAATGTGGATGACTTGCTTCTAGAAGAGTGCCGGTCAGTGGTGAGTTAAGAAAAAGCAGGTGCGAGTCGCTGGGGTATCAGGAAATTGATCGTGATGCGCTTAATTTTTATGATGTGGTAAGGTGAGTAGCTATCATTTGTCTGATGTCTGAGTGTAGAAAAGATGACACTTGGGATGATATTAACGGCCAACTTTGTTAAAGTAAGTATGCTTGGAAGGACTTGCAAAAAAACCTGGAGTTTTTGCACAGAGGTGGATTTATGGTCTGGGGGTTGTTAAACATCCCTGTTTAGCAATCCAATCCTTAATAATTCTCGTAAACGATCTAATCTACTTTATATAAGGATTACTTAATCTCTTATTTCGACTGTTTTATCTTCATGAGATGATATAAGCGCCTATTTTTTTAGCTATCATTGGCTAGCAAGACCAAAGATGATATATCCGACAACTTCAGTAGTATGGTAAGTTTCATCATCCATTGACTGTTCTTCGTCTACTTTCACTGTGACAGAATTAGAAGTTAAGTTCTCCCACCTTAGGTTAGCTGTATCCATTCCATCACTTGTTTGGAGATCTAGAATAACGATTGGATTATTAGCATATGAATTAAGGAATGAAACTAGGCGGAAATTATGGTCCATGTTGTCCTCAGTTCTACCTATTTCAAAGGGGATGGAGCCAGCCATTCCAATAGAGGGTTCTGCGGCAATATAATCTACGGATTCATAATCATGGCCGTCGCTATTTGCTTCTTGTTCTTGCAGCAATAGCTTAAACATTTCTTTGCTAATGTCTTTTTTCCTGGCGGTAACTCCATCTGGTTCATTATCGCTGGTGATGGATGTAAGCACGACAGGAGAAACATTGAACGGCTGCTGAAAGTTTACGGTGTCAAATGAAGAGGTGGTATTTGTCCGGGCACTGCCGGCTTCGATCTTTGTCCCATCCGGTAATATATAGTGTCCTTTCTCCATAGCGATAAAGTGGACTTTCTCTTGTGTATGCCAGCCATCACGATAGTCCCATTCCTGGACACGGATATCAAACCCATCACTAGTGATGTTGCGGATTCTAACAATACTTGGATCACGTCCTGAATAACTAATAGACGGCGCAATTACGACCGGATCAATAAAGCTCTCTTTGAAACTTACCCGCTCCCAATTATGATCCACTATAACTTCGCCAACCTCTATTGGGGGTAAAATTAAATCGGTATCATCAATATTTTCAGGGATTGCTACTACTAATTCTTCAGAAAAATCGCTTTCTTGGGAATTATCGCAGTTACAATAAGAGGTGGCTGAGATGTAGTATTTTTCCCCAGCTAAAAACCCATCTAAGGCATGGCTTGTCTTATTACCTACATCAACACTGTTTGTGTATTGTCCACTAACCTTTCCATAATGAAGTTTATAACCGGAGACATCAGGACTAGTGCTGGGATCCCAGGCAATAGTAATAGTGGCGGCATTAACAATTGAGGGGGTGGTTAATATAATTATTACACAAAGGAGGATTTTAATTTTGTGAATGAAATGAAACGTAGCATATTCTTCTGAAATATACATTGTAGAGCATCTCCTCTAAATCTGAATGCCGTTTACACAGCATCTAGAAGATGCACGTGCTACGGTAGCCTTGCTACCTTATCCTTAAAGGACTTAGGCCAGAGGCTTTGCGTCCCATCCTTTCGGATAGTTTGCCTTTTTCGGTTTTTAGAAATTTGCTATTTAAGAAAAATTATTATCCGTCTTACTTTGAATGTTTTTCTTGACTATCATATCGGTAAAGTTTTATCTTTTTTTGGTAGGAATGCATAAAAATTAGAACTAGTCCACATTATAAAGGCATAACAGAATGGCTCAGTTGATAGCACTTTGATAAGCTATAGCTGAGATACAGAATGGTGCCTGTCAGAGCGTACTGTCTAGATAGGCATTGGTGATATGAAATGAAAGTATCCAAGGTGTGCGAGTGCAGTAGATCGGGTATCTTTTTCAATAGCATCTGACTGACGCCGTATTTGAAGCGACCCGTAGTGTTGATGAGTTTCTGCCCCACTATATCTAAAAGGGATTTTAACGGATGACTATCAGAAAGTATTGGCCGCTCTGCTGGGCGAGCAGGCCAAAAGATCCTCGGCTAATACTTTCAAATCGCCTGAAGATCCATTGTGGAGCCAGCATAATCTGAGCCAGATTAGGCATGTGTACTGGTGGCACCAAATAAAAAATGAATTGGTGTTGAGGCGGTACAGGTTGTCGTTCAGGTCAGAAAATAAAAGCAACTCTTTATCCAGAAAAAACTCATGTATACAACATAAGATTTATGTTGATTCTTTGGTTTCATATCGCGTTTTCGGGTACTAAAAATATAAAAGCTATTTAAGGGTACCACCCAGGCTCATCTCGTTCATCATAAATATAGCATTTGCACTGCTTTTTTCAGTGCGGGTTTAGCAGTATGCTTAAGTAGGGTATGAGCAAGTCATAGGTAAGGTTATTAGATCAAGAAGTGGCGTGCCTACAACGAACTACTAGTGCGGAGTGGTTTGCTGACAGCGTAGATTGGATGAGGCGTTGCTTGAGGAGTGATGTGCCGGCTGGCGCAGGGCAACGTCGACGTATTCGGCGATCTCAATCCAGTAGTGTGTTCTGCTCATCTGTGAGGTGTTTCAGGTACCGCTGCAGACGCCGGGCCGTATGACCCTGAGTCGGCGGGGTAGCGATTTGACAGTGTACATCGCTCGCTAGGCATGCCATTATTGGTTATCAATGCCACGGGGCTGAAGGTCTATGGCGAGTGGTAAGTACCTCAGTAAAAATTTTGTGGTGTTTAATTTACCCAAGCCTCTAATATATCGAGGTAATTACTATCAGAATATATGCATAGGTACCTGTTGGCATGGGGTCGGCAAACGCGGGGTATGGTAAAAGATTGATTACGTGACTGGTTCTTCCTTTATTCAAAGCCCAAGCCTAGTTTGACAGAAGAGGGCTAATAAGCTTTTTCATTATTAAACAATACCAAAAATGTTTTTAGCAAGATTTGAAAATCTAAAGTAAGCGACCAATTTCGCATGTACTCAATGTCTGATTCTACTCGAGCCTCCATTTCTTCTAATATCTTTGTCTCCCCTCTAAAACCACGAACTTGTGCTAGTCCAGTAATACCAGGCTTCACCTTATGTCTGATCATGTATCCTTTGATCTTTTTACGGTATTGTTCGTTATGAACAACGGCATGAGGTCTTGGGCCGATAACACTCATTGATCCTTGTAGCACGTTGATAAATTGTGGCAGTTCATCCAAAGAGGTATGTCTGAGGAAGAATCCAAGAGGAGTGGTTCTTGGATCACTTCGAGTAGCCTGAGTAACCGTTTCTCCATCCTCGCAAACCGTCATAGAACGAAATTTATAAACTAAAATCTCTTGGCCATCGAGACCATATCGGTGTTGTTTAAATAAAATAGGGCCGGGCGAGCTTAACTTCACACCTATTGCAATTAATAGCATTAGTGGAGATAGTAAAAATAGTATAAAGGTAGCCATGACAATATCGCTTAGGCGTTTAACCAATGCCTTCATCCCATAGAATGGGGTTTCGCATAGTGCTACCACCGGGACACCATCGATATCGTCTAGGCGTGCTTGTATTAGGTCAAAAAGTAGCACATTAGGCAGATAATAAATGGAGGCTGTGGTATCCCGGAGAGCATCAACAAGATCAATAATACGTTGCTGCTGGGTCAATGGTAAAGCTATAAATATAGTGTCGATCTTTCTCTGCCTTGTTAGTGTTGGTAATTCTGATAACCTTCCTAATAAATGCCCCTCCGTTAGAGCCCCCGTGCGATCCTTTGCTCGGTCATCGAGAAACCCATCTACCTCTATTCCCAAACGCTTATTATATTTTATCGTTTCTACAAGCTGCCTGCTTAAGTCATTAATACCTATGATAATTGCATGGCGTGTCTTGTATTTTAGATTAAATATCCGATAGCAAAGAAAACGAACAGCTTCATGTGCCAATAGAGTAAGCATAGGTGAAGCTATAAACCAAGTTAATAATATCTTGCGGGAATAGACTTCTGACAGCTTGATGGCATAGCCTAGAAATAAAAGTTCAAAAACAACGATAATCCATGCTAGCGTAAATCTCCGAAGAAGAGATTGGAAGGACAGCCTAGTCCTGGCTTGATAGATACCGACAGCTTCAAACATACCGAGAGCAAGCATAAACGTTACTATGGATAAGCCTGAATAATAAGGTTTTTCCATGTGAGTGCCATAAATTAGTCCAATGGGATAGATGGAGGCACTTGCAACAAATGCGTTTATTAATCGTTGTAAAAAAACAACTCCTGCATGCTCTCCATAATAAGTGCGTGATACAGTAATTTTATTCTGGTAGTTAGGAAAAGGTGAGATTGGGTGATTTATCATAGTAATTGACTACTATAATCACGGCAGGATAACTTTCTTAACTAGCCTGCTTCGGAAGGTCATTGCGGTTGCCTGCAGTGAGGTCGAGAAGCTCTACCAATACTTAGGCTGGGGTTCATCTTCCACACCTTTTATATGAAAAACAATAATTTTGAATGTAAAGCAAAAATGGTTGCTTGGAAGGAGCCTAATTTGTTTTGCTCTCAAGTTTTCCTTGGCCATATTTGCTGATACTTTTCATCTCTTTAATCTTTTTCTCCAGCTGAGCCGTCTCCTTCAAATTGCGGTAGTAACTATTATTAATTTACGTGTTTATTAAAGAGAGGATTTCCCTAATTAAAAATCAATTATCATATTATTAAAGGTAGGAGGTGACGTGGCCTTGTCAAGCTGTTAATTAAGCATTAATTTGCTATAAGCTGAAGGTTGTTTTTATCGCTCTATTTGGGAATACATGATGGAATTGGTGGGGAGGTTGTTTAGAGAAAATGTTCTGTGAGATAGAGGATTGATTCCTAAGCTTTTGAGCATCAGTTGAAGAAGCAATTTTAAATTTTTACTCTGCACCGGTTATGGTTTGTCATTCCTCGTGGTGCCCTTTTTAGCTTTTTCTTTTAAAAGCTAAAACCTCGGATCGGGCGTGAGTATGTTTGTTGGCTGATGGGGTAACTGGAATTACAGCTACTATTACCGAAGAAAAATCGCTGCAAGAGTCACCAGGTGAGCGGGGTTGAGAGTTGGCCTACAGGTTGGTGGTGACTAATTGATGGCGGTTCAGCTCTTATATCTATGCCATAGAAGAGGGCCAGGGAATTAAAGTTTGCGCTAAGGGGTTAATTTTAGGTATCTTTATAAGATTATTTTATAAGCGATAGATAATAGAGCGTGGGCAGGCCGTGATTGATCGAGACGGCTTTAGGGCGAATGTGGGGCTTATCCTTTGCAATGAGGATGACAGGGTATTATGGGCGCGGCGAGCAAGGGAGAAGGCATGGCAGTTTCCCCAGGGAGGGATCAAGGAGAATGAGACTACTGAGGAGGCAGTCTACCGGGAACTAGCAGAGGAAGTGGGGTTAAGTCCGGAGCATGTCAGCATTATGGGCTGCACCCGAGGTTGGTTGCGGTATCGTTTGCCTAATCGTTATATCCGTTATGGCAATAAGCCCCTGTGTATCGGCCAAAAGCAGATTTGGTATTTACTTCGTTTTATGGGAGAGGAGCAAGATTTTCGGCTGGATGTGACGGATAGGCCGGAGTTTGACTATTGGCGTTGGGTCAACTATTGGTATCCGCTGCGCGAGATTGTGTATTTCAAGCGCAAAGTGTATCAGCGGGCGTTGAATGAGCTGGCGCCTTTGATATTTCCAGGCTATCGGCCGCCATCTGCGGCCCGCTCCAGCTATGGGAAGCGGCGCCGTCATCAGCGGGCGAGGCCTTGCCATTAGGAGCGAAGTGCTCCTAAACATAGCTCTATAGCATGTGCAGAGGCTTATCAACATGCGCCGCAAGATTCCTCTCTTTACAATTACAACCACTTTCTTGAGGAGCGCAAGTCTGCTTGGGAAGAAGGTCAGGAATCGGTGAACTATCTTTCTAAAGCCGGGAAGGGAACGCCTAAGCGGGCCAAATACCGAAAAGTTGTAGCCCAGATTCACGAACGCATCAAAAACTGGCGAGAGGGTTTCGCGCATCAGCAAAGCCGAAAGATCATCAATCAGTATGGCGTGATCTGCATCGAGAATCTTTCCGTCAACCGGATGGTGCATCACCACTGCCTTGCCAAGAGCATCATGAACGCGGCCTGGTCGCAGTTCGCTCAATACCTGTCCTACAAAGCGGAAGAAGGTGGTAAGACATTGGCTAAAGCGAACCCGGTTATACGCCACACAGGATTGCCATTGGTGCGGACACCGGCAAGCGCTCAAGCTTGCCAACCGCCTCTACCGTTGTTTCTGCTGTGGTTTGGAAATGTGTCGCGATCAAAATGGTGCTCTCAATATTTTGGGACTGGGGCTATAGTCCCTGGGGCTTGGTAGTCACTATCTCCGGTATATGATGGGTGTTAAGATTATCGTAGACCAATTTGACCTTACCTGCCTGGGGATAATCTTCGTCTAGC
The DNA here is from genome assembly GCF_000024725.1 of Nitrosococcus halophilus Nc 4. Lineage (NCBI taxonomy): Bacteria > Pseudomonadati > Pseudomonadota > Gammaproteobacteria > Chromatiales > Chromatiaceae > Nitrosococcus > Nitrosococcus halophilus. The sequence continues at coordinate 3,386,887 of NC_013960.1, read as the reverse complement.
AATTATTGGATCTCATCAGCCCACTCCAAGCGCATACGCTGCTCTCGACTACACCCTGCAGAGGGCCATAACGCGCCCGTCCCCTGGGGCTCATAGTGATAATCCTCCTTGGCTATCTGCCCCGGGGCTAGTAGTATAGACTTATACGCCTCCGAGGGCGGTTATTTAGCCACCTCATCCATACTATGGAGGACGTATGGAGATCTAAAATCCCTCCTCACTTAATAATCAACAGCTTATGCTCTTGTATTCGCGGCTCCATGCCTATTATGGTTGAGCGCCTCGCTAAGATACCCCTAAGAATAACAGTGCCTATGATCCCCAACAGATGCTAGGGCTACGTTTAGGGGCACTTCGCTCCTAGTAGCAAGGCCTCGCCCGCTGATGACGGCGCCGCTTCCCATAGCTAGAGCGGGCCGCAGATGGCGGCCGATAGCCTGGAAATATCAAAGGCGCCAGCTCATTCAACGCCCGTTGATACACTTTGCGCTTGAAATACACAATTTCACGCAGCGGATACCAATAGTTGACCCAGCACCAATAGTCAAACTCCGGCCTATCCGTCACATCCAGCCGGACATCTTGCTCCTCTCCCATAAAACGAAGTAAATACCAAATCTGCTTTTGGCCGATACACAGGGGCTTGTTGCCATAACGGATATAACGATTAGGCAGACGATACCGCAGCCAACCTCGGGTGCAGCCCATAATGCTGACATGCTCCGGGCCTAACCCCACTTCCTCTGCCAACTCCCGGTAGACAGCCTCCTCAGCGGTCTCATTCTCCTTGATCCCTCCCTGGGGAAACTGCCATGCCTCCTCCCTTGCTCGCCGCGCCCATAATACCCTGTCATCCTCATTGCAAAGGATGAGCCCCACATTCGCCCTAAAGCCGTCTCGATCAATCACGGCCTGCCCACGCTCTATTATCTATCGCTTATAAAATAACCTTACAAAGATACCTAAAATTAACCCCTTAGCGCAAACTTTAATTCCCTGACCCTCTTCTATGGTATCCTTGGAGGTTTTAAGGGGCAGAGAAATCAAACATATGGGGCTAGCTATATTTGATTTGGATAATACCCTGCTCGCCGGGGACTCTGATTACTTATGGGGGCAATTCCTGGTGGAGCAGGGGGCCGTCAATAGTGAAGACTATGAACGGACGAATCAAGCTTTTTATCGGCAATACCAAGAGGGTACGTTAAATATTTATGAGTTCTTGGCATTTCAACTAGCGCTCCTGGAGCAGCATTCCCTTCGCCAACTAGAGAACTGGCGTTCACAATATCTGGAAGAAAAAATCCGCCCCATTATTTTGCCTCAGGCTCAGGAACTGCTTGCTTCGCACCGATCCCAGGGGCATAGGTTGCTTATCATCACGGCGACCAACCGTTTCATTACTGGGCCTATCGCCGAAATACTTGGGGTCGATGACCTCATCGCGACTGAACCTGAAATTCGGGGCGGCCGTTACACCGGACAAGTTAGCGGCGTTCCCTCCTACCGGGAGGGCAAGGTGACTCGATTAAAGGCATGGCTCAAAGAGCAGGCCTTAACCCTAGGAACAAGCTGGTTTTATAGCGATTCCCATAATGATATACCGCTCCTAGAGCAAGTCACTCATCCAATCGCTGTAGATCCTGATGAGATGCTAAATGCCCATGCCCGTACCAACGGCTGGACCGTGATCAGTCTTCGAGAAAAAACCAGCTAAGAGTTTAATTTTCGTTACCTGTGGAGATTTGGCGCAGCCCCGAAGGGGACAAATCAGGCTGAACTTCTTCATCAGAGAGGCTGCCTACTGTTTCCTCCAATGCGGCGACGGTTTCCTCTAACCGGGTAAGGCGCTCTTCAAAATCATGGTCTTTCTCCGCTGCTACTTTTTCTCCCGCCTTAGAGCGAATACCTTCCAAGTCCATTTCTTTAGTAACGACACTGACTTCCTGCTCATCAATGGTGTGCCTTTCCTCAACATAAGAATATAATAGTAGACGGTCGCAAAGAGAATTGATCCGCCGGGGTAAGCCTCCGGTATGGTTGTAGATCGCATCATAGGCCTCGTCCGTGATCAACGGATCATCCTCCCACCCAACCAGATTGAGGCGATGCTCAATGTATCCTTGTGTTTCATCCTTGTCTAGCGGAGTGAGGTGGTAAGCAGCAATAATCCGCTGCCGCAGTTGTTCCATATCTTCCAGAGCTAAGATCTGTCGAAATTCCTCTTGTCCTAGAAGGAAACACTGCAGTAATGCCCTCTCTCCCACTTGGAAATTAGAAAGCATACGCAGCTCTTCAATAGAGTCAGGGGGCAAGTTTTGGGCTTCATCCACCAGCAATAGGACTCGTTTACCCTCCCGTGCCCGCGTTATTAGGAAGGATTCAATGGCTTTTAGCAAGGTCGCTTTGGCTACGCCTTCATGGGTAAGTCCATAGGAAGCGGCTATAATACGCAGCATGTCATTAGCCTCTAACTGCGTGGTGACGACTTGGGCCGCTATGGTGTTATTGTCGGCAAGCTCAGAGACCAAGGTCCGAGCCAGCATTGTTTTACCGGCGCCAATAGGACCCGTAATGACAATAAAGCCTTCTCCTTGCATGAGGCCATAACGCAAATAGGACAAAGCCCGCTTGTGAACCGTGCTGCCATAAAAAAAGCAAGGATCAGCACTAAGTTGAAACGGTTTTCCTGTCAATTTGTAAAATTTTTGATACATTGGGGTTATCTTTAAATGTTAAATTTGATCTCTATGACTATTTAACGTTTACCTTCTATATCGGCACCAATACTTCTAAATACAATAGCAAATAAACTGATCTTTATTGATAAATGTCAGCCAATATTTTTGTAAAAAAAGCCAGGCATTGTAAAAACAACATCAGTATCATCGCCTAGGTATCGTGCGAGGTGTAAGTTTATTCATTTTCGATACCTGTTTATTGAGAATATGCCGATCCGTTTATAGGGAAAACTTCAGGGAGAAAAAACCAATGAAAGTCACTGTTTTTGGTTCGGGCTATGTGGGCCTTGTGACCGGCACTTGCCTGGCAGAGGTCGGCAATGAGGTACTCTGCGTTGATATTGACGAGCAAAAGATTGCCATGCTCAAGCGAGGGAAAGTGCCTATTTATGAGCCGGGACTTGATGCCTTAGTGCAGAAGAATATAGAAGGTAAACGGCTCAACTTCACCACCGATGTCACCCAAGGGGTAGCCCATGGCCTATTTCAGTTCATCGCAGTAGGTACGCCCCCTGATGAAGACGGTTCTGCGGATCTTCAATATGTATTGGCGGTAGCCCGTAACATTGGCGAGCATATGAAGGACTATCGTATTGTAGTCAATAAGTCCACCGTGCCTGTGGGAACCGCTGATAAAGTTAGAGAGACTATCCGTAAAACCTTGGAAAAACAAGGCGCAAGCCTGGAGTTCGATGTTGTCTCTAATCCTGAGTTTCTCAAAGAGGGGGCGGCTGTTGAAGATTTTATGAAACCCGACCGGGTTATCATTGGTACGGATAACCCTCGCACCACTGAACTGCTACGGGTATTATATGCGCCTTTCAATCGAAATCATGACCGCCTAGTGGCAATGGATATCCGCTCAGCAGAACTCACCAAGTATGCGGCGAATGCCATGCTGGCGACTAAAATCAGTTTCATGAATGAAATGGCCAATCTAGCTGAAAAGCTTGGGGCTAATATCGAACAAGTACGCTTGGGCATAGGCGCCGATCCACGAATTGGTTATCATTTTATCTATCCCGGCTGCGGTTATGGGGGCTCCTGTTTTCCTAAGGATGTTAAGGCCCTAGAGCGAATTGCCCGGGAAGTAGATTATAATGCTGAGCTACTTAATGCAGTAGAGACGGTAAATAACCGACAGAAACAAAGCCTTTTCCACAAAATCCGGCATCATTTTGAGGGCCAGCTATCGGAGCGCACCATCGCGCTCTGGGGACTGGCTTTCAAGCCCAATACCGACGATATGCGTGAGGCACCTAGCCGTACTTTAATGGAGGCGCTCTGGGAAGCTGGAGCCCGAATCCAGGCCTATGACCCGGTGGCTAGGGACGAAGCGCGGCGTATTTATGGCAACCGGCAGGAATTGGTACTATGTGAGACACCCGAGGCAGCCTTGCAAGGCGCTGATGCGCTAGCCGTGGTCACCGAATGGAATGTATTTCGCAGTTTGGATTTTGAAATGGTTAAAACCTCACTCAAAGCGCCAGTCGTATTCGATGGCCGCAATCTTTATGATCCCGCTCTCATGGCTAGCCAGGGCATTATCCATTACTCAATTGGTCGACCGGTGATGACGGCTAAATCCCGGGCTGAGATCTCGGCAGCCCATCCCATCTTATCGGATGTCTCTAACATATGATCTTGATCTCACATTAATCGGGGCTTACACATGCAGTGGGAACCAGTGATTGGGTTGGAAATCCATGCCCAACTAGCAACAAAATCTAAGATCTTTTCAGGGGCGGCAACTGCCTATGGTGCGCCACCTAACACCCAGGCCTGCGCCATTGACCTGGGGTTACCTGGAGTATTGCCGGTGCTGAATGAAACGGCTGTACGCATGGCGGTCAAGTTTGGGCTGGCTATCGGAGCCAAAATTACCGAGCGCTCCATCTTCGCCCGTAAAAACTATTTTTATCCAGACCTACCCAAAGGCTATCAAATTAGCCAGTATGAACTCCCGGTTGTCGCCAATGGCCACACGATCATTGAGCTGGAAGAGGGGGTTGAAAAACATATCACGATTATTCGAGCTCACTTGGAAGAAGATGCGGGGAAATCTTTGCATGAGGACTTCCATGGAATGACCGGTATTGACCTCAACCGGGCCGGTACTCCCTTGCTAGAAATCGTTTCTGGGCCGGATTTGCGCTCGACCAAGGAAGCCGTAGCTTACATGAAAAAGATCCACACTTTAGTACGCTATCTTGGGATTTGCGATGGCAACATGCAGGAGGGATCTTTCCGTTGTGATGCTAATGTCTCTATCCGCCCCCAGGGGCAGGAAGCTTTCGGTACCCGTACGGAACTTAAGAATATTAATTCCTTCCGCTTTGTGGAACGGGCACTCCAATATGAAATCGAACGTCAAATCGAAGTGCTGGAGTCAGGCGGCCGTGTGATCCAGGAAACCCGTCTCTTTGATCCAAACAAAAACGAAACCCGCCCCATGCGCACCAAAGAGGAAGCCACCGACTATCGTTACTTCCCCGATCCAGACTTATTGCCGTTGGTGCTAGACGATAGTTTTATCGAAGAGGTTCAAAAAACACTCCCGGAGCTTCCGGATGACAAGCGTAAACGGTTCATGGCAGAGTATAACCTCTCCGCCTATGACGCCAGTGTGCTGACTACCAGCCGGGAGCTAGCCGATTACTACGAAGCGGTGGTCAAAACCGCTGGTGGAGAGGCAAAGTTGTGTGCTAACTGGGTCATGGGCGATTTGGCAGGGGCCCTTAACAAGGAAGGGAAAAACATTGAAAATAGCCCTGTTACTCCAGAGCAACTCGGCCAATTGATTAAACGTGTGGTTGATAAAACCATCTCTGGCAAGATTGCCAAGACCGTGTTTGAAACAATGTATACCCAGGGAGGCAATGCCGACGAGATAATCGAGCGTCAAGGCTTGAAGCAGGTAACGGATACAGCAAGCATTGAAAAGCTCATTGATGAAGTGTTAGCAACTCATCCCCAGCAGCTGGAACAGTACCAGGCGGGCAAGAATAAACTCTTTGGTTTCTTTGTCGGGCAAGTGATGAAGGCTTCAAAGGGTAAGGCCAATCCTGAGCAGGTCAATGAACTATTGAAAAAGAAGCTGAGTGGTGAGTAACGCCCCTAGAAAGCTCTTTTGCAACAGAAAAAGATTTTCCAGGATGCCTTTAGCAAGACCCGGCGTAAACCCTTGCCCAATCGGGCGGGGATATAAGCGGACTGGTTCTGAATCTATAAATGACCTATAACCAAACCAAAACAAGATGGAATGGCGGTCCGTCTCTGCCAGTGGAGGCCTGCTCCCAATAGGGTAGGGAGTCGTCACAGGCTTTTTACAAAAACTTTGCTGTTGCGCTGATAATTGTAAAGCGCTCGCTTGTTTTCCGGTAAAGCCTCTAAGCTGCTAGGCTCAAATCCCCGCTCCCGAAACCAGTGGGCGGTTTGAGTGGTCAGGACGCAGAGGCGGCTAAGACCCTGTTGCTTGGCCGCTTTTTCTATGCCGGTAAGCAGGGCCGTGGCCCGCCCGGACTGTCGATAGTCGGGATGAACCACAAGGCAAGCGAGCTCGCCGATTTTTTCTTCTGGAAAAGGATATAATGCCGCGCAGCCAATAATGGTCCCGTCCCGTTCCATGACCGTAAAGTGGTGGATTTCCATTTCTAGCCGCTCCCGGGACCGCCGCACCAGGAGGCCCCTTTCCTCCAAAGGGGCAATCAGTTCCAGAATGCCGCCAACATCTTCAATCATTGCCCGCCGGGTATCCTCGAAGGCAATGGCTGTCACCAAGGTGCCGATACCATCGCGGCTAAATAGCTCCATCAATAGGGCGCCATCCAGATGTTGGTCGATAATATGGACCCGAGGAACTCTAGAGCGGCAAGCATGAATAGCGCTTTGAAGATGGCAGACGAGTTCATCGGGCAACTCCGATGTTGACCTTAGCAGCTGTTCCGCCTCCTGGGGATTCAGCTCCCGGGGCAAGGGAGAGGGCGCTGCTGCGGGTAGGCCTGTGCCAATGAAAATGAGTTTATCCGCTCCAAGGGCGATAGCCGAGACAGTGGCCACTTCTTCTGCACTGAGGTTGAAGACCTCGCCGGTGAGAGAGTAACCCAGGGGTGAGAGCAGGACGATGGCGCCGCTGTTGAGGCGCTGTCGTATTGCCTCGATATCCACTTTGCGGACCTCCCCAGTATGACAATAATCAACCCCCTCCCTCACTCCCAGGGGCCGGGCCGTAATGAAGTTACCCGCGGCAACCCGGACTTGGGCCCCTGCCATGGGGGAGTTGGGCAAGCCCATGGAAAGCAGGGCTTCAATTTCAACCCGGACCGCACCTATGGCTTGTTTAACGCAGAATAGGGCGGCGTCGTCCGTTACCCGGAGGCCATTGACATAGCGTAGGTTTAGCCCCCGTTGAGCGAGAGTAGCCTCAATCTGGGGGCGGGCGCCGTGCACTAATACCAACTGGATACCGAGGCTGCCTAACAGCGCAATGTCATGAATAAGGTGAGGAAAAGTAGGCCCTTGTATGGCTTCTCCCGTGAAGGCGATGACAAATGTTCGGCCACGATGGGCATGAATATAAGGGGCGGCATTCCTGAACCAATGGGCTTCGGGTAAGGGGTGATCGGTACTCAATGGGTTTTGTCAATATCAATGTAACATAAAGGGTAAGCCAGGCCTCGTTTCAGTAACTAGCATAATTCCCATGGTGAGTTATACCAATTTAATCAAAGAATGCAATTTATTAAGGCTTCAAGTGCTTGTTTAGACTGCATCTATACAATGCAAAATTACATGAAATTGGTATTAGGATATAAGAAATTTGGGGAGCATGCTGAGTATTATGCAAGACTTTGAGAAGGGAAGGCAAAGCGCCCTCCCATCTCATAAGACGTTATCCTAGGGAAGAAACGCTAAAACTGAAGAATTAAGTCTGCTCCGATGAGGAACTGATCATAGACAGCGGTTTTAAGAAATAGGGAAGAGCAGAATCTACTCTTCCCGTTATAAAGCGTAGCTATGTGGCTATTCGATGACGAATTCTGGATAGGCCTCTAAACCGCATTCACTACGGTCGAGGCCGTCCATTTCTTCTTCTTGGCTGACCCGAATGCCCAGGGTGATCTTAATGACAGCCCAGACAATCAGACTGCTGATAAAGACCCAGGCAAAGATCGTCCCCATGCCAATAAGCTGCTTTAGAAAACTGGCATCCGTATTGGAAAAGGGCACGGCTAGCAGCCCCCAGATACCGGCGGTACCATGGGCTGAGATAGCGCCCACCGGGTCATCGATTTTCAGCCGGTCGAGGCCCGCGATGGAAAGTACCACCAACAAGCCACCGATGGCTCCCACATTCATGGCCCACAAAGGAGTGGGGGCCAACGGTTCAGCGGTGATGGCCACCAGGCCGGCGATAGCTCCATTAAGCGCCATGGTCAGGTCCGCTTTGCCAAACAGGAGACGGGCTGTAATTAACGCCGTGACGACTCCACCGGCAGCGGCTAAATTGGTATTGACAAATACCCTGGCGACTGCATTGGCTTCCACAACATTGGAGACTTTAAGTTCTGAACCGCCATTGAAGCCGAACCAACCAAACCAGAGTACAAAGGTTCCTAGGGTGGCCAACGGCAGGTTAGCGCCGGGGATGGCATAAATTTCACCGTGGGGGCCGTATTTCCCAAGTCGGGCCCCAAGGAGCAGGACGGCCGCCAGGGCTGCCGACGCCCCACAGAGGTGAACTACCCCTGAGCCGGCGAAGTCTTGAAAGCCTAGTTGCTCTAGGAATCCTCCACCCCATTTCCAATATCCTTGGAGAGGGTAGATGAAGGCGGTCATTATGGCTGCAAAGAGCAGGAAGGACCACAGTTTCATCCGTTCCGCAACGGCGCCGGAGACGATGGACATGGCCGTGGCGCAAAAGACAACCTGGAAGAAAAAGTCTGACAACTTTGAGTAATAAGGTGCTTGTTCACCGCCGGCTGAAACGGCTTCCATGGAATGGTCCTCACCGAGTAGGAACGAGAGACCCGGCCAGAAGGTATTGACCCCTTCCTCGGGATACATCAGGTTATACCCGACAATCATAAACATGATGCAGGCAATGGAATAGAGCGCGATATTCTTGGTTAGGATTTCCGCCGTATTTTTGGTTCGTACCAGCCCTGCCTCGAGCATGGCAAAACCTGCGGCCATCCACATCACCAGAGCGCCAGAGATGAGAAAATAAAAGGTGTCTAAAGCGTAGGCAAGTTGTGTCACCTCTCCCGCAACCGCCGTCATTTGGGTAGCTAGCTGTTCCACTTGAAAGGTCCTCCCATGGGAAACCGTCCTGTGGATGAAAAGGCGCTAGAATTGAATAATTAGATCTCCCGCGACCACGAACTGATCGTCATCGCTATTGTTGTCAAAGGCATCGAAGCCATCGGAGTCGACCCAATCATAACGCACCTCTGGTCGGAAAGTGACCCATTTCAACGGTTTCCAGTTGAGTCCGGCAGTCACGGCGAAATAACTCGCGGAGCCGGAGAGATCGTTGACAAAGACACGGTTACCATCATCATCACGGAACCACTCGAAACGCAAACCGGTGCTTAGGGTTTCGTTGATGTCAAAAAACAGATATTGATTGATACCAAACCATTCTGCTGCTTTGCTGTTATTAATGGCATTTTGCTCTATGCCTAGATCATGTTGAAAAGTATAGTGGAGCCGATCGGTGATGTCGTGGTTGAAGACCACGCTATACATGGTGCGGTTATTATCAGGATCATCTGGGGTTCCCTCCACTTCGGAGACATTGCCCGTGATGATGGCCACGGCCAAAGAGGTCCGTTCATCATCGCTGCTCCAGTTAACCCCCCCTAAGAAATTCAGATTTTCAGGATCTTTAGAGAAATTATCCCAGCCCAGGACGCCACCCCCGTTGAGGCTGATATTATTAGTCAGGGGGTAACTGGCCAGAAAACCGGTATGGGTGAAGGGTTCCCCATATTGCATCGTGTAGGCATGGGAGTAAAAGAAATTACCGGGCGCTGTGACCACTTCATTACCGATGATAGTATAAAAATGACCCAGCTTTACCGTGACGCCATTGCCATAGGGGGCGAAGGCTTCCACATACAGTTGGGGGATAGCAAACTTGTAGAAGCGGAAAGTATCATCACCGATGATGTTATCGTCTAGCCCCGCTGCCTGGGTAAAGCGGGCATCGGTCCCAAAGAGGAAGTCGGCTCGCCCGCCAAAATCCCAGCGATCTCCCTCGGTATTCACGCTGCGTTCGAAGAACAAATAGGCTTCATTGCCTAGGGGTTCGTTATCCCGGTCATTAAAGGTGACGGGCCCATTGAAACGGTCCCGGGGATCGTCGGGATTGAAGGTATAGCCACCCTCTAGCCAGCCGCCAATGGTGAGCCCGAGGGACTCCATGAATTGGGTTTCATTGACATCGGTGCCGGTTAAGGCTTCGAAGAGGCCATCGCTCTTCATGAAACCTTCCGCCTGTGCACTGCCCGCAGTGGAGAGGAGCAGCAGTCCTCTCAACCATGGATTGAGTCGGGTCTTCTTTCTTATTACTGTAGTGTTCATGATGATTCCCCTTTATTTGTTATGGTTTGCAGTGCTTCAAATCAGAACATCATTGGGGTGCGGGCATACTGCCCCTACCAGGTAAGGGTTTCCACACGCCCATAAGCGAGTGTACACCCTGTTGAAGCGTATGCCGAACCATTTTTGGAGACTTTCTGCTGGATCTAAACCAAAAGGGGTGGGATATGGGATATACTTACCCAATAGTGCGTAAAGCATCGCCCAATCGGGCGGTGATATAAGCGCAAGCCGCGAAGCAGCATTTACAGAATGCGCTGATTTTTGTAAAATACAAATATCATGAAGAGGGCGTACCAGGAACGATTCTATCCCACAGCTGAACAAGCCGAACTGCTGGCTCGTTCGTTCGGCTGTGCGCGTTTTGTTTGGAACAACACGCTCAAGCACCGTACCGATGCGTTCTATCAGAACGGCGAAGTCATTCCCCATTCGGCGTTGGAAAAAAGGCTTGTCCAACTCAAGCAGGACTTTTCTTGGCTGAATGAGGTTTCCAGCGTCACTAGCGACGGATTCAAATCCGGCAATCCCAAGTACATCAAGCAGTACGAAGCGAAGCTGGCCTATCTGCAGCGTAAGCTGGCGAAGAAGCGCAAAGGTTCCCGTAACCGCAACAAACTGCGGCTGAAGGTGGCCCGTGTGCACACCAAAATAGCTGACTGCCGTAGGGACGCCACCCACAAGGCGACCCGCACACTGATCAACGAAAACCAAGTCGTGTGCGTTGAATCTCTGGCGGTGAAGAACATGATCAAACACCCCCGGCTTGCCAAGCCCATAGCCGATGCCAATTGGGGAGAGTTTGTCCGTCAACTGAAGTACAAGGCGCAGGGGGTAGGGCGAACCGTAGTCGAGATCGACCGCGGGTTTCCCAACTCCAAGCGTTGCCCCACCCCAGGGTGCGGACATATCAACGAAACGCTGCCGCTGGAGGTGCGTGAATGGCGCTGTCCCTCGTGCGGGAGTGTCCATGACCGCGACATCGCAGCGGCGATCAATATCAAAACCGCCGGGCTGGCGGGGTTAGCCTCTGGAGCGACTGGAACGGGGGCGACAGCAGGCGTTGTCGCCTAGGGAAGGCGTGTTGAACGAGGAAAGTTCTTGGAGTGATCCAAGAACCCTCGCCTGATAGGGCGGGGAGAAGTCAGTTTGAGTATTGCACCAGGCCGGAGGGATAAGTCAATGATTGAACCAAAGCTTTTGGATGAGCTGGCCCGCAAGCTAGCAGGTGCCGTTCCCCCAAGTCTCCAGGATTTTCAGAAGGATCTAGAAAAGAATTTTCGCGCCGTGTTGACTAGCACGTTTGCTAAACTTGACTTGGTTACCCGAGAAGAGTTTGATATTCAGCGAGCGGTATTGGAGCGCACACGGATGAAGCTAGAGGCCTTAGCGGAGCAGGTTGCTTTGCTGGAAGCGCAAGCGGGTCTCAAGAAAGAACCACAAGAACAGCAGGAAGCATTAGGGGAGAAATCACCGGGAAGCGATGACACCGGGACCTAGCTTGCTGACCATCCCCAGATTTTCCTCATCCGTATCTTGCAATAGATGTCGCTGGCGATTGCCTACAGCCGTGCTCAGGCAGGAGTTGATGCTCCCTTAGTGACCGTGGAGGTCCATCTTTCTAATGGGCTCCCTGCTTTCTCTATCGTGGGCTTGCCGGAAACTGCGGTTAAGGAGAGTAGAGATCGGGTACGGGGCGCGTTGCTCAATTGCCACTTTGAGTTTCCGGCTCGCCGTATCACGGTAAATCTGGCGCCTGCGGATTTGCCCAAGGAAGGGGGGCGCTTTGATTTGGCTATCGCCTTAGGCATTTTGGCCGCTTCGGGGCAGATCTCACCGTCGGTATTAAAAACCTATGAATTTGTCAGCGAGCTTGCTTTAAGTGGCGAGGTCCGGGGCATCCGGGGAGTGTTGGCCGTCGCATTGCAAGCTGCCAAAGCGGGGCGCACCCTGGTTGTTGCAGAGGAAAATGCCCCCGAAGCGGCCCTAGTATCTACGATTGAGGTGTTAGTGGCTTCCCACCTTTTAGAGGTCTGTCAGCATCTCCGGGGAGAATCCTTACTGGCTCCCTTTACCGGAAATTCCCTCGAGGCGGTTCCTGTAGAGGAGATGGATATTGCTGATGTTCGGGGTCAGTATCATGTCAAACGGGCGCTAGAGGTGGCAGCGGCTGGGGCTCATAATCTCTTAATGATCGGGCCCCCGGGAACGGGCAAGACGATGCTGGCCAGTCGCCTGCCGGGTCTTTTGCCTGGGATGACCGAAGTCGAAGCGCTGGACAGTGCCACTGTGCAATCCATCAGCAGCCAAGGCTTTGATTTTAGCCGCTGGCGTCAGCGTCCTTTCCGAGCGCCCCATCATACCGCCTCCGCGGTGGCTTTAGTGGGGGGAGGCGGCCAGCCCCGGCCCGGGGAAATTTCCCTGGCCCATCATGGGGTATTATTTCTCGATGAGCTGCCAGAGTTTGAGCGTCGTGTATTGGAGGTTCTCAGAGAGCCTTTGGAGTCGGGCCGTATTGTGATTTCCCGAGCTGCCCAGCAGGTGGAGTTTCCCGCTTGTGTGCAGTTAGTTGCGGCCATGAATCCCTGTCCCTGCGGCTATTTGGGAGATCCCAAGGGCCGTTGCCGGTGCACCATGGAACAAGTGCAGCGTTATCGGGCGCGGATTTCCGGGCCTTTGCTAGACCGCATCGATATACAAATCGAGGTGCCGCCTGTGCCCCTGAAGCAGTTACGGAGTGAACCTGAAGGCACCATGGAAACTAGCCGCCAGATTCAAGTTCGGGTGGAAGCGGCGCGACAGCGTCAGTTAGCCCGCTCGGGACAGCCTAACAGTGGGTTAAGCAATCGGGAGGTAGAACGCACTTGCCGCCTCGGTGATAAGGATTATCGTTTACTGGACCAGGCTTTGGAGCAGCTGGGGCTTTCCGCCCGGGCCTACCACCGGATACTGAAGTTAGCCCGGACGATTGCCGATTTGGAAGGGAGCGAGGCTATCTGCACCCCCCATCTTTCTGAGGCGATTGGTTATCGGCGATTAGACCGCCCCCATGGCAACCCTTAACCCCCAACAGCGCCTGGCAGTACGCCATATTGACGGCCCCCTGTTGGTGTTGGCAGGCGCCGGCAGCGGTAAAACCCGGGTGATTACCCATAAAATTGCCTATCTCATCGAGCAGTGTCACTTGCCGGCCCGCTCCATTGCTGCCGTGACCTTTACCAATAAGGCGGCCCGGGAAATGAAGACCCGCATCGGTCAGCTACTGCCCAAGGGTAGGGGGCGGGGCTTGGTGGTTTCCACTTTCCATACCCTCGGGCTCAATATTTTGCGCCGTGAGCGGGAAGCCCTCGGCCTCAAAGCGGGTTTTTCTTTATTGGATGCTCAAGATAGCCACGCTCTGATCCGTGATCTTTGTCACCATGAGTTCAACGGTGGCGGCGAGGAGAGCAGTCTGCAGTGGCAGATTTCCGCCTGGAAAAGTGCTTTGGTGTCCCCTGAAGAAGCCTTGAGCCGCGCGGGCAATGACCAGGAGCTTAAAGCTGCCCAGCTCTATGCCGCCTATAATCGGCGTCTGCGGGCTTATAATGGGGTCGACTTCGATGATCTTATCGGGTTGCCCGTGGCTCTCTTTGCCCTGCACCCAGATATTCTCAACCGTTGGCAAAACCGTTTCCGCTACCTGCTGGTGGACGAGTATCAGGATACCAACGAGGCCCAATACCAGTTGGTTAAACATTTGGCCGGGGTGCGGGGTGCTGTTACCGTGGTGGGGGATGATGACCAATCGGTTTATGCTTGGCGGGGGGCTCGGCCGGAGAACCTACGTCAGCTCAGAGAAGATTTTCCCCAGTTGACGGTCATCAAGCTAGAGCAAAACTACCGCTCCAATGGGCGCATCTTGCGGGTGGCCAACCGACTTATCAGCCACAATCCCCATATATTTGAAAAACGGCTTTGGAGCGCCTTAGGTGAAGGCGACCCCATACAGGTGCTGAGCTGCCGGGACGAACACCATGAAGCGGAAAGGATCGTTGCCGAACTGATGTACCATCGCTTCAAGCACCGCACTGCTTGTCGTGATTATGCCATCCTTTACCGGGGCAACCACCAATCCAGGCCCTTTGAGCGAGCTTTGCGGGCCCACGGGATTCCCTATGTTTTGAGCGGGGGGACTTCGTTTTTTGAACGGGGCGAAGTCAAGGACATCATGGCTTACCTGCGTCTGCTGGCCAATGAAGATGACGATAATGCTTTTCTACGAGTGGCCAACACTCCGCGCCGGGGTATCGGTGCGGCGACCTTGGAAAAACTGGCGGGATATGCGGCCCGTCGAGGGCAAAGCCTCTTAGCCTCAGGTTTCGAGTTGGGTTTGGGCGAGTACCTCTCTGGTGAAGCCTTGATGCGGCTACGTCGATTTTGTGAATGGGTGGTGGGTTTGGCCGATCGGGGGCGGCGTGGTGATCCCATCGCGGTGATTAAAGACCTCATTGATGAAATTGACTATCGTGCCTGGCTTGACGAAATCTGTAACGATCGGCGCACTGCCGAGCGGCGCATGGCTAATGTGGAGGAGTTGGTGGGTTGGTTGGAACGCCTCTACCAGCGAGGCGATGAACGCCGGAACCTGGGCGATCTGGTGGCGGAAATCAGTTTGCAGGATATTTTGGAGCGAACGCAAGAGAAAAAAGACCGAGATGCGGTTAATCTATTAACTCTCCACGCCGCCAAGGGGCTGGAGTTTCCCCATGTTTTCATAGTGGGCATGGAGGAGGAATTGTTGCCCCACCGGACTAGCCTGGAACAGGGCGCCTTAGAGGAGGAGCGGCGTTTGGCCTATGTGGGGATCACTCGGGCCCAAAGGAGCCTTTATTTTACCATGGCAGCAAAGCGCCAACAGTATGGGGAAGCTATCAGGTGTGAGCCTAGCCGATTTTTGTCAGAGCTGCCTGAGGCAGACCTTCAATGGGAGCGGGAAGGGGCTCCCCGCGACCCCGCGGAGCGGATGGAAAGAGGCCAAGTCCATCTTGCCAATTTGCGGGAGATGCTCCGTCAGTAGTTATCACCCGTGATGGAACTCCTCTTCACTATTAACGCCCAAGAAGAAGTAATAGATAATATTAAAGGCTAACCTGGAATTTTTATCACTTAAGTTTCTGATTTTTTCGTGCCTTTGTGGTGATTTCATGAATTATCCGGGTTAAGCTATGGATTAAACTGATCTTTGCTATTGGAGATATTTATGCCCCCTTATCGCTCCCGAACGACAACCCACGGCCGCAATATGGCTGGCGCCCGGGCTTTGTGGCGGGCTACCGGCATGAAAGAGAACGATTTTGGTAAGCCTATTATCGCGATTGCCAACTCTTTCACTCAGTTCGTGCCCGGCCATGTTCACCTCAAGGATCTCGGCCAGTTGGTGGCCCGAGAGATAGAGAAGGCAGGTGGGGTGGCCAAGGAGTTCCACACCATTGCCGTGGATGATGGAATTGCCATGGGCCACAGTGGGATGCTCTATTCCTTGCCTTCCCGGGAAATCATTGCCGATTCTGTCGAGTACATGGTCAATGCCCATTGTGCCGATGCGTTGGTCTGCATCTCCAATTGCGACAAGATTACTCCTGGCATGTTGATGGCCGCCTTACGTTTGAACATTCCGGTGGTCTTTGTCTCGGGGGGGCCTATGGAAGCGGGGAAGGCAAAAATCCATGGCAAGAACTTAAGCCTGGATCTGGTGGATGCCATGGTGGCGGCAGCCGACCCCAGTGAAAGCGAGGCTGATGTGATGGCCTATGAACGCTCGGCCTGCCCTACTTGTGGTTCCTGCTCCGGGATGTTTACTGCCAATTCCATGAATTGTCTGACCGAGGCCCTGGGATTGGCGTTGCCGGGTAACGGTTCCTTATTAGCGACCCACGCCGATCGGAAAGAGTTGTTCTTAGAAGCGGGTCGTTTGATTGTGGCACTGGCGAAACGCTATTACGAGCAGGACGATGAAACCGCTTTACCTCGCTCAATTGCCACCTTGGAGGCTTTTGAGAATGCCATGAGCTTGGATATTGCCATGGGCGGATCTACCAACACCGTACTTCATTTACTGGCGGCTGCCCAGGAAGGAGCGGTGGATTTCACCATGGTTGATATTGATCGCCTGTCCCGCAAAGTGCCCAATTTATGTAAGGTGGCTCCAGCAACTCAGGAATACCATATGGAAGATGTTCACCGAGCGGGGGGAGTCATTGGTATCCTGGGAGAACTCGATCGGGCCGGGTTGCTCCAACGCCAGGTCGCCACTGTTCATAGCCCGACCTTGGGGGCAGCCCTTGACCAATGGGACGTCGTCCGTTCTGGCTATGAGGCCGCTCAGAATCGCTACCTTGCGGCCCCAGGCGGCATTCCTACTCAGATGGCTTTTAGCCAGGAGAGGCGCTGGGAGAGTCTTGATTTGGATCGGGCGCAAGGGTGTATTCGTGATATCGCCCATGCTTACAGCAAAGATGGGGGGTTGGCGGTTCTTTATGGCAATCTTGCTGAGGAAGGTTGTATCGTCAAGACCGCGGGGGTAGACCCAGCGATGCTGATGTTTTCCGGTCCGGTCCGGCTATTCGAGAGCCAGGAGGCTTCGGTGGAGGCTATTCTGGGTGACAACATCCAGCCGGGGGAGGTGGTCCTCATTCGCTACGAGGGTCCTAAGGGTGGCCCAGGCATGCAGGAGATGCTTTATCCTACTAGCTACCTGAAATCTAAAGGATTAGGCAAAGTCTGTGCACTCATCACGGACGGCCGCTTCTCGGGGGGGACTTCGGGGCTTTCCATTGGTCACGTTTCTCCTGAAGCGGCTGAAGGAGGTACTATCGGTCTGGTCGAGGAGGGCGATAGGATTGAGATCGACATTCCCCATCGACGTATTCATCTAGCGGTAAGCGAAGAGGAACTGGCGCGACGCCGAACGGTCATGGAGGCTAAGGCCCAACAGGCTTGGCAACCGGTCGACCGGAATCGTCCTGTTTCCCTGGCGCTCCAGGCCTATGCAGCACTCGCCACCTCGGCGGCAAAAGGGGCGGTACGTGACTTGGAACAGCTTAAACCTAATAAGGGCACCCTTTCAAAATGAATCGCCCCAAGTAGCGCGCGCTGTGCGCACGAAGAGGCTGTGGAGGGGCACAGCCTCCCAACAATACCAGGGTCAGCCTGGGACAATAATAGGGGCCTCGATGAAGCAGGAAACGCGCAGGGAGCAACCGGGCAAGAGCCCGGCCGGCGAAAGCACATAAGCCGATAATTGCGACCCGTAAGCAGCGAACTCCGAAAGACGCTCACTCAGGCAAGTTCCCTCCTAGAGGGAGGGGAGCAGCTATAAAAATGAATCACTCCAGGTAGAACGCCTTTTCCAGCGAATCTTGGGAATGACGAGCCCAATAAGCATACCAATCAGAATAACGCCTGCCCCAATCAAGAACCACTCGCGGGAAGTGCGATCTCTAAGGGCGACATTCTCCTGTTGCAATCCTTGAACAACACGCTCTAAGTTCATTAATTGATCCTTAAGGCGCTTATTCTCGCTGTCGATGGCCAGCGCGCTGGCTGCAGTCTGGCGAATATACTCCAATTCCTTACCCAGACGTTGATTATCTTCTAGGAGGGTTTGAGCTTTCTCCTGAGTGGTCTTTCTTTGTTGGGAAATTTTTTGGATTTCTTCCTTGAGTTGGGCGGTTTTTAACTCTAGGTTAGCGATCCGCTGCTTGGCTACATTCAGCTGTTCCTTGGCACTAGGGGTGCTCATCAAGTAGCGGCTCAAGACCCATCCTTCGACACCCTCTTCGGTCTGTATTCGAGAATAACCCTGGGGACTCGTCTCTAGCACTTTAACGGTAACGCCACTCTCCAGTGTTTGCAAAACCCGATGCTCAATCCCCTGCCCGCTACGTAACGTAACCTCGATGTGGTCGGTAATATAGCGGATCGTTTGGGCAGAAGCCGGGGTAAGCGCCAAGAGAGTGGTCACAAATAGCACAACTCTCAAGAGGCTTGCCCCTATCCTATTGGCGTACTTGGGAAATGAGATAGGCCACGGCAGCGGCGATGTCTTCATCGCTGAGATTGAAATTACCGCCCTTGGGCGGCATGGCCTTATAACCCTGAATGGCATGTTGGACCAGAACTTCTTCACCCTGGACGAGGCGGGGTCTCCAGTCCTCTGCATTGCCAATCACTGGAGCTCCCGGTACTTTGCCGGTATGGCAAGCGGCGCAGCTATTTTCGACTACCCTTTTGCCATGGATGAGTTGGGTGTCTTTTCCGCCGGCTGGGGGCGGCACTTCATCAGTGTCGGTGATTGGGGAACTATCCTCTTTATCGGGATCTGGCGTTTCCGAGGCCTCTTCCCTAGAACTCGCAGGAGCATCGGTTGCCTCGCTAGCTTCTTCTGGCATTCGGATGATGTTTACTTTTCCTACGGGTTCAATGCGCGTAGCTATGGCCTCCGGAGACATGGCCTCTTCGGTTTCCGTATTTTGTTCGGTGCATCCAGCCACTAGCATGGAAAAGGTCACTATCCCTATGCTAGCAATAGAAAGTAAGCGTTGGGAAAAAAAAGGATTTATGCTATGAATCAGTTTGCTCATGATTGTCCTGGCTAATCTTCGCTTGTTTGTGGGCGTGATTTGAATTGTATTAGTATACTTTAACAACTTAGCAAGATTTTTTAGTATAGGCATGGACGCCCATGCAAGAAGCAGGTATGCTTTTATAGCCTAAGCGCCCGTAGCTCAGCTGGATAGAGCGTTGGCCTCCGGAGCCAAAGGTCAGAGGTTCGAATCCTCTCGGGCGCGCCAAAGTTAATTGGGCGTAGGGGTTCTAACTGTCCCTGGTGCGTAGTTCCAGCGTGGCCTCCCTGCCTTGCGCTTGCGGCTCTTACCCCGCCGCTCGCCCTCTCAAGCCATCAAATACCGTTAATCGCCGTGAGACTTGCCCATTTCCCAGTGAATTAAATTTTCCTCTATGGGGTACAAAAAGAGAAGCTATCGCCGAGCCCCTATTTGACTTTAAGTGCGATAACCAAGAAGTAAATACGGTAAACCATATAGGGGGTACGATAAAAGTGGGCACTATTCGCCTCTTTAACCATTATATTAAACGCGCCTTTCTGGTTCTCGCTTTTTGGGAAGCGGCTATTTTGCTTTCCAGTATTTGGTTGGCTGCTTTTATTCGTTTTACGGGAGATCACCAGCTCGTTCAGGAAAACCTAGGACTTTTCTGGCCTAAGGCGGTGGTTTATGCGGCCGTAGTCGCAATGGCTCTCATTGCTGCTGGCCTTTATCGTCGTCGTCAGCGCTACGGGTTGTTGGGTATCTTCAATCGCTTGGTAGTGACAATGTTAGTGGCGGGGCCGGTGATGGCCGTCATTTTCTACCTGGTGCCCGAACTCTATTTGGGTCGAGGTATTCTCGTCCTCAGCATTATTATTTCTTTTTTGGCGCTGCTCCTTTCCAGAAGTTTTTTTCTTTACCTCATGGGATTGCAGGGTCTGCAACGGCGGTTGCTCATACTCGGTGCTGGAAAACGGGCCACCTCGGTAAGTACTCTCCGGCGCCGATCTGACCGGCTTGGTATTGATATTGTGGGCTATGTTCCCTTGCCCGATGAGGCCATTCAGATTCCCGAAGAGCGATTAGTGGAGGTGGACTCTTCTCTTCAAGAGTATGTGGCAGGTGAGGGTATTGATGAAATTGTGGTTGCCGCCGATGAGCGGCGAGGGCGGCTTCCTTCCGATGAGTTACTGAACTGCCGTATGGCAGGGGTAGAAATAACTGATGTACTTGATTTTTTTGAACAAACCACGGGTAAGCTTAAAATTGATGTCATGTATCCTAGTTGGCTCCTATTTTCCGTGGGTTTTCGTCGCCATTTCTTACGTCAGGTGGGTAAGCGGATCTTTGATGTCACCGTCAGTTTAGTATTGCTTGTTTTTTGCTCTCCCTTGATGTTGTTTGCCGTGGTTGCTATTTGGAGCGAAAGTGGTCGTCCGATACTTTATCGCCAGCGTCGAGTGGGAGCAAAAGGCAAACCTTTTTATATCTTTAAATTCCGGACCATGCGTCAGGATGCCGAAGCGGATGGAAAGGCCCGTTGGGCGGCAAGCGGTGATCCCCGTATTACCCGGGTTGGACGATGGTTGCGGCGTACTCGGATCGATGAGCTGCCACAAATTTTTAATATTCTTCAGGGCGATATGAGCTTTGTGGGGCCACGCCCTGAACGGCCGGAATTCGTGGAAACCTTAGCCGAGAAGCTTCCTTATTATGGTGAGCGCCACCGAGTCAAACCAGGGCTAACAGGTTGGGCACAGATTTGCTATCCCTACGGCAGCACCGAAAAAGATGCTTTTGAAAAGCTTCAGTATGACCTTTACTATGTTAAAAACTATAGTCTTTTTTTAGATCTGATGATCCTGCTGCAAACGGTGGAAGTGGTGGTGCTCGGGAAAGGAGCCCGTTGACCCTGTTGCTGATAAGCATGCTATGAATGATTTGGGGTTGGTTGGCTATGGCGTCGGTGCGGCCGCTTTTACAGCACTCCTCATTGTATTCGCTATCGGTTACCGCAGCCGTCCCATGGGAGGGTTGCTGCTATTTGCGGCAGCGGTCAATGCAGGTTGGCTGGCTGTCTCTGCCTATGCTTCATATGTTGATGATTTCCCGGCACTTTGGGTTCAGTTATTGGAGACCTTTCGGAATGGAGTCTGGTATGCTTTTCTTCTCCAGATATTAGGTTTCAATCTTAAGGCTCAAGGTCTGATTCGCAGACTGGGCCTGCTAATTTTTACCGTGGTGCTTTTGCAGGGAGGGCTGCTACTCGGATTTTCCTGGTTGGAAACAGTACTTGGCGCCAAACCAAGCCGGGAGATTATGCTGGCAGGACAAGTCCTGCTGGCGGTGATCGGCTTGATGTTGGTGGAACAGTTGCTGCGTTCCGTTCCTCAGGAAAAACGGTGGGCAATGAAGTACCTCTGCCTCGGCCTTGCCGGGCTGTTCGTTTATGATTTTTTCCTCTACGCCGATGCCTTGCTGTTGCAAATGATCAATCCCGGAGTTTGGTCTGCCCGGGGTTTGGTTAATGCCATGGTGGTTCCCTTCATTGCGGTTTCAGCAGCACGGAATCCCCAATGGTCGCCAAATGTCTATGTCTCTCGGCGGATGGTGTTTCATACCGCCACTTTTTTGGGGACAGGGCTGTATTTGTTGGCTATGGCAGGGGCGGGTTATTACCTGCGCTATTTTGGCGGTTCATGGGGAATTATGGCCCAGGCGGTCTTTCTGTTTGCGGCTGGCTTACTGCTCCTATCGCTGCTTTCCTCTGGCCAGCTAAAGGCTAAATTGCGGGTTTTTATCAGCAAGCATTTTTTTAATTATAAATATGACTACCGTGAAGAATGGCTGCATTTTATTAGTATGCTTTCGGAGGATTCCTCCATCCCTTTAAGAGAGCGGGTGGCCCGGGCTATGGCCCAGTTGGTGGAAAGTCCCGCGGGCGTACTGTGGCAACTAAAGGAAAAGCATTATGTGCCGACTTTTGCATGGAATCTCCTTTTTCCGGAGGGACTTGCAGAGCCGAAGCAGTCACCCTTTCTTCGCTTCCTGCAGGAACAAGAGTGGATTGTGGAAGAGGGAGTGGAAGGGGCGGCGGCTCATCCCATGGCGGTGCCAGAATGGTTTGGTCAGCTCAAAAACCCATGGCTTATTGTTCCTTTAGTCCACCGGGAATCATTGGTGGGTTTTCTCGTTCTAGCCCGCTCCCGGGTTGGGGTTACTTTGGACTGGGAAGATCGGGATTTGCTGCGTACCACCGGCCGGCAGGCGGCAAGCTACTTGGCCTATCAAGAGGCGGCCGAACAGCTGGTCCAGGCCCAGCAATTTGCGGCTTTCCATCGATTTTCCGCCTATGTGGTCCATGATCTGAAAAATCTCATCGCCCAGCTGTCCTTGTTAGTACGTAATGCGGTGCATCATAAGCATAACCCGGAATTTATCGATGATGCCGTACAAACTATTGATCATGCGGTCAAGCGTATGCAGCGGTTGATGGGGCAGCTCCGCAGCGCCGGGGAGAGTGAGCAGCGGGAGTGTTTTGATGTGGTGACATTGGCCCACGAATTAGCAAAGCGTTACGCTGCTCAGCAACCATTGCCAGAGGTGGAGAGAAAGGATCAAGGTTCCGTTAGGATATGGGCTAATCGAGAGCGGTTTGGTACTGTTTTAGGTCATTTGATCCAAAACGCCCAGGAAGCCACCCCTCCTGAGGGGCGTGTTGTTTTACGGGTAAGCAAAGAAAAGGGACTAGCCCGGATCGAGGTCGAGGACACTGGGCAGGGCATGGACCCTGCCTTTGTCCGGGAACGGTTATTTCGCCCTTTTGATAGTACCAAAGGGCTTACGGGAATGGGGATTGGGGCTTTTGAAGTGCGGGAGTACATTCAGGCGATAGGTGGAGACATTGAAGTCCAAAGCATGCCAGGGAAAGGCACTTGCTTCGTGCTGCGGATACCCCAGGGTGAAGCAGGGGGGGCTCAGATAGAGGAGGCGAAGGAGGCAGTTTCATGAGCGGCAAGAAAAAGAATCTGTTGATCGTGGAAGATGATCTTGGCTTGCAAAGCCAATTACGGTGGTCCTTTTGCGACTATGAAATCGGGACTGCCGAAGATCGCCAGGGAGCGATTGCTTTGGTGCGCCGTCATGAGCCCCCGGTAGTGACTTTGGATCTTGGCCTGCCCCCTGATCCCGGTGGAGTCAGCGAAGGCATGGCCCTTTTACGGGAGGTTTTGGCCTTAGCGCCCCACACCAAGGTTATCGTGATTACTGGGAATGATAGCCGGGAACATGCAGTACAGGCAGTGGGAGAAGGGGCCTACGATTTTTATTCCAAGCCTATCGACCCTGACATTCTCAAGCTAACCATTGATCGGGCTTATCGGCTCTATGAGCTAGAAATGGAAAACCGGCGCCTACGGCAGGCCACCCCTTCCCCTTTGGAAGGGGTGATTGCGGTCAGCCCGGAGATGAGAAAGGTGTGCCGGGCCGTTGAAAAAATTGCCCCTACGGACGTGACGACCCTTATCTTGGGTGAAAGTGGTACAGGAAAAGAGATCATTGCCCGGGCCTTACACCAGCTGAGCCGGCGCGACAATCAATCCTTCGTAGCTATTAACTGTGCCGCTATCCCAGAAAATCTTCTAGAGAGTGAACTTTTCGGCTATGAAAAAGGGGCCTTTACCGGGGCCGTGCGACAGACCCGGGGCAAAATCGAATATGCCAATAGGGGGACTTTGTTTCTAGATGAAATTGGGGATTTACCCCTCGGTCTCCAAGCCAAGCTATTACGTTTTCTGCAGGAACGGATAATCGAACGGGTGGGCGGCCGTGAAGAAATCCCCGTAGATGTACGGGTGGTCTGTGCGACCAACCAGGATCTGAAGGAGCTAATTCTCCAAGGCCGCTTCCGGGAAGATCTGTATTATCGAATCGCCGAAGTCACTATGACTCTGCCGCCTCTGCGGGAGCGCCCGGGTGATGCGGTGGTCATTGGGCGGGCGTTACTCGACCGTTTTGCCCAAGCCCACGGTAAAGCCGTTCGGGGTTTCTCTAATGACGCCATTAGAGCTATTGAGGCCTATGCGTGGCCGGGCAATGTCAGAGAACTGGAAAACTGCATAAAACGGGCGGTGGTCATGGCAGAGGAAAACCGTATCACTGTAGAAGATTTGGATCTCCCCGCTTCTTCGGAAAAGGAGGTTCTATCTCTAAACCTACGCCAAATACGGGAGCATACTGAGCGCGAGGCACTAACCCGCGCCGTTACGCTGGTAAATGGCAATCTATCCCGTGCCGCCGAACTGCTGGGGGTGACCCGCCCTACCTTATATGCCTTGCTCGACAAATATGAAATGCGAAATTGAGGATTTTTGAATTCCTTAAGTCTGTCCGATCCCTGAAGTCATGTTATGCTTTGAAGCGTATTATTTTATTGGCGTGCATTCGCGGCTAAAAGCCGAATCTAGATTGACATGACCCTGGCCCAGGAAGACATCGAATTTATTAAAGACCACCTGCGCGAGTGGCTGGGTGAACTGGAACTTACCCCGCCCTCAGCGCCGCTAGGCAAGGAACTGCTGGAGCAGATGGTGCGGTAATACCTCTTCACTTGGCCACTAGCCAGTTTTCCACTTTGAGATCAGGCACTCTAGAAAACTCTCCCATGTTACCGGTTACCAATACCAGTTCCAAGCAAAGGGCCTGCGCTGCAATTAGGTAATCATTGGCTCCAATCGGCGTGCCGACTTTTTCTAGCATTGCCCGCAAATCGCCATAGGACCTGTCTACCTCATTATCCAAGGGCAGTACATCGATTGCCGAGAGCAACGCATTAATCTTCTGAGAGAGGAGGGGTGAAGCTTTTTTCGCGGCACCATAGCGGAGTTCGCAAGCGACGATAATGCTGGTACAAATGGTATTTTCTCCCACTGTGGCAATCCGACTTGCGACCGTGCCAGAGGGTTTTTTGATGAGGCTGGACAGAATGTTGGTATCGAGTAGATAGCGATATTCGGCCATCATTAAAGATCAACAGGATCAGGATGCAAGTCTTTGATTTCCGGGAAGTCCTCTTCCAGCGGCTCCCATGTGGCGAGCAACGCCAGTAATGAGCGACGCTGGACCGGTTCGACGATTAGTCGATCACCTTCTTTACGGATAATGGCCTCATTTCCGGGCAGCTCGAATTCGCGGGGAATTCGTAGCGCCTGATTGCGGCCGTTTCTGAATAAACGGACATGGCGTTCTGCTTGCATGACAGCCTCTAGTTTGTGAAAATGGCATATGTTCAAGCATATGCTATTTCTAAAGATAGAGCAAATGGTTGATGGTTGCCAGAGATAAAGTGGGCATGTCCGATCCCTAAACTCATGTTATGCTTTTAAGTGCATTATTTTATGAGCGTTTATTGGCGTGCATTTGCGGCTAAAAGCCGAATCTAGGTTGAAATTGCCATGACCCTGGCCCAGGAAGACATCGAATTTATTAAAGACCACCTGCGCGAGTGGCTGGATGAATTGGAGCTTACCCCGCCCTCAGCGCCGCTGGGTAAGGAATTGCTGGAGCGGATGGTGCGGGTGGAGGAGGAACTCAAACACCAGCGAGAGCTTATTCAAACTGTGCTGGAGCAGATGGATAAGCGTTTTAAAGCCCAACAAGAGCAAATAGACAAGCGTTTCGAGCAGGTCGATAAGCGCTTTGAACAAGTCGATAAGCGTTTCGAGCAGGTCGACAGACGCCTGGAGGCACTGACCCGACGTATGGACCGTTTTATGATTTGGTCCTTTGGGCTTACGGTGACAGCAGTGGGGGTGGTGATCACGGTCCTGAAAATGTGGCCGCCGGCAGCATCTTAGCTTTTTTCGCTAGCCTGGGTTTTTACCACAAAGACACCAAGGTGAAGGGATCTCAATCAACTCAGAGAGATTGATGGAGCTGCTTGTTGCTTTTTTAATATCTTCAACTCCTTGATTTATTTGTGCCTTTGTGGTGAACTCACAAGAAACACGATATCTATGCCAATCCGAGAAATGCAAGGCAGGCTCTGGTGTTGAACATGTGCTGGGCATGCTGGCGGCGGGGGACGGCTCTGAGACCCTGTTAAAGAGGTATCCCTGGTTGGAACGAGAAGACATAGGGGGATGCCTGGCTTATGTCCACCCTGCGCAGTGCATTCTTGGGCCTTAATCATTCCGCCGCTTGAGGTCGTGGTAAAAGTTCTCATGGGGACCAAAGGTCAACAGTTTCAATTTATCCTTTTCGAGGATGCGGTAGGCCAGGAGACACAGCTGATTTGATAGATGGAATTTGTAGACTCTTATCCCGGCTAGATCACCGACTTTGACCTCCCCAACTTCCGGATTAGTGCTGACAGATCGGACCGCCTTGTCCAACTCAGCTTTCTGGGCCCGATGCAGCTTTTTTGCCGCCTGTGCGAAGGAGGGCGTGACAAGTAGGTGCATCAATTGAACTCATATTCGCCGACGGCCTCTTCCTTATCAGCGATCAGGATATTGTGAATCATATTAAATGGCAGATCTGGGTTCTCCTCGGCGATCTTCCCGATTTTTGCCCAATACTCGATTTGTTTGGGTACCGAGCGATGTTGAATTTTCGCGTAACGTTTGGCCTGATCGACCAAGGTTTCTGACAATTTCACGTTGATAGACATAGCCGCCTCCAGAGCAAAAGTTCATTTTGAACTGATAATTGTAGTCCATTAGGTTCCCAAAAGGAACCATGAGACTGGGTTGGCGGGTTGATTGAAGTGGCTAGAGAAAAGTGGGCATGTCTGATCCCTGAAATCATGTCAATGTTATGTGTTATGCTTTGAAGTGTATTGTTTTATGAGCGTTTATTGGCGTGCATTTGCGGCTAAAAGCCGAATCTAGGTTGAAATTGCCATGACCCTGGCCCAGGAAGACATCGAATTTATTAAAGACCACCTGCGCGAGTGGCTAGATGAACTCGAACTTACCCCGCCCTCAGCGCCGCTGGGCAAGGAACTGCTGGAGCGGATGGTGCGGGGTGGAGGAGGAACTTAAGCACCAGCGAGAGCTTATTCAAACTGTGCTGGAGCAGATGGATAAGCGTTTTGAACAGGTCGATAAACGCTTCGAGACCCTTCAGATGCACATGGATAAGCGCTTTGAAGCTCAACAAGAACAAATAGATAAACGCTTCTAGCAGGTCGATAAGCGCTTCGAGCAGGTCGACAGACGCCTGGAGGTACTGACTCGACGTATTGACCGTTTTATGATTTGGTCCTTTGGGCTTACGGTGACAGCGGTAGGGGTGGTGATCACGGTCCTAAAAATGTGGCCGCCGGCAGCATCTTAGTCCATATGTTCTTCTGTATGATCTTTGCTCGGTGCGCCACAGGAATTTCCCGTATTTCAGACTAGGAAGGGTGTCAATGCGTAACCTCGGTACCACCTTGATTACTGATAGCTCGTTGTCTAAAAACACATATGGGCGCCTCTAAAAATTCAAAAATTCGGAGGCTTTTTTATTGTAAGTGATTGATTTAATCATCATAAAAATTTTAAAAAAAGCAATTTTTAGAGGAACCCATTTACAAATTCCTGTGCTAACGCCAGAAGAGTTACTGGTGCTGTCTCTTTACGCTGAGCATTTTCTTTAAATTTTCTTGTGTTCTTTGTGCCTTTGTGGTGAGCTCATTAAAAATCCCAAAAACCATAATATCTTTTCAATGGATAGTTGCGCCATGCTTAATAAACCTTATCTCAAGCGGTAGCAATTTGAGATTGGGGCACAATAGTGAACTTTCTTGTCACTTTCGTAGATTCCTCAATGTAATTGCGTTTAGACTCCGGCCAAATCGTCCCATGATTGGTTAGAATATTCCAAGCATCAGGTTGGTTCTTATAGACCCTTCTTAAGAGCGTTTCAAGATTATCGATACAAGGTAGTCGGATACCGCGATGTTCGATTGCCGAACCAATCGGTGTCAAACGAATTGCAAAGCGTCTTAAAATTCTAAATAGAGCTGGCGAAGCCAAAGAATACCAGTGTGTAATTCCATGCTTATCGCTCAAATGCATTGCGGCGGCAACTAACTCTAGGGTGAGATGGGAGTACAATAGGCGATCCAGGCGAGAGTTGTTGGACTTTTCTTCTTCGGAGTGTCCAGCTTTTGTTGCGGATGCCATCTTCATAACTCGCTGTCTAATATTCTTAGATATTGCAAATCGAGAGATTTCTGCAGGTGAATGATGTGATGAAATTTGCATCTCTCTAGGAATATTAGTAAGCAATGTGCTGCAGCAGGGCTCCATGGGAAATCCATGTCTATGGCCAGAAGAATTCGGCCGAACTAATCGGACAGTGCCTACCGCTTCTCCCGTATCGCGATGACGGATAAGGGCATGGATAGAATATTGATCGTAGTGATCCATTTCCATTTTGTTTGGAAAACAGGAGGCATTTTCGAACGGATTTTCAAGGCAATAAACCTGATAGCGTAGATTAAAGGCCTGTTCAATAAGCTTTGTAGTGTCTGCTTCTAAAACTTCGAAGTATTTTTGAAAGAGTTCGTGGACACGAAGCGACTCGGATACATCATCAAATTTTGATTGATTTGCACTTGGGCAGTAATTAAGAAGTGACATTGGTTTCCTTCCCCTTGTTTATGTATAGCATGGAAACACCGGATCTAGCTGCTTATAGTTTGCAGGTGTGTAGAGATTGTTGATGTAGATTGCAGCTCTACTACTCTACAAATACCAGATATAAGCAAATATAATGCCATTCTTAATTAAAGCCAATTAAATTATAAAATTAGGAAACAAAATATAACTAATCTAAAGTTATATAGTCATGAAATATGTCCCTAAATACAGACATTACTTTTTTCATATAAATATTAGGTTTATGTATTATTTATGTATTAAAAGTAATTTCATTGTCTGCATATAGAGACGAATTTAATGGCAAAAACTGTCTTAAGGACAGTTTTTGCCATTGTGAGTAATTAATTCCCAAACATCAGGACGTTCTTTGCGTGCCATTTCCAAAAACTGATCAAGGTGTACATAACAAGGCTGACGCTTGCCGTGGTACTCTATGGCTGGTCCATACGGCATTAGATATAAACTGTATCTTGATAAAAGACGTAGGAAAGAGCGCTCTACCACGCAAAACCAATGTTGTATCCCATTTTCTGCACTCATCTTTACTGCCCCGGCGACTAACCCTAGCGTAATATGCGGTATAATCCGACGCTCATCTATGTAAGTTTCACGGTAATCGGAAGCGGCGCTCGGTGAAATAAATTCTCCAAAACGTTTCCTAAATTCTTTAGAAATCGCAAAGCGAGAAACTTCGGCAACTTTTGCCCGAGGAAACCGCTTATGATTAAGGAATAAGGGGATAGAGCTTATCTCATGGATAGGAAAACATTTTTCGACGTCTGTTCGGGGGAGGATTAGGCGAACGGTACCCGCAAAGCTACCTGTCCGCTGATGTCTGAGAAGGCTGTGGACTGAATATTTATCGAACTCATCATTCTCCAATCTATCCGGAAACTGCCAGGGATTTTCAAATCTAGTTTCTAAGCAGTAAACTTGATACCGTAAGTGGTATACGCTTTCAAGAAGTTTAGGTGTGTTTGCCGGGGTGACTTCAAAATAGTTCGAGAATACATCGACTAGCCTGCTCTCGGTTCTCGTGCTAACTGCGCAAGAAGATTGCATAATAAATCCTCCAACTCCCTTTCACTAGGAGGTTTCATTCAAATGGGCAATTTTCGGCGGTAATGAAAGAACTCAAAAACCCTTTATGGGTAGGGTAAGTTGAATGCAAAGAAACTCACCGCTGTTCACTTGTAATTTAGGCATCCCAATGGGGCATTACAGAGAAATGCAGCACGTTTTTGAAATCCAAAAGTGGGCAAAAAATAAGAATGAGCAAAAAGTCATGCTTTTGCTGCTTATAGCGTTTCCCTTATAGGAGAGGTACGCTTAGATTGAGAATATAAGGTCCTGCTAAGTCGATATTCGTAATCTCATTTGTTTGGGAAATGCTATAGGTTAAAAATTGGTCGTGTTTTAAATGGGGAGAATTGAGCAAATGAAGGGGAGGCTAAGCCTATCCGTTGCGGGCAATGACCTTGCCGGAAACGGCCTCAAGGCCTTATTGATGCGCGCCCTCTCCCTGGCGCGCCCCCTTCGGGCCTTCTGCGGAGGTCCCGCTTCGCTCCCGGCGAATCGGTCCGGCCTACGAGGAGGCGCTAATAAACAGCCTGTAGGCCGGATTAAGCGTCGCGTATCCGGCAAAACAATACTACCAAGACACAAAGGGCACGAAAGTAAAGGAATCTGATGCAGTTGAGAGAGACTAATGGAGAGGCTCGCTGCTAATGAAACCGATTGTTTTAATCTATTTAAGTTTTTGATTCCTTTCTGTTCTTTGTGTCTTTGGGGTGATCTCATGAATTATCTGGGCTAGACAGATCATCATAAATTACCATACTGGCAGATAACAAATATGGAAGAAGATAAAATTTTGGCTGAAGTAGGGGAGGAAGAGCAGAGAAAAAGCTCCTCATTTGTATTCGAAGAAGCCTTTAGCCGAAACATCGGTTGGCTAAGCGAATGGGAACAGCAGATACTCCGTACTAAGAAAGTTGCCATTGCTGGGATGGGAGGGGTGGGCGGTACTCACCTATTAACCCTTGTGCGTTTAGGCGTCGGTGCTTTCCATGTCGCTGATTTTGATATATTTGAGCTTCCTAATTTCAATCGCCAAGTGGGAGCCACAGTAAGCACGATAAGCCAGCCCAAGGCTGAGGTAGTGGCTCAGATGGCGCGAGATATCAATCCAGAGTTAGATCTGACCCTATTTCCCGCAGGCATTAATCAGGACAATATCGACGCCTTCCTCAAGGATGCGGATCTTTTCGTTGATGGTTTTGATTTCTTTGTTCTGGATATGAGGGCTCAGGTTTTTGCTCGCTGTGCAGAGCTTGGCATACCAGCAATCACGGCGGCGCCCATTGGGATGGGGACAGCTTATTTAGTGTTTATGCCGGGGCATATGACCTTTGAGGAGTACTTTCGTTTGGAAGGCCTACCCATCGAACAACAGTATGTAAACTTCCTGGTGGGGCTAGCACCCAAAGCATTCCATCGTTCTTATCTAGTGGATCCTTCACGACTTGACTTGGCTGCCCGACGCGGTCCCTCGACGGCTATGGGCTGCCAACTGTGTGCAGGAGTCACCGGAGCAGAAGCACTGAAGATCCTTCTTGGGCGAGGACCTATTCGGCCAGCTCCGCGCTATCATCAGTATGACGCCTATCGGGGTAAGTGGCATCTGGGATGGCTTCCCGCTGGCAACCGCAACCCGATCCAGGTCTTCAAGCGTAAAATGGGCTATCGAATGCTCACCCAGCTCTCTCATGGGGTGCCAACTGCAGCGTCGCCTAAAGGCAACTCTGAGATTGAACGCATTTTGGATATGGCTCGTTGGGCACCGAGCGGTGACAATACCCAACCCTGGCGCTTTGAAATTAAGGATCCGCATCATGTTGTTATCCATGGCTTTGATACCCGGGATCACTGTGTCTATGATCTGGAAGGTCGCGCCAGCCAGCTCTCCATTGGCGCGCTATTGGAAAGCATGGCCATTGCGGCGACCCGATTTGGCCTGCGCGCGGATATTCAACGAGATTCTGGGGCTGCCGAAACTCATCCCAAGTTCGAGGTGCGTTTTGTTCCTGACACTAGCACTCGTCCGGATCCCCTATGGCCCTATATTCCTGTCCGTGCCACCCAGCGTCGGGCTCTGTCCATGCGTTCCCTCACCCCTCGGGAGAAGAATGCCCTGGAGGACGCGGTGAAACCTTCGTTCTCCATTCATTGGTTTGAGAGCTTAGGAAACCGGCTGAAGGTAGCCCAGTTGCTGTTTATGAATGGAAAGCTGCGGCTAACAACGCCCGAAGCTTATGAGGTCCATCGGGACGTGATCGAATGGAATACTCGCTTCAGCGAGGATCGCATCCCAGACCAGGCTGTAGGCCTTGATCCCTTGGGGGTACAGCTCATGCGTTGGGCAATGAAAAGCTGGAGCCGTGTAAAGTTTTTAAACACTTATCTGGGGGGGACGCTATTGCCACGGGCACAGCTTGATTTTATTCCCAGTATCGCTTGTGCCGCCCATTTTTTGATTATAATTGAAAAATCGCCCCAATCCATTGATGGCTATATTGCCGCTGGAAGAGCCTGGCAGCGCTTCTGGCTTACAGCCACTCAGCTTAATTTACGGCTTCAGCCGGAGATGACACCGCTCATTTTTAGAGCTTATATTCGAGATGGAGTAGAGTTTTCAAAAAACGAGTCTAGCCTCCGTCTTGCTGAACGGCTTTCCTCTCGATTGGAACAATTAATTTCACCTAAAATCAGCCAGCGGGCTTTGGTGATGGGAAGGATAGGGGCGGGGCCTGCCCCAAAAGCTCGGTCGGTGCGGTTGCCTGTTGAGCGGTTAATGGTAAGTTGAGGGTCTATTTTGTTGGTCTGATTTCCCAGAAAATACACCAGCTTTCTGGGGTTAAGATCAGAGATTCTCAGGCACCAGCAACCGCTTTACCTTTGTCCTTATTGGCCATAAACGTTCGATATAACAGAGGAATCACAAAAAGGGTTAATAAGGTAGAGATTCCTAAGCCCCAAACGATGGCCGAGGCCATGGGGCCCCACAGCAATGATTGGCCACCTAGACCGGTGGCGAGGGCAAACAGACCAGCGATGGTGCTAAGGCTAGTAATCAATATGGGGATGAGACGCCGCCGGGCGGCGTAAATTGCAGCATGCAATATGCTCATACCCCGGTTTAAGCGGTCATTGGCCGCTACGATCAGCACGATCGCGGCATTTATGGCAATACCGGTCAGAGCTACAGCGCCATAAAGAGTGTAGAGGCTCAGCGGATTGTTCGTTACTATTAATCCAAACAACACACCAGTAAAGGCCATAGGCACGGCGGCGAGGATCATCAGGGGTTGCCAGTAGCTATGAAACTGGGTCCCCAGGATGATGTAAATCAACCCGATACCTAACAGGAACAGCAGGGTGAGAGCCTGTATACTTTCCTGAATGTCTTCAAATGCTCCGGAGAAATCCAGGTCGATGCCGGGAAAACGGGCGCGAAAATTTTCCCATTCTTGTTGAATATGGCGATTAACGGTCACTATATCCGTCACTTCCTGGTTAATGTCGGCTTCCAAGGTGATGGCGCGTCGAAAATTATAGTGCCGAATTGCCTCCTGCCCTAGACCTTTATCCACTTTGACCAGCTGGCCTAAGGCAATTTCACCACCATCAGGTAAGGCAATTGGTTGCCTGAGCACGGTATCGATATCGGGCACTGACGCTCGCTTGGCGCGTACGCGTACTTCCAGTTTTTCCCCTTGTTTGTGGGTACTGGCAACAATCTCCCCATCGAACAGCAGCCGGATAATATGAGTAACAGAAGCAGGGTCTAAACCGGAACGCTTAATAGCATCCCCATCCAGACGCAAGTTAAGTTGTAGCTTGCCAGGAACGTTGTCACTGGTGATGTCTTCTACTCCGGGGAGGTTTTGTAAAATCGATTCCAAAGCAGCTACCGCTTGATGAAGTCTCTCTAAATCATCGCCGCGCACCTTAATGCTGATTGGCCTAGAAACTGGTGGCCCCTCGGAGACGCGGAGAAAAGAAACCCGCACTGGCCCCGGTGTATTAACAAGATCTTTTCTCATGGCCCCAATCGTTTCGTCGACGCTGCGTAGTTGTCCCTCTTGGGGATTCAAACTGACGACGACTTGGCCATACTGGTCGCCCGACAGGACTTCTGTGCCTGTGAACATCATGCCCGAATAGCCTACGGTTTGGCGTAATTCCTCTGGCTTGATATGTCTTTTCACCTTTGTATCTAATACTTCGATTAAACGAAGGGTCTCATCCAAGGGAGTATTGGGCGCCATTTCCACGTTCACATAAAATAATCGAATCGGATCGGCCGCAAAGAAATCAGCCCGTACCCAGTTGCTTGCCAATACACCGAAAGCGGCAATAAATAACAGAATAGCCAGCAGGGAACGCTTAGGCCGCCTTAGGAGGTGGATCAGGGCCTGGGTATACTTAACCCGCAAATAGTGAGTGAAACGCACCCGGTAATGTTGTAGGGGAGAAGGGTTGTGAGCACCGATTTTCGAGCCCATAATGTGTACTGGTAATATCCAGAAGGCCTCGAGCAGACTAACGGCCAGGGCCACAGTCACTACCAGTGGAATGACGAACATAAATTTGCCCAGGAGCCCCGGGGTTAGCATAAGAGGGAGGAAAGCGGCGATGGTAGTCAATACCGAGGTTACCACGGGAGCGGTGACTTCCGAAAGCCCCTGGACTACTGCCGCCATATGGGCTACCCCCCGCTGCAAACGGTAATAGATGGCCTCGACTACCACCACCGCATCATCCACCAGCATGCCGAGAGCAATGACTACCCCCAGAAATACAGAAATATTAAGGCTTTCTCCCAGAACATAAAGCACCAAAAAGGTGCCCGCCAGGGTAAAGGGAATGCCGATCCCGATGAAAAACGAGATGCGTGAACCAAGAAACACCCAGGTGGTTAGCATCACTAGCACTAAGCCCAACGCCGCATTGTTCTCCATGATCCGCAATGCGGCCTCCGTGCGGGGCGTCTGATCATCCACCAAGACTAGTTTGACACCGCTCTCGCGGCTGATCTCATTATGGGAAGCAATATAAGCTTTAAGGTTTTTAATGAACTCCAGAGACCCAGTGCTGCTCTTCTTGCCTATGACTAGCAAGACACCCGGTTTGCCGTGATGGCGGACTAATTCCTCCGGTTCCTCCCGCCCCCGGCTCACATTGGCGACGCTATCAATGGAGATCTGGCCATGAGCGGTCTTGAGAGGAAAACGGCCTAAATCATGGGGGTTACTGTGGGTGCCGACTACACGCACCAGCCATTGCTGGTTTGCTTGGCGGACGTTTCCTGCAGCAATGTCTTGAAAATAGGCAGCGACTGTATCCGCTAGGTCGGCAGGGGTCACCCCCACGGCCCGTAGTTGCTCTGGCGAAAACTCCACCTGCAGTTCCGGCTCCCGCAGGCCTATTGTGCCTACGTTTTCTATGCCAGGGATGCGCTCTAAGTCTTCGCGGATGATCCGGGCGTTGCGCCGCAGCACCTCATCATTAGCAGCTCCACTGACCAAGATCATGGCGGCAGGAAACATATTGGCCGTAGTTAGCTCAAGGAATTCAGGCTCTTCAGCGGCTTCTGGCAGTTCCTGATCCGCCTTATTCTGCACTTCCCGGCGCAGGTCATTGAGGCGTTTGTCATAGGTGCGGTTATTGATGTCTTGAAACCGCACCAGGATGAGCGACAAGCCTTCCCGGCTGGTGCTGGAGGAAAACCGGATGTCCTGGATTTGGCGGAGCCCATCTTCCAGCGGCTCAGTAATCAGCTTTTCCACGTCTTCCGCGGAGGCCCCAGGGAATGCTGTACTGATGTGGACCCAGTTGAAATTAACTGGTGGATTCTGCTCTTTAGGCAGGTGGATATAGGCGAGGGTGCCTGCAATCAGTATTAGCATAAAGGTCAGATTAGCCAATACATGATTATGGAAGAAACGGGCAAGCATCTTTGTCGAGATATTCCTTGCTAAGCTAGGCTGGAGTCTGTTTTAATCGGAAAAGTTTTGGACTCGAACAGTATCGCCATCTTGGACGATAAAGCGGCCATCAATGATGATAGGCGTATCCTCTGGCAGGTTGATCTTAGCGGGTTGACCTTCCTGGGCACCAGGCAAAGTTACAAATTTTGCCCGTCCGTTAGCTAATACGAAAACCCCTATCGCGCCGCCGCGACGAACTAACAGATCGGCGGGCAGGTGAGGCGCTTGAGGGTGCCAAACAAGATTCCCCGTCGTACCAATAAGAGCCGGCGTCTCGAGGAAGCGTAGCCGTACTTCTTGACTTCGCTGACGGAGGTCTAGAGCAGGTATTATCCGGTGGAGCTTAACCGGGTAGCGGTTATTTCCATTTACGAATTCCAGGGTACCCGCATTGCGTAGAGAGAGGGGATCGCGGGGTTGTAGTTTAGCGGAGACCAAGATTCGTTCCGCATCTAGAATGCGGATAAGTGGAGTACCCGGCATCGCTAACTCACCTACTTGACTCAGTTGTTCTGCGACGATGGCCTTGAATGGCGCACGGATCACCGTTTTTTCAAGATCTCGCCGGAGTTGCTCTACGGTAATGCGCTGAACTGCCATTTCAGCTTTACTAACTTTCAGCTCCGTTTGACGCTGATTGAGCATTTCTTCCGTGATTAGCTTTTGGTTGGCCAAGGATTGCGCGCGGGTGAGTTGGCGTTGGGCTAAAGCCTGTCTTGCCTCAAGTGATGTCAGTGTAGCCTCAGCCCGTTTGAGCGCGAGTTCCAGATCCGTTTTTTCAAGTTGTACTAAGGGGGTTCCCGTCTCCACCACTTGGCCCACCTCGACAGGCAGGCTGACGATGACTGCGGTCACCTCAGCGCTGAGGCGACTGTCGTTTAGAGTAATGACTTCTGCAGGTGCGGTGACCTGAGGGAATTCGGTCAATTGTGCTAAGGGTTTTGCTGTGACCGGTTCCCCGGCAGCTCCTAGCAATTCTGGTATGCTGCTTAATAAGACTAATAGGAGCAGTAGGCGCCTACTACGCATCCGAGATAACCTCGTTTTTATGGGTCACTATGGATGATGGTATGCTGATACACTATCATTTTTTTGAGGAGGTAACTGATTTCATCTAGTTCGGTTAATTGATCGCAACCATCGCTAGTGTTAGGTGTAACGAGTTATCGTCCATAGCGGTAAATTAAAAGTGCTCATTGTTCGAAAAACCCGCCAATTGGTACAGAAGGCGCTACATAAAATTCTTATTCGGCCCAAGGAAGGAGCCCTTAACCTTGTGCTCTGTAAGTTGAGGAGCAGAGGGCAAAAAAACGCCTAGCTAGGCTTTGCGCTTTGATGCAGCGGCTAATTCCTGCTTTAGTTCCGACAAAACTTTGCTAAGATGCTGGTCTATATCCACCGTGCGCCGGACTTTGCCGATAGCGATCGACACACTGGTGTAGTGCCCTAATCCAAAGTGCGTAGCAATGGCTGCGAGTGATTGTTGTCCTTAACTTTGACACAGCCACATATCGCCAGGCTTCGGGCGGTCGTTAAAGGACCCGCCGGCTGGTCTCCCACTGCCAACAAGGATGGATCGAGCCCAAATCGCCTGGCTACAGCGTGCACAATCGCTTCCATCGCTACGGCTTCCTTAAGTGTCCTCGCCTCGGCAAGTTCAGGGTTGTTGGGTGTCCACCTGATCCATCGCCGCTTGAGTGAAAGCTTCACTGCCAAGGATGGTTGCCCAATGCTTACGGGCATAAAATACTGTCACCTCATCGTCGGCCATTGCGGCTTTCACCAACTGACGGTAAGCTTGCCGCTAACCGCTCCTAGTATCTCACTCGTCACTAGCCAAGGCGGCCCTTGCCGTTGCCCTATATAGGTCGGATAACTGGAGCCCTGGTAGCGGTCAAGCCGTTAAATCAGTTTTGCCTCCAAAGGATAACGGTGAATGTAGCGCGATACTTGCACTAAATAACTGTCCGCATCGACCAAAATCGCTTTGTAACGACCCCGAAAAATGCACCGTCACACCCCATTTGCCGATTATAGCGCTGGGTGTAGATCCCATTCAGGTGATGCATTCCTCGTCCTAGGTTGCCCAGCGGGGTGTATAGCAACAGGTGATACCAATTTTATCTAATTTTTCATTGTATAAATTCAGCTTAAACAAGCATTTGAGGCCTTAATAAATTGCATTCTTTGATTAAATTGGTATGAGAATGATTATCTATCAGGCAGTAAGCATGCACTTCGATAGCAAACCGCTTCGCGCAACTCGCCTAACAAGTCTAGAAACTACCTCTGATGCTCATTGCAGGTAAAGATCTGCTGATGCTCCGTACCGCGATTCATAACATGGTACCATGCACCAGGATATTCAATCTTAAGAGGCCTAGCCATGTTGCCAAAATACAATAACGCTGAATGAATGGCAATACGTAGATTTGACCCCTTCGATGCTTAATCTTTAGACTAATGCGAAGCTAAAGCTACCAGCTCTCATGCCGTATCCATCCAAACGTAAGCGCATTCTCTTTATCGGTGAAGCCGTAACCTTGGCCCATGTAGTTCGACCCGTAGTTCTTGCCCAGTCCCTGGATCCACAACGGTACTCCGTTACCCTAGCTTGCGATACCCGCTATCACCGCTTATTCGCAGAAATGCCCTTTGAACTGCGTTCAATCCGAACGATTCCTAGCGCACAATTCCTAGCTGCTCTGGCCAAAGGTAATCCGGTTTATGACAGAGATACCCTGCGAAGCTATGTACGAGAAGATCTGGAGATCATTAAGGAAGTAAAACCGGATTTGGTCGTTGGCGATTTCCGTATCTCTCTCGCGATTAGTACGCGGCTTGCTGGGATGCCCTATTTCACCATCACTAACGCCTACTGGAGTCCCTATTCTAAGCTGCCTTTTCCCCTGCCGGAACATCCTATGACCAAGGTGCTAGGAATTTCCTTATCCCAAGCTCTATTTAAACTGGTCCGTCCCCTAGTCTTTGCCTATCACACCTTGCCCCTGAATCAGGTCCGTCGTGAGTATGGGTTACCCAATCTCGGCTATGATTTGCGGGAGATCTATACTCATGCCGATCAGACTCTATATGCAGATATTGAGGGGTTGGTGCCAACTCAGCAATTGCCTTCTCATCACCATTGGCTAGGGCCAATCCTCTGGTCGCCTGCTGTAAAATTTCCTGACTGGTGGTCGAGATTGCCTGAAGATCGCCCAATTGTTTACGTTACTTTTGGTAGTTCCGGTGAAGGCGATGTACTACCTGTAGTTCTCCAGGCCTTAAGAGACTTGCCGGTGACTGTCATCGCTGCCACGGCAGGCCGCCTGGTGCCAACAAACCCGCCTGCCAATGCCTGGGTTACAGACTTCCTGCCCGGCACAGAGGCGGCAACACGCGCTGGCCTGGTGATCTGTAATGGCGGTGGCCCTACCACTCAACAGGCCTTGGCAGCGGGGGTGCCGGTAATCGGCATTGTCAGCAACATGGACCAGCATCTGAATATGCTCTGTCTGGAACAGGTTGGTGCAGGTATCCACCTTCGGGCTGGCAAACTCAATGGACAGAGCCTGAGAACCACGTCGGAACTCCTGTTGAATGATAAGACTTACCACGAACGGGCAAAACGGATAATGGAGATCATACAAAATCATTATACTAGGCATGTGTTTGCAGAACTCGTGGCAGCGCAATTTTGAAACTGTATAGGTTCAGTCTAAACAACCATTTGATGGCTTAATAGGTTGCATTGTTTGGTTAAATTGGTATTAATTTAAGGAGAGAGTCGGTATGCGAAAAATGAAGCTAAGCCGGATTCTGGTTTTCTTCACCTTAATGCTAATCGTGGTTGTGTTCGCTACTGGCTTAACAGCTTTTAGTCTTGGATTGTTGCCTCTTGGCGATTTCCGGGGAGTGGCCATGTTCGTTGGCTGGGTGTTCTTCTTCTATGTGTTTTCCATATTAATATTTCGCCTTTTCCAAGTCTTTTGTCCTCTTCCCCTTGGGGAAGTTATTGAAGATTCACGAGATGAATTCGTTTACCATGTCTATCTACTTTTCTACCTGTTGGTATTTAATCCAATAATGTTTAGTGGATTAGTGCCAATTCCACTGATGCGGTTGTTTTATCAAGCATTAGGTACCCGTATGGGAGCGAATACGTTCAGCGTTGGAATTATCCTTGATCCACAATTTGTCACTCTAGGCTCTAATACGATTATAGGAAATGGGGCATTGCTAATTCCGCATATACTAGAAGGTACACGGCTCGCCCATCATCCCATTATTATCGGTAACAATGTAACTGTTGGGGCGCGATCTGTAATTCTCTGTGACGTCGCCATCGGCGACGGAGCAACGGTTGCGGTTGGTGCGGTTGTCACTAAGGGTTGCCGAATTGGAGCTGGCGAAACCTGGGCAGGTATGCCGGCACACCGTATCGACAATGTAAAATCGGAAGGGGCTCAAATATGAATGAGTTTACGCTGTTACCTAGAAATCGTTATTTTGAAGTGTTAGGGGGAATGAATAAGGATAATCATAGCGATAATAAGGTTGCGATGTTGTCTGAAGTGGATATGAGTTCTGCAGCCTGGATCAGGGCCAACTGGCCACACTCGGAACTCAAACCCTCGTACACGGCCTTCGTGGCGAAGGCCGTGTCTCTTGCCTTATACGATCATCCATACGCTAATCGCATCCCATTGGAATGGCCTTTCTTTAAGCGTATCGTTCAACTCAATACCGTTCATATGACAGTTGCTGTCGAACGTGACTATCCTGGAGCGGAGCAAGCGGTTTATGCAGCCACGATCCGGAACACCGATCAATTGGACCTTGCAGCGATTACCCAAGAATTACAGATGATCGCCCAAGGCACTGAAGAGACTTCCGAGCGGTGGCGTACCGTACAATGGATTGTCAAGAGAGTGCCAACACCGCTTGCTCGAGCTGTGCTACGCATTCCGCTGTTATTTCCGTCCCTGTGGGTAGAGCATCGAGGTGGAGCAGCTATGATCTCGTCTCCCGCCAAGTACGGCGTGGATACGATGATCGGCGCTTGGCCGTGGCCACTTGGTTTTTCATTTGGCTTAGTGAAGGAGCGCCCCCTTGTTGTTGGTGGGCGTCTTGAGGTGCGACCGACCATGGCCCTGACGATGAGCTTTGATCGGCGATTGATGGGCGGGGCACCTGCCGCGCGATTTTTCAAGACGGTTTGCGACCACATCGAGCGTGCAGAGTACGATATGGCATTGTCCAAGAGTGCCCCCGCGCCGAGAGCCTTGGCGGTGTCTTCCTCCTAGACAGAATGATGCCTATTTTAGGTCGTCAGGCTAACCCCTGATTCTGTTAGAGAAACAAGAGCCCTGTCTACAAGATGGGCTTTGCTGTATCAACAGGTGTCCGAACTTGATCAAGTTGATCCGCTAGGTTTCAGAAGAAAGCAAAATGAGCCTTTTCTGCATTAATATGCGCAACCCAACCCACTACCACCAAGATTTTGATTAGAGGCAAGTTAAGTACCCCGCGTCCTCCTGGCGGAGGTGAGACCGGGCAGGTCCTCCTCCTACAAGGTAGCGCAGGTCTGGCCCCGGGGGGCACAAAGTCAGCAGGCTAGCGCGACAGCAAGAATGAAGAGACCCCCTTTTGTGGGGGTCCCTTGGATTATTCTCAACGGTTGCTCTGCTTGGCGCGGCGTCTAGTCAGGCCACTGAGGCCAAGCAAGCCAATGGCCACTAGCGCCACTGAGTTAGGCTCAGGCACCGAAACTGAAAAGTTTTGCGACGTGTCTGTTTGCAAAACAAAGTCTGTCGACGTGTCAGCGCCGGTAGCTGCGCCGCCAAACGCCGCCGGGCGAGTGTAATCAGGTGCGCTTTGCCCAGGGAATTGAAGCGAGGCTTGGAGCTCGGTTCCGACCAAATCTGGGTTAACGAAGCTATTGTTGGTGGAGGTGACGGTACCAACCAGGAATCCGCCGCCGGTACCCGTTCCACCGGGAATAGGGGCCGTCGCGCCAAAGGTGGTGAACCCAGAGTCCCAGGTTCCTGACAGGATGTTCGTCCCATTCAGGAAGCCGGTTCCTGCCGCCTGATCCGTATCGGGGCTAGTATCGAAAAAGATATCCCAGGTCCCCGAATCCAAAGTTATGGTGATGGAACTACACCCGTCGTTGTTGCAAGTAGCGGTTTCGGTAATGACGGCGTAGGTGGTGAGCTCGTAGCTTCCCCCCCCCGGCCCTGGAGGAGCCACAGACAGGTTGGGTGTGGGGGATGTGGTGTTGATGGAAGCTGCGAATGCCTGGTAGGTTAAGGTGAAGGTGTCTGTATCGCCAGCAAGGTTAGTGTCGTCCAGGTCGAAGCCCTGGACCCAACCAGCACCGTTCGAATGCCAGTCGATGCCCGTGAAATTCTGTAGGATGCCGTCGTCTGGAGTCGCTGTCGTCGTATCCAGCATGGCAGCGGCTTGGGCGGAAAAGGAAGTGAGAAGTCCCCCCCCACCCAAGATTGAAACTGTTAAACCAATTTTCAGAAAAGATTTCATTTGTTGTTCCTCCCCATCTTAAAAATAAAGCAATTTACCTGATGGCTACCACCTTTGACTTCTCATTAGTGGTTACAGTTACCTATATGCAACCGACATGCCATAATAGGATTGAATGAATAAAAACAAATTGTTATATTCTCATGACAAAATTAGTTGCAAAGATAGAACGGTGTAACTGTAAAGTTTTTCGACAAATGTCCAAGGCACTAAACATTAGTTTTGGACACTTCACTGCTTGTGGAGAAGCCGTGTCCATTCTTGGTGGTGTTTTCAAAAATTTTATGAGCGCTCCAAAGCGCTGGGATAGGGGCTGGACAGTGCTGGCCTGAGGGAGTCCTAAGAGGTAGGTAAACAACCCCTCACTGAAATGAGGGGCTTTGTCCATACTGACTAATCGGCTGGGCTTCGGGCCAGTTTGCTGCGGCCCCAACCGCGATGTTCAGAGCGCCGTTAACATTGGCATCCAGAACACCGCAGTCTGAACGCTT
This sequence comes from Nitrosococcus halophilus Nc 4, assembly GCF_000024725.1. Taxonomy (NCBI): domain Bacteria; kingdom Pseudomonadati; phylum Pseudomonadota; class Gammaproteobacteria; order Chromatiales; family Chromatiaceae; genus Nitrosococcus; species Nitrosococcus halophilus. Next base: position 3,344,220 of record NC_013960.1, on the reverse strand, counting down.
AAAAACTGGAGCATTACGTTGACCACATTCCAGTCAGCCTCACAAAAACTAAATAGCGAAGTTCCTCGTTTTGTCGAGATCGGAGCTTCTATTTTGGCTCTCGACACCTTTCCCTCAATTATCACTCAGTTAGCTCACACTAACCGTTTAGTTGTCTAGTGCTTGGAGTAGATCGCGGGCTTCTTTTTCCTCAGCAAATGGCTGTTTCATGTCTAAGAGATCATTAAGTACTTGCTGGGCTTGGGACTTTTCTCCATTGCGGGCCAGGGCCAGAGCAAAATGATAGCGAATATCCGGGTTCTTGGGTGTCCTGTTCGAGGCTTTTGCTAACAGACTCAGGCCACGTTTTGTCTCACCCTTTTCGAGGAGTAGCATACCTAGAGTGTCCATTACTGGAGGTGAATTGGGGGCTATGTCCAGGGCCCGCTCCGCATAGGTCAAAGCTTTGGCTGGATCATCTTTGCGCAACAGCCAGGCCAGGTTGTTGAGGGCTGTCACATTGTTTGGTGCTTGTTCTACTACTTTAGCAAAGGCTGATACCGCTTCCTGTTCCTGTTTAAGCGCTAGGTAGAGGTTAGCCAAGTTGTACTGTGCCAGCATATCCTCTGGATGCTTTTTTAACCAATCTTCTAGCGTCGCTAGGCTCCTATCTTGATTTCCTGCCTGGAACTGGGCAAGCGCAAGGTTGACAATTATCTGGCTGGTGGGGGAGTGCTTCAATGCTTCTTTAAATGCTGCTACTGCTTTCTGAGGCTGGTTCTGGCGCATGGCCAACCACCCTTCTTGGGCTAACACCTCTGGATGCTCCGGGTAAGCTTGCTTCAGTTCCTGGAACAGTTTATTGGCCTCGTTGGGCTTATTCTCATGCATCAACAGGTGGGTCATGGCGATCTTGGAAAGGGCGTGGTTGGGATCCAGCTCAAGCGCTTGATTGAGTTCCCCACGGAGCTTATCCACGTTATTTGTTGCGGAATAAGCTTTAGCCAGCAGGTAATGGGCTTGCGCGGATTGTGGCTGAGCCTCCACGAGCTTTTGGAGAGTTTCGATGCCATTGGTTGGTTGGTTAGTTGCAAGTTGTGCTGTTCCCATCACTGCTAATAATGAGGGATGATTGGGATAAAGCGCTTGGACTTCTCGAATAAGGGCAAGGCTTCGTGTAGGTTTGCCTTTATCCAGATAATAACGGGCTAGTAATATCCGTGGCGCCAGGGCCTTGGGATTTTTGCCCATGGCCTGCTCTACCCAGGTCTTGGCTTTTTCCACATGTCCTTGCTGAGTTTCCAGTGCACCGAGTTTCAGTAATGTCCTGAGATGTCCTGGATGATGTTTCAATGTTTCTTGATAGAAGGAGCGAGCTTTCTCTATATCCCCTTTTTTGAGGGCCAGTGCGGCTAGGTTATGAGTCGCCGATGGGTTTCCTGGAGCGATTTCCAGGGCTTCATGAAAGGCCTCCTGGGCCTTGGTTTCTTCTCCTTTTCCGAGATAGACCCCGCCAATCAGGTTCAAGGGCAGAGGACTCTGTGGTTGCTTTTCCTGCAACCGCTCAGCAGTTGTTAATGCTTTATCGAATTCCCGGGCCCGTAGGTGGCCAAGTATGACTAGGAGATCCGCTTGGGGTAGTTGGGAATCTAATTCGATGGCTTTTTCCAGTGTATCAATGCCTTGTTCATGTTCACCCGACATCATGAAGCTAAGCCCTAGCTTCATGTAAGCTGCAGCCGAATCTGGTGCTTGAGTAGTAATTTTTTGGAAGTAAGTGGTGCTCTGCTCAGGTTTGCCTTGCCCCAAGACTACGTTGCCCATTAAATCAAGTGCTGCAATGTCATCAGGATTCTGGTTCAGCACCGATTCTAGTACAGACTCGGCACCGGTATAATCGCCTCGGCGAAGTCGTGCTGCTGCTAGGGCCTTAGCCGCAATATCGGAGTGGGGGAAACGGGCTAGAAATTGGCTCAAGTGCTGTTCGGCTTGCTTGAACTGGCCCTGCATATAGTAGGAAAGGCCTGCGTAAAACACTGCTGGCATGTATTTCGAATTCTGTCTCAGCGACTTTTGGAAGGCTGCCAAGGCATCGGCATATTTATTTTGCTGGAAGTCAAGTAGCCCCTCAGTGTATGCCACTCCTGGATGATTGACGCCCTGTTTTTTGAGGGTTCCCAGATCATCGGTCGCACCTTCATAATTTTTGAGATAAATTCGTATTAATGTCCGGTTAAGCAGATCTTCAGCATTGTTGAAACGGTGGGTAATCGCTTCTCCATAGGCCTGTTCCGCTGCTTCCGCATTTCCTTGATAGCGCTCTAGGTCACCCAGCAGGCTCCAAGCTGGGGCAAATGCGGGCGAAGTTTGAAGAATTTTGTCGAGCCACTCTCGGGCCTTATCAAAGCGCTTCTGGGCTGCTGCGATTTCTGCTTTTCCAAGATTGGCTTCCGCTACATTGGGTTGAAGGGAAAGCGCGGAGTCATATAATTTTTCTGCTTTTTCAAATTCATGCAGTCCAAGGTAAGCATGCCCTTGCAATGCCAGCAGTTCCGCCCGTTCATTTTCGGAAAGGCCTGGGTAATTGGTCGAAGCATCGGTTACATCTTGGAATTTCCCTTGCATGAGGGCAACTCGGGCTAAGGAAGTAGCAGCGGTTTCAGGTGCAAGGCCAAGTCTAAGCGCTTGTTTCAATTCTTTTTCGGCGGCTGGGCCATTGCCCACTTTCACGTATACTTGAGCTAGCAGCCAGCGCGCTTCTTGATTGTCTGGTGTTTTTTGGAGGGCATTTTTTAACTCGATGATAGCGGCCCTTATTTCTCCCTTATCCTGATATTCTTTGGCGCGCGAGATATGTTCCTCAGGAGTAAAGTTAGATCCTGTATTGCAACCTGTTAATAAGGCAGTAGCTAATAATAATGCGTAGGCTAGGGCAATAGGACTTATCAGTGAGCTGGACATGGGGAACCTCAGTACTGTTGATGGGTTAGCTATATCGTCATTATCCGTGCGACGCGCGATTTCTTTAACAGATTTTTTAGCAAAAATGCACTTGTTTAGCGAGTGGAACCCAGGTGATTTCGTTTCCTAACCTCAACTAGGGCGGTTAGCATTAGGGCGCACTTTAAGTATGATTTTTACAATCAACCTATTGATAACTATGTAAATATTTTCAACGGCAGCCGAAAATTGGCTCTCCCCCAGTTGGTGTGAAACACCCTGTTTAGAGGGTATGTAATACCCGTGCTCGAAGCCTTTACGAAGCTTGCCCGTCCATACATCATCCGTTTGATACGTTCCAGCCGATTTACCTGCCCTTAAGCCTGACCGTTGCTCCAGGGCGGGTCAAGCGCTGTGCTGGCCGCAGCCAGATCTTGCTGTAAGCGGGTGGCAAAAATTCCTAGTTCCGGAGCGCACTGTCCTTGGCCTGGATTAACCAGGAAGAGAGTTCTCTCACCTGCACCGTATGCCGATCTAGCTTCACGGCTTTGGCGATACCCCGCAGGGATATTCCCGCCTGATGGTGCTCTGCCACCACCTGATAGGCGCTCAGGCATCGCTCCCGGCGTTGACGCTGTTCCTGTTGGGCACGGTTGAGTCGGGCAGGGAACGGATCTGTTGCGATAGCGGGACCTCAACCCGTACCTTCTTACCATGCTCTGCCGTTATTTTCCAGGCCATTGTTACGTGGCGCAGCGCACGATGATAGTGATTGAGCATCCGTTCCACCATTTTGCGCAAGCGCTTAAGTCGATGCCAGTGATCGGCAATCCGCACTACCTCCTGGTGAGTACCGTCTGGCCCGGTTGCGGCTGATGAGGATGATCCCCGGGTGCTGGCGTAGCCAGATCGCCAAGGTCTCGGCCTGTCAGTCCAACAGTAAATCAAGCTGGAGACATTCCAAATCCGCTCCTATCGTGCCGTGCTGGTGGTCCCTGCGAAAGGTCCAGTCATTCATTCCGAGCCAGCGAAGTGGTTTGATGGAGGTTAGCACCAAGCATTTTGAGCTGGCGCAATAGCGCATCCGGGCTGACCTCAGTATTCAGTCGCTGGACCAGCCGGGCACCCCCTTTGCCTCCCCACCGTTAGAGCTAACGCCTGCAAGGCAGTTCGCAAGCGTAGAGGCTGACGCTGATACCGACCCACCACTTCTGTAAAATGTTCCCCAAACAGCGGGAGAACCCATTTTATCCTGCAGCTGATAGAATATGTCACTATAAATATACGGGTATCCAAGGGAGTTTAATCTAAGGGATCCTATTAAGAAAAAGTGCTTTGCAGCAAGTAAGGTTTAATCTATCCTCAATAGGGGATTTAACGAGTGCTCTGTAGTCTGGGGGTGCGGTTCAATGAAGTGAGTGGACGAGGTCGTTGCGGCGGTATGGTTTTTCCCGGGTTCTTCGGCAAGGGGGGTATTACATGGCGGTGTGGGGTAGAGATGAAGAAGAGCCTATAGTAAGGGGCTTACGGCATTGACCGCTAATATTTATTGGAAGGTGGTATAGTTGTTCCAACAAGTGGGCCCCTGTCAGTGTTTCAGTAGTATTTACCCTAGTTTTGCTAGGCTAGAGCCGTAAAGTTTTTTGCTTATCTCCCTTAGTATTTCTAATTAAACCACAAGCTTGGCCGATAATCCTTATAGTTGCAATTTTGATAATCTCATTCTCAGCTAAAGAAACCAAACCTTAGGTAGGAATATTTGGCCGGTATTCATTTCTATGGTCACGAGTGTTGAAAAATAATAATTCTGTGGTGTATGCAGAAAATAAAATAAGGTCAACTATGATGCCTCTTAGAAGCCATAAATTTGTTTGGTTTTTGCTCATCTCTTTGATTGAAGCGGCTATGGTGGGGGGGGTGCTCTCTGGTTGTGTTAGTAAACCACCAGCGCCGCCTGTAGCAACGCAGGAGGGGAAAGCACCTTACTATATTATCGGCCCTGGGGACGAATTGAATATATTTGTGTGGGGAAATTCCGAGCTTTCAACCAGTGTTGTTGTTCGCCCCGATGGGCGTATTACTGCGCCTTTGGTTGAAGATCTTCAAGCGAGTGGTAGAACACCGACTGAATTGGCGCGTGATATAGAAAAAACCCTGTCTCCCTATGTGAGAACGCCGATTGTCACTGTCATGGTCAGCGAGTTTATTGGGCGTTTCACCGAGCAGGTCCGTGTTGTTGGCGAGGCCACGGAGCCCCAAGTGCTCAGTTATCAGGAGAGTATGAGCTTGCTTGATGTAATGATTGCAGTGGGGGGGCTCACAGAGTTTGCCGCTGGCAACGAAGCAACCCTTGTTCGTACCGCAAATGGTCAAACAAAGCAGTTCTCGGTACGGCTAGATGATTTGCTTAAAGATGGAGATATTACGGCTAATGTAGAGATATTGCCAGGCGATATATTGATTATTCCCGAGGCTTGGTTCTAAGGAAGAAGCTTATGCACGAGCTGTGGTTACAAGCCTATAGCTATTTTTGTGGGGTTTGGCGTTACCGTTGGTATGCCATTCTAGTCGCCTGGGTGGTGGTGATAGCAGGTTGGGCATACGTGGCTCAGATGCCTGATCGATATGAATCTTCGGCCCGTGTTTATGTCGATACCGATTCGCTATTGCGCCCCCTTTTGAAAGGGTTGGCTATTCAGCCTAATGTAGAGCAGCGTCTTCGGATAATGACTCAGACTTTGCTAAGCCGTCCCAATTTGGAAGAAGTTATGCGTCAAACGGATATGGACTTGTCTGTGGCCACGGCGGAAAAAAAGGAAAATCTCTTAAACCGGCTTGAAGAGCACATCAGTATAAAGGGGGGACGAAGAGATAATCTATACACGATTGCTTATGAGGGTAGTGATCCTCGGCTTGCGCAACGCGTGGTGCGATCTTTATTAAATATTTTTGTAGAAAGTACCATGGGAGCTTCCCGTAGAGATACTAATACTGCCCAACAATTCATTGATCAGCAAATCAAAGAATATGAAAAATTGCTTCGTTCTGCTGAGAAAGAATTAATGGACTTTAAACGCAAACATGTAGGGTTGATGCCTAATGAGCAAGGCGATTATTATCAACGGTTACAGACGGCATTAGATAGTTTGCAGGGGGCACGTACTGAACTTAGTATAGCAATAGACCGTCGGGATGCGCTCAAACGCCAGCTTAAAGGAGAGGAACCTGTTTTTGGATTTGGAACAGGAACACTACAGACTTATGATGGTGAATCTAGTGGTCCGGTTGCTGCACGCATTCAATCTTTGCAAGAAAAACTGGATGAAGTATTGCTTAAGTACACAGATAAGCATCCAGAGGTAGCAGCACTTAAAGAAACGATTGCTATGTTACGTGAACAAAAAACACATCAATCCCCATTGCCAAGCAATCCACAAGAGCAAGCAGAGGGCTCTGATGAAATGGGTGGAGTTGATGCGGGGGGGGATTTTTATCACCAACAAATGCAGATTGCCCTAGCAGAGGCGGAAGCCGATGTGGCCTCCCGGAAAGCACGGGTAACAGCCTTAGAACAGAATGTAAAAGAGTTGCGTGAACTTGTCGATACCATTCCCAAGGTAGAGGCAGAATTAGCCCAGCTAAACCGTGATTATGGAGTCTACAAAAGCAATTATGAGCAATTGCTAGTTCGTCGGGAATCAGCAAAGATAGGTGAGAAGGTAGAAGAGTCGCCGGATAATGTTAAATTTCGTATTGTAGATCCACCGACACAGCCGCTTTTACCTTCCGGGCCTGACCGTTTTTTGTTGATAACTTTGGTTTTGTTGGCTGCTGGTGGTGTAGGTGTGGCCTTTGCGTTTCTTCTTTCCCAGCTAAAACCAGCTTTTTATACACGCCGAGATTTGGAAGATATAACAGGACTTCCTGTTCTAGGCTCTGTGTCAATGGTATTGTCAGGTCGGATTTTATGGAAGCGCCGACTTAATCTAATTTCATTTTTTCTTGCTCTTGGTCTTCTAATTGCCGGGTATGGGTTATTAGTATCAAATTATCTCTTTGGCATTAAAGTATTCGATACCATAAATCATTCTCTCTTTTGATTTTCTTGATTAATACAATTTCTTATACGATTTTTTTGAAAATTAACTAAATAAAATAATTATTAGTCATAAATTTACTTAGATAAACGTAATTTAGATATTTTGTATTTTAATAAATACAAAATATAGCAAGGGTAACCTATAAGTTGGTTCTGGCTAGAAAATGTCCGGGCTATTGTCCATAGAAAAAAAGACGAAGGAACATAGTTATGAGTAGCATTGAGAGGGCGATGGAACGGAAAAACATGACCCGCGAGGGGGATGTGTCCGCTTCTGATACTACTCTAGCATTGGATTCACTGGATCAGGATTCAACGTCTCCCGGTATAGCAGTCGGCCAGGGAGAAAAAAGTTCTCAGAGATTCCATCTAGATTTGCGGATGCTTAGCCAAAAGGGTTTTGTGGTACCGACTGAGCCCCGAAGCCGAATTGCGGAAGAGTATCGCATGATAAAGAGACCCCTTTTGAAAAGAGCTCTTGATCATAGCGCCGCCTCCAATGAATACAGTAACGTGATTATGGTGACCAGCGCACTATCGGGAGAAGGAAAAACCTTTACTTCAATCAATTTGGCCATGAGTATCGTAATGGAATACAATCATACTGTCCTTTTAATAGATGCAGATGTGGTTAGGCCGGAGCTGACCCGTACGTTTAACCTTAGGGGAAGACCCGGCCTGGTGGACGTGCTCATGGACTCTACCCTGGATTTGGCCGATGTCATGGTGCGCACCGATATTGCTAACCTTCGTGTCGTGGGGGCGGGAGAACCCCATTCCCGATCAACAGAGCTTCTTGCTAGTCAGCGGATGGCGGAGCTTGCAGAGGATGTTTCTCGGCGCTATCCGGAGCGGATAATTATCGTCGATAGCTCACCTTTGCTAGCCGCCAGCCAACCCAGCGCGTTGGCTCATCTTATGGGTCAAATTGTGTTAGTCGTCGAAGCCGGGCGTACCTCACAGACTGCAGTCAAAGAAGCTCTTTCTCAACTAGATCAGCCTAAGTTAGTCTGGCTGCTTATGAATAAGAATCGGCAAACCTTAGGTCATGAGTATTACGGTGGCCATTACTACAGTAGCTACTTTGATGGCTGACAGTAAATGTGTTGTTGGGTATTTTAGACGTGTCGGGAACTTCCCTTGATGCGTGCGCGGGATTATTTTGCCTGCCTTGGGGGGGTGATTTTTTTACTTTTCGATCCCCCCGTTGATGCGGCGGAATGGAACTTTATACCTATATTCGGCGTAGGGGAAGTTTATACAGACAATGTTACTTTAGCGCCTTCTGGAGAGGAGCAGGACGAATTTATTACCCAGATTATTCCGGGTTTCTCTTTACAAGGTATTGGTAGCCATCTCAAGCTAAGAGCGAATTATCGCATGCAGAATCTTCTGTATGCAGAACAGAGTAGTCGAAATACGACCTTCCACCAACTCCAAGCCGCCGCCACAGCCGAATTGATCGAACGCCACTTCTTTTTCGACATCCGAAGTACGGTTTTTCAAGCATTAGTTTCCCCCTCTGGGGCTGTACCGCCAAGCAGCACATTAGGGACAGCGGGCCTGATAGGCGGTGGCGGCGGCGGTGGCTTCGGTGGCGGCGGCTTCGGCGGCGGCGGCTGTGGCGGCGGCTTCGGCGGCGGTGGCTTGGGTGGCGGCGGCTTGGGTGGCGGTGGCTTGGGTGGCGGCGGCTTGGGTGGCGGCGGCTTGGGTGGCGGCGGCTTGGGTGGCGGCGGCTTGGGTGGCGGCGGCTTGGGTGGCGGCGGCATGGGTGGCGGCGGCATGGGTAGTAGTGGCTTCGGTAGTGGTGGCGGGACAGGGAATGTTTTTGCAACAGGCAATACTACCGATGTCATCACTTTACAGCTATCCCCTTGCTATCGATGGCAGTGGGGTAGGAGTGCTTTGGCGGCGGTGCGCTACCAGCGTCAAGAAGTTTTCCTAGGTGAAGAAGAACTCTCCAATACGAGTACGGATCAGATATCAGCATGGGTGCAAAGCGGTCCGCGTTTCAATCGCTTGAGTTGGAGGCTGAGTGCTAATCAACGCTACCGTCATCAGGAAGGGGCACCAAGAACCCGATTTGCCAATTATCTTTTAGGGTTTCGGTTACGTCTCTTCCACAAGATAGCAGCTTTTGGGTTATTGGGTTATGAAGACAATACGTTCAGAAGACAAGAGGAGGGGGGGGATACAAGTGGTAGTTTCTGGAATGTAGGATTATCCTTTAATCCTTCTCGGCGAACCTATATTGAGGGAGGAGTTGGAGAACGTTTCTTTGGGACGACTGGCTTTTTACGTGCTAGCTACGGAACTCGGCGTAGTCGTTTGAGCGCCACCTATAGCCAGTCGTTTTTTACCTCCGATCAGTTGCTGCTTGAACAGCCGGTTTTTGTATTAACCGATGCTTTTGGTAATCCAGTTACCGATCCTACGGGCGATGCGGTACTCGTGCAACTTGATCAGCCTGCTTTTACCTCGGAAACCTTTTTGAGTACGCGTATTACTCTCTCTTGGGCCTATCAGATGGGAAAGAGTCAGGTTCAACTGAATACTTTTCAGGTAAAGCGTGAGTTTCAAGAAGCGGGTGAAGATGAAAAGGTGAAGGGCGTCAACGCCTTCTGGGGTTGGCGTATCGCTCCCCACACGAGTGCTTTTCTCGGCGGCCAGTGGCAAAATCGTACTTTTCAAGACTCACCCCGTTCGGATGATATCTGGTACACCTCTTTAGCTTTAGTGCATAATTTTGCTGAAGATTGGAATTTGGCAGTGCGATATGCTTATGGTCTTCGAGATTCCACGGATGATGACGTCGATTACAATGTGAATCTGGTTACCGCCAATGTAACGGTATTCTTTTAACAGTAAGCTGCGCTTATTGTTAACTTAATGTAGTCAATTCAATCTGTTGAACCAGTAGCACAAATTAAAGCTAAAGTAGATCAACATACTTCAACGTTAAAGAAGACTGTTATTGCTGATTACGTTAAGGTATCAGTGAAAATCAAGAATCTATGATTTGTAGCTTCTTTCAAAGGGGAGGGCGGTAGCGTGCTTCAAAGGGGCTTTCCTTGGAACAGTTAAACCCAATACGTAATGCAATGACGGTGGATGTGGAAGACTATTTCCACGTCTCTGCCTTTGAAAAAAATATTTCCCGTGACCGCTGGGATACTCTGCCCTGCCGTGTTGAGCAAAATACTGATCGGATCTTGCAGCTTTTCGCCGACCATGGAATATGCGGTACGTTTTTTATGCTTGGCTGGGTGGCTGAGCGCTACCCGAATCTTCTTCGGCGTATTGTGAACGCAGGCCATGAACTTGCCTCCCACGGTTTTTCCCATATACGAGTAACGCAGCAAGATATGGATAGCTTCCGAGAGGATGTATCGCGCACTCGTAAGTTATTAGAAGATCTATCGGGCACTGCGGTATTGGGTTATCGAGCGGCTAGTTATTCGATTGGCAGGGAGAACCTTTGGGCCCATCGGGTATTAGCTGAAACGGGTTACCGCTACAGCTCGAGCATTTACCCCATTCACCATGATCTTTATGGTATGCCGGAAGCGCCTCGTTTTGCGTTTCATCCACCAGAGCTCCCTATTTTCCTTGAAATTCCAGTAAGCACCGTAGCGATAGGGAGGCACAAGTTTCCCTGTGGAGGAGGAGGATATTTCCGCTTGTTTCCTTATGGCTTGTTCCGCTGGGCATTGCGTCGGGTTAACTATCTTGATGGCCAACCCTGTATTTTTTATTTCCATCCTTGGGAAATCGATCCTGATCAGCCGCGTCAACGGGGGGTTGGCATGAAAACTCGCTTTCGCCACTATCTTAACCTCCAACGTATGGAGCAACGGTTATTACGGTTGTTAAGCGATTTTCATTGGGATCGCGTGGATCGAATTTTTTTGAATCAAAATTTGGCAAATAATGAGAAATGAAGCATGGCTAACAAGCGAGGCGTCTTCTTTGAGAGTTTGTTCTTTAACCAAAGAGGAAGAGCGTGGTTGGGATGAGTTTGTCGAAGCCCATCCGGAAGCAACCTTTTTCCATTTGTCTGGTTGGCGAGAGGTGCTTGAGCGGGCTTATGGGCACGCGACCTATTATTCCTACGCTGAGCAAGATGGCAAAGTCGTGGGTGTCCTCCCCTTGGGCCGTATTCGCAGCCGAATGTTTGGTGATGCGCTTATTTCGACACCTTTTTGCGTCTATGGTGGCGCAGTGGGATCAAGGGAGGCCTGTGAAGCACTGGAAAGTGCCGCTTGTAGACTCGCTTGGGATCTAGGCGTGGATTATTTGGAGCTGCGTAATCTTCAGCCTCGTCATTTCGATTGGCCCCGTTCCGAGCTTTACGTGACATTCCGCAAAAGTATTGATCCCGATCCAGAAAGGAATTTTGCTGCAATTCCTCGCAAGCAGCGTGCAATGGTACGCAAAGGCATCAAAGCCGGATTGGCCGGCATAATAGAGGCGGATATAGAACGTTTTTTTCTGATTTATTCTGAGAGTGTCCGTAACTTAGGGACGCCAGTTTTCCCGAAACACTACTTTAAAACACTTAAAGCAGTGTTTGGAGATCGCTGCGAGATATTGACAATCCTTTATCAAGGATGCCCGGTGAGTAGCGTGATGAGTTTTTATTTTCGCGATGAAGTGCTTCCCTACTATGGTGGGGGCTCTGCAACAGCCCGGGACTTTAAAGCGAATGATTTCATGTATTGGGAATTAATGCGTCGTGCCTGTGAGCGTGGCCTACATGTTTTTGATTATGGTCGGAGTAAACTGAATACCGGTTCTTATCGTTTTAAGACGCACTGGGGATTTGAACCTCAACCCCTGCATTATGAATATAAACTCATCAAGGCAAACAAAGTTCCCGAAAAAAATCCTCTTAATCCCCGTTACCGTCTTTTTGTAGAAGGATGGAGGCGGTTGCCGGTGCCTCTCACTCGGTGGATTGGGCCCTGGATTGCGCGCGACCTTGGATAAGCGGGGAATGGGTGATCTCCTGTTTCTTGCTCATCGGATACCTTTTCCCCCCAATAAAGGGGATAAGATACGCTCTTATCATATATTGCGCTTTCTTGCCCGAAACTATCGGGTGCATATGGGGGCTTTTGTTGATGACCGATTGGACTGGAAGTATGCTTCGGAACTCCAGCAGTTATGTAAAGGCGAAGTGTATCTACGGCCGCTACCGCGGACCCTGGCATTGGCTCGATCTTTGACGGCATTTGCTACCGGGAAGCCATTAGGTTTGGCTTATTATAAAGATCGTCCCATGGGCCGGTGGGTGCAAGACATCGTAGCTCGATACACCCTAGAGGGAAGCGTGATTTTCTCCTCTGTTATGGCCCAGTATTTGTCTATGTTCCCTAGGAAAGTGCCCGCTATAGTAGATTTCGTCGATGTGGATTCAGAGAAATGGCGCGCTTATAGTAAATCATCACGCCCTCCCTTCTCGTGGATTTACCAACGTGAAGCCCACACCTTACTGGCTTTTGAGCGGGAAATAGCCGCCCAGGCGAAGGCCTCGATATTCGTCTCCTCAGCCGAGGCTGAATTATTTCGCCGTTTAGCCCCTGAAGTAACAAAGCAAGTTTTTGCGATATCTAATGGAGTGGATGCGGACTTTTTCTCACCGGATCGGCATTACCCCTCTCCTTATCGTCCAGAACAGCAGGTGCTGGTGTTTACCGGTGCGATGAATTACCGCCCCAATGTGGATGCCGTAGTTTGGTTTGCCAAACATGTTTTTCCAAAAATTTTAGCAGTGGTCCCTGCTGCTTGTTTCTATATCGTTGGTGCTCAACCAATTGGGGTCGTTCGCCAGCTCTCGGTTTGCCCCCAGGTCTATGTAACGGGTACTGTAGCGGATATCCGCCCTTATTTGGAAAATGCCTGCGCGGCGGTGGCGCCGCTGCGTATTGCCCGTGGAGTCCAAAATAAAGTACTGGAGGCGATGGCAATGGCCCGGCCTGTGCTCGCCACTCCAGAAGCCGCTGAAGGCATTGAGTTGCCGCAAGCATGCCGTAATTTAGTGAGTGCCACTTCTCAGGAATTTATGGAAAAAGCTATTGCTTTGCTGTTGCATGGGGAGGGGGCGGATTCAGGTAGGAGTGGTCGGGAATATGTTTTACGAAACTACCATTGGGATAATCACCTTAAAAATTTTTTGAAATTACTTAACCCCCCTTCGCTTGTTCCTATGGTTTAGTGGGAAAAGAGAGTTCTTTTGTGGAGGAAAAAGCGCAGATAGGTTCTGCTGGGCAACCGGATCTAGATAAGATGCGGAAGGTGTGGACGTCACATTGGCTCATGACAACAGGGGCGATAGCTACGGTATGTGTTGCCTTATTGCTGCTCTATCTTGATACTGCGGCATCCATTGCGGCTATTTGGTGGCGTTCCGAAACCTTTACCCATGGTATGTTAATTCTCCCTATTAGTGGTTATATGGTTTGGACGCGACGACGGAAACTCCAGCAACTTCTGCCAAAGCCGCGGCCCATCGCTATATTGATTGCTTTGCTATTATCCGCGGGATGGCTACTGGCTAGGATTGCGGATGTCCTCGTTGTCGAGCAACTGCTATTGATAGCAATGATCCCGGTGGTGGTATGGGGGGTATGTGGGGATAGGGTATTCCGAGTACTGCTTTTCCCCTTGCTTTACTTGTTTTTTGCAGTGCCCTTTGGGGAAGCGTTAATTCCACCACTGCAAGACTTTACCGCCGCTTTTGCCGTTAAAAGCCTACAGCTTAGCGGGATCCCTGTTTATTGGGAAGGACGTTATATCACTATTCCCTCAGGGAATTTTTTAGTAGCGGAAGCTTGTAGCGGGCTACGCTATCTTATCGCTTCAGTCGCTCTTGGCACCCTTTACGCTTATCTTAATTATCATAGTTATTGGCGCCGGGTGGCATTTATCGCCGCCTCTGTTATCGTGCCTGTGATTGCCAATGGCATCCGGGCGTATGCCATTATAATGCTGGCTCACTTAAGCGATATGAAGCTGGCTACTGGAGTGGACCATATCATTTATGGGTGGATTTTCTTTGGCGTCGTAATATTGTTGCTCTTTTGGTTGGGATCCTTTTGGCGTGAAAGTGAGCGACCCAGCCGTGAATTTTCATGGCCTAGGCAGTTGACGTCAACCCCAACTTTTTCGTCCCCTTTACCGAAAAGGTTGGGGATCACCATTATCATGCTGACGGCAGCAGCAGGGGCAGGTCCGGTAAGTGGAATTTTGTTGAAGGGTCAGGAATTGGGTGCCGAATGTCGGGTGTCTATGCCTGGCGGGCAATCAGCCTGGGTCGGGCCGTCCACTCCTACTGATATTTGGGAACCAGATTACCAGCAGGCAGACCATATTGTACGCCGTCTTTATTCATTACCCAATCGCCACAATAGTACAGTACAGCTTTTGGTCATCCATTATCAACAGGAACGTCAGGGCGCTGAACTCATCAGCTCCCAGAATCGTCTTTATGATGATCGCACTTGGCTTCGGGTGGAAGAGAATCATCGAGTGTTTCCGCTAGGTGATAATCGCTTCCAAGTGCATGAAACAGTAATGCGTTCCACTGATACCCTGCGCGTCGTTTGGCATTGGTATGATATCGCTGGCCAGCTGACGGTCAGTCCGATAAAAGCCAAATTACTTGAGGCATGGGCCCATCTTGTAAATCAGGGAGGAGGTTCCACCCTCATCGCCGTGGCTGCTGATAGTCGTGAGCCGGAAGAAGCCCGCACCCTCCTGTTGAAATTTTTAGATGAGATGCCGACTGTCTTTTCATCGGGCTCAATGCTGACTTGTCAGAGGAGGCATAAAGCCGATGGCTTTATTTTCCCTAAATGAAAACGGCGTACCGCCTAGAGTTCGTGATAAGAGGAATCGGCCCGTAATTGCCCATGTGATTTTTCGGCTGCAGACAGGCGGCTTAGAAAATGGACTAGTCAATCTAATCAACCATACCGCCGAGCGGTATCGGCATATCATCATTTGCTTGCGAGACTCGACAGATTTTGCGCAACGTATTCAGCAGTCGGATCTGGCTATTTATGCGTTGCATAAACGGGAAGGCAAGGATCCGATAATTTATTTCCGGCTTTGGCGTTTATTGCAGGGCATCAAGCCTAGCATTGTGCATACTCGCAATCTTGCTGCTCTGGAAATGCAGGGGCCTGCCGCCCTAGCAGGGGTGCCGATACGTATTCACGGTGAACACGGTTGGGACATCCACGATCCGGAGGGAAAAAATTGGCGTTATCGTTGGCTTCGTCGTCTGCACCAGCCGTTGATACACCAGTACATTGCTTTATCGCGGCCTATTGTGAATTATCTCTGCGAGAACGTGGGCATTCCGCCTTTGCGTATCAAGCATATCTACAATGGCGTTGATACAAAGCGTTTCCACCCTAAACGGGATCGTTCACTATTGCCAACCGGGTTTGCCGCCGAGGACAGTTTAATCATCGGCACCGTGGGCCGCCTCGAGCCGATTAAGGACCAGCTCACGCTAGTTCAGGCTTTTGTGAATCTGGTGCGGCGAATACCCGGTAGTGAAAATTATTTACGACTGGTTGTTATCGGAGAAGGATCTCTGCGGCCTCAGCTTGAGTCTCTCATTACTGAAGCGGATATGACACAACTTGTTTGGTTTGCCGGTGAACGGGCGGATGTGTCAGCATTGTTACAAAGTATGGATATATTCGTCTTGCCGTCGTTAGCAGAGGGAATTTCCAATACGATATTGGAGGCCATGGCAACGGGTTTGCCAGTAGTCGCGACCCGTGTTGGCGGCAACCCAGAGCTGGTGGCGGATACCTTGACCGGGTATCTGATACCTGCTGCTGATCCTGGCGCTATGGCTGACTCATTGGCTAGTTATGTTCAAAACCAAAATTTGATTGAAGAGCAAGGGCAGGCGGCTCGACGGCGTGTTGAAGAAAAGTTTGGGATTAAGTCTATGGTGGCTCAATATACCACTCTATACGATACCCTGTTAGCGGCCCGACTGGGAAAAAAGGCTTATCCATTCCAGTCAGAAGATATCGACGGTTAAAATAGAAAATTAGGAAGGCGATGAATTTGCCAAAAAGAACGGTGATGTGTGTTGTCGGTGCGCGGCCTAATTTCATGAAGATCGCGCCAATCATGGCGGCACTTGAAGACTCGACGCCACTGAGTTTGGTCCATACCGGGCAACACTACGATATCCACATGCAGGCATTGTTCTTCCAGCAACTGGGCATTCCCGAGCCTGATATTAACCTTGAGGTCGGCAGTGGTAGCCATGGTTGGCAAACTGCTGAGATCATGCAGCGTTTCGAGCCGGTGGTGGATGCAGCAGCGCCGATTGCAGTGTTGGTGGTCGGGGATGTCAATTCAACGATTGCTTGTGCCCTAGTGGCTGCCAAAAAGCAGATTCCGGTGATTCACGTAGAAGCGGGTCTGCGTAGTTTTGACCGCAGCATGCCCGAAGAAATAAACCGGGTATTGACGGATCAACTCGCCCAGTTACTATTCACGACCGAGCGCGCTGCAGGGGAGAATTTATTGCGTGAGGGGGTGGAGGAGAACCGTATCCACTTTGTGGGTAATGTGATGATCGATAGTCTTCTCGATCACCGTTCGAAAGCGGTTGCCGCAAGGGAGACATTGTTGCAAAGCAAAGGAGAAGCCGCGGTGGAGGCCTGTGGGAGCGGCTATGCGGTGTTGACGCTGCACCGCCCGGCTAATGTCGATGATGCCTCTATCCTGCGAGGGATAATCTCGTTGCTTCAGCGGATTAGCGAACGTATCCCCATCGTTTTCCCGGTGCATCCCCGAACGAAGGCGGCGCTTGAACGAAGCGGGTTAGATCAAACGTTAGAGCAAATTTCAGGAATATTCTGCCTATCTCCGGTGGGTTACCTGGAGATGCTTGGGTTGATGAGTGAGTCTCGGTTGGTGCTCACGGATTCTGGGGGAATGCAGGAAGAGACTACGGCTTTGGGGATTCCTTGCGTGACTTTACGAAATAACACGGAACGCCCCATTACAGTAACAGAAGGCACAAATACGGTGACGGGGATTGCGCCGGAGCGGGTGCTTGCGGTTGTGGATGACATTTTAGTTACGGGTGGGAAGTCTGGTTGTACACCGGAACTCTGGGATGGGAAGGCCGCCCTTAGGATTAGGGATGTCATGATAGGCTGGCTTAAGTCCCTGGGGAACGGGGGAGATAGATCGGGGGCCGGGTAAATTTGATGGGGTTGTTTCCAAGAAAAATGAAATTACGCTCTTTTATTGAGAATGGGATTTCTTTATGTGCGGTATAGCAGGTATCTTCGATCTCTACGATCGCCGCCCCATCGACCGGGATATTCTCTCCCGCATGAACGATATCCAGCGCCATCGTGGTCCGGATGATGGCGGCGTCCACATCGAGCCGGGTATCGGTCTTGCGCATCGCCGCCTTTCTATCATTGATTTATCAGCGGGCCATCAACCGCTCAGCAACGAAGATGGCACAGTGTGGGTGAGCTATAACGGTGAGATTTATAACTTCAAGGAACTGATGAATGAGCTTAGTCGCCGCGGCCATGTTTTCCGCACGCGGTGCGATACGGAAGTCATTGTCCATGCTTGGGAGGAATGGGGGGAGAAGTGCGTTCACCATTTTCGGGGTATGTTTGCTTTCGCGGTGTGGGACCGCAATCGGGCAACGCTTTTTCTGGCTCGCGATAGGCTGGGCATCAAACCGCTGTATTATGCATTGCTGCCTGATGGACACCTCATTTTTGGCTCTGAACTCAAGGCTCTATTCGCCCACCCCCATTTACCACGCCAATTGGATCCCCTGGCGGTAGAAGATTACTTTGCTTTTGGCTATGTCCCTGATCCCCGCACTATTCTCCGCTGTGCTGAGAAGCTCGCACCGGGGCACACCTTGACGTTGTGCCGTGGTGTCTCGACCCCGGAACCGCGACAATACTGGGATGTCGCTTTGGAGCCCCGAACGCTAGATTCGGAGTTGGCCGCAGCAGAGACCCTTATGGAAAAACTCCGTGAAGCGGTTGATATTAGGTTGGTTGCGGATGTTCCGCTTGGAGCTTTCCTCTCCGGCGGCGTAGATTCCAGCGCTGTGGTGGCGACAATGGCCCAGCTGTCCAATGATCCGGTACGCACCTGCTCCATTGGTTTTTCCGATCCGGCATTTGACGAGGCCCGTTATGCCGAGCAGGTCGCCCGCCGCTATGGCACCGATCATTACTCTGTCCAAGTCGATCAGGATGATTTCGGTCTCGTTGATCGGCTGGCTGATGTCTATGATGAACCCTACGCCGATTCATCCGCAATGCCTACCTATCGGGTGTGTGAGCTGGCGCGTCAGCGGGTAAAGGTTGCTCTATCCGGCGATGGTGGCGATGAGCTTTTCGCTGGCTATCGACGTTACCGTTGGCACTTACATGAGCAGCGGGTCCGGGGACTTCTCCCTTCGAGTTTACGGCAGCCTCTATTTGGGACGCTCGGGCGCCTCTACCCTAAGCTTGATTGGGCTCCTCGCATCTTCCGTGCGAAGACAACCTTTCAGGCATTAGCCCGCGACGCCTTGGAAGGCTACTTCCACAGTGTAGCGGTGATTCCGAATGAATTACGCCATAGCCTTTTCAGTGAAGTGATGCACCGGGAACTTCAGGGCTATGAAGCCCTGGAGGTATTGCGAAGCCATGCCCGACATGGACCTGAGCACCCCTTACTGCAGGTGCAGTATTTAGACATGAAAACCTATTTACCCGGAGATATTCTCACTAAAGTAGATCGCGCCAGCATGGCACATGGTCTTGAAGTGCGGGTGCCGTTACTTGATCATCCCTTCGTCGAATGGGCGGGTGGTTTGCCCCCCAACTTCAAGTACCAAGCCGGCGAAGGTAAATACCTATTTAAACAGGGCCTGCGCCCCTACCTCTCGGAAGAGATTTTGTATCGCTCGAAAATGGGTTTTGCGGTGCCACTCGCCGCTTGGTTCCGTGGGCCACTGCGTGAACGTGTGCGCGCTGTAGTGACTGGGCAAACACTGGCGGAAACCGGGCTTTTCGAGACGCGCACCTTACGGCGGCTTGTCGACCAGCACTTGTCGGGGGTCCGGGACTACAGTGCGCCTATCTGGTCCCTGCTGATGTTCGACGCATTTTTGCGACGGGCTATTGAAGGGGAACCTTCTGCTGGAACTTCTTCACTGATTGACGATGCCTTGGATGGGGAGGCACGGTCCGTGGCAAAGCTTTCGTAAGCTCTTTCGGAGAGGGTTAGGGGGATAGGTACTTGACAACGAGCACCTTCTAGGGGTGTCATCTAGGCCGATTGGGAGGGTATAGAAGACGTTTAAGAACGTTTACTTATAAAAACATTTAAGAAAATTGGGGTGATATGTTGAGGTTTAATTGTCGGGTTATAGTCTGCGCTTTGCTCGGGACACTGCTACCAGGAAGTAGCCTGGTTGCCGTCAGCGCAGAGATGAGTGGCCAAGAGGTTCCCCCCTTCAAAATTGCCGCCGGCAGCAGTTCTCTTCAAGGCAGCGGCGAGTGGCTTCCAGGGGCTTACCAGCAACTTTTCGGGTCCAAGGGGAGTGGAACTTTTCGCAGGTTGCCAGAAAGCGAAGATACCAATGATACCGAAGATCGGTATCAAAAATGGGAAGGGCAGATCGATACCAGTAAGGAGCAGACCGATACGAGTCAGGAAGAGAGTCCCCAACCCGATGGTGATTGGAGCATGGCAGATGGGATTGTTTACAGCCGTATTCCCCGTACCACCACCAACATTGAAATCAATGGGGAAATTCTTGGGAATCTTGGCATCTACGATAGGCTACCCGATGTGACCCTCAGGCTTTGGGGTTTTTCAGGTCCGGGTCAACTGGTGTACCAGAGAGCCGATGGTGTGTCGGAAATCCTCTACGATTGCCTCTCTCCCGAACCCCGTCCGTGCGTTCCCATGGATGCCGCTGTCAGCCCGGATGGCACTCGGGTGGCCTTTAGCGTTTACCGCGCTGCCCGATTGGATAACCGGCGGCCTCGGGGTTTTCCGGTAGAAATCCCAAATAAAGCCCTGGCCCGGGAAGGGGCGGAGGCGCAAATTTTTACGGTGGATCTTGCCACGGGCAAGTTGACCGCTTGGCCGCATACCTCTGGAACCTGGGATACGGGGCCCGTGTGGCTTCCCGATGGTCGCCTCATGTTCACTTCGACCCGGGCAAAGGATTGGCTGAGTGTGCTTGGCTCGGCAGGACATCATCCGGCGCTTCAGCTTTGGATCGCGGAGGCGGATGGGAGTGGGGCGGTTCGAGTCGGTCCCCATGAGCGGGACAGCGCCATGCACCCCTGGCTTCACAGCAAAACGGGCCGGGTTATGTACAGTTCCTGGCAGGTGGTGAATATGCTGCCTTATCGCGGCTTAGGTGGGCTGCAGGTTTTATTTGGCACCAAGGACAACTTTTGGTGGGTAATGTCTGTTGACCAGCGAGGAGGTAGTCTAGAGGCGGAATTGGGTGCCCATACAAAGCAAGCGTCCATCGATTCCGGTCAGCATACCCTCAAGGCGCTCCATTTTCTTGGTGAGCGGGCAAACGGTGATATGTGTACCACCAACTATTATCGAGGTAACAACTTGGGCGGTGGTGATATCCTTTGCTGGCCCGTGGAGCCGGGGAATGTGGAGGGCGAGGGACCTGCAACCGCCCCCTCCCAGAGAGCGACCTTCGAGCCCCGGGGCCTATATTTAGCTGTCGCTGGCGGGAGTAACGACAAGCCGGCGGACGAAGCCGGACGGGTACGGGACCCTGAAGGACTGCCGGACGGCAATTTGTTGTTCACCTGGCTGCAGGGATACTGTTTTGTCACCAACTTTAGCCATTTCCGAGATGATGTGCAAAAGCGGGAGTTAGGTTGCGACGCAGGCATCTATCGCACCACTCGAATCCCGGCAAGTCCCTCTACGGGTTCGTCGGTTGTGGTGGACAGTCCTGACTGGCAAGAATTCATGCCCCGACTGGTCCGTTCCCGTCAGGTGGCAACTCCGTCCTTTAAGACGGTGGCTTCTGGACAGTGTCTGCTCGGTGGCGCCTCCATGGAGGCGGAGGTGAGAAACCATGGTGGTGAAGGAGCATTCCCGGACCGGACTCCCTGCGCCTTACAGGGTTGTTCCACCCACGGGATAGATCTGTCCGAAATCGTGAAAATCCGGTTCTGGCAAGTGCTTCCTTTCAAACGTAGGATGCGGGAGTCGGATTTTCACGGTTCCCAAGGTATCCGGACCCAAATTTTAGGTGATGTGCCGCTAGCGGAAGACGGTTCTTTTCTCGTTTCTCTTCCCTGCGATACCCCCTACGTAATGGCGGGAGTGGACAGTGAAGGCCGTGCCATTGCGCGGGACCAAGTGGTGCAATCGCTACGACCAGGAGAACTCCATACCTGCGGTGGGTGTCATCTCCATAGCACTTCTCAGGCGCCAAAGTTCGAAGAAAGTCGCGCTGCCCAGCTCCAGCCGGTGGTTTTAGCGCAGCCATCCGTGCCCGAATGGGAATGGAGCCGGGATGTATTCCCCATACTCCAGAAAAATTGCGCCACCTGCCATAGCGGGGAGCAGGCACCCGACGGCTTGACCCTGGATCGCCCAGGTACAGGGGAGGGCAGCACTTACTGGCAGCTTGCCGAGAATATCGATACGCACCTGTTACCTGAGCCACCGCCGGTGGATATCCACGGCGCCTCGCCGCCGGGCCGAATGGACCGGCCCTGGCTCAGCAAGTACATCCACATGCTCTTCGCTCGGGAGAGCTTGCTTTATTGGAAGGCCGCCGGTCAACGGTTGGATGGCCGCGCTGATATTGATCGTTCCAATGATATCAATTTCGGCCCCGATCATCCCTGGACCCTTAATGAGTCCGATTTGAAGATTTTAGCCGAGTGGATTGAAAGCGGGGTGTACGCGGAGTGAAAATCCTTCACGTCCTCGATCACTCGCTACCGCTTCAGAGCGGCTACACTTTCCGTACTTGGGCGATTTTCAAGCAGCAGCAAGCCCTCGGCTGGGAAACGATCCAGGTGACCAGTGCAAAACACGGCAAAGCGCCTGCGGAGGAAGAGACCCTAGAGGGCTTTCGCTTCTATCGGACCTTGCCTGGGGGGGAACTTGCGGGACGGCTTTCGGTGCTAAACCAACTGGCGGTGATTCGTAGTCTTGAGCGCCGGCTTGCAGAGGTAATTCAGCATGAGCGGCCAGAGCTTTTGCACGCCCATTCCCCCGCTCTGAATGGTGTGGCCGCGCTGCGCGCCGGCCGGCGCGCCGGTTTGCCCGTGGTTTATGAGTGCCGGGCCTTTTGGGAGGATGCCGCCGTGGATCACGGCACCAGTTCTCAGTGGGGGCTGCGTTACCGCCTCAGTCGTGGACTAGAGACATACGTCTTCCGTCGGGCCGATGCCATCACGGTATTGTGTGAGGGGTTGCGCCGGGACATTCTTGCTCGCGGCATTCCGCCTGGCAAGGTCACCGTAATTCCGAATGGCGTCGATGTTGATCGTTTCTCGGCGGGAACTGCGCATCCCGAGCCAGCGTTTGCCCATTCCTTGGGATTGGGGGAGGGGCCGGTGTTGGGCTTTATTGGCTCCTTCTATGCCTATGAGGGGCTGAGCCTCTTACTCCGAGGGATGCCGGCGCTGCTGCGTGCCGAGCCCGAAGTCCGTTTGCTCTTGGTGGGCGGGGGGCCGGAGGAAGAACGGTTGCAAGCATTAGCCCAGGAACTGGGGATCAACCGTCAGGTGTTGTTTACGGGCCGAGTTTCCCATGGAGAAGTGGAACGTTATTATGATTTGGTGGACGTATTCGTCTATCCCCGATTACCGATGCGGCTCACGGAGCTGGTAACCCCCCTTAAGCCTCTGGAAGCTATGGCGCGGGGGCGGATAGTGGCGGCCTCCAACGTGGGTGGCCATCGCGAACTTATCCGGGAAGGGGAGACGGGTTTTCTGTTCTCGCCAGAAAGCCCGGAAACCTTGGCCGAGGCCCTTCTCAACATCATCCGACATCGCCGTGACTGGTCGGAGATGCGCATGGCCGCCCGCCAATTTGTCGAACGGGAGCGAACATGGGCCCGGAGCGTAAGTGGCTACCGCCAAGTCTATGATACTGTCACCCGGGGGCGTCAGGATGACCGAAAGAACTCGGCCCCAGTTACTCGTTATTAGTACCCTCTTTCCCCATCCGGGACAGCCGGGTGTCGGACTCTTTATCCGGGAGCGGATGTTTCGGGTCGGAAAACATTTGCCCTTGGTGGTGGTAGCGCCTACTCCTTGGTTTCCCGGTCAGAGTCTGTTGCGTCGCCTACGGCCTCATTTTCGTCCGTGGGCACCGCGGCGAGAAGTCCAGAATGGGATCGAAATTTATCGGCCCCGATTTCTGTCGGTTCCTGGTTTTTTTAAAGGACTCGACGGGTGGTTCCTGGCACTTGCCCTAGCCCCTACGTTACGGCGGTTACGCCATCGCTTCGATCTCATCGATGCCCATTTTGCTTATCCCGAGGGGTATGCGGCCACCCTTCTAGGAAAGTGGTTTCGGGTGCCGGTGAGCATCACCCTTCGTGGCACCGAGGTGCCCATTTCTCGGTTTCCTCTTCGCCGCCGCCTGATGCTCTCGGGGCTTGCAAGCGCGGCGCGCGTATTTTCCGTTGCGGCTTCTTTGGAACGCCATGTGGTGGGTCTGGGAGCCGACCCCCAAAAAATCCGGGTTGTAGGCAATGGAGTCGACACGGAAAAATTCCATCCTGTTCCAAGAGCGGAGGCCCGGCGCCGCTTTGAATTATCTCCTGAGGGGCCGGTTCTCATCTCTGTGGGCGGGCTTGTGGAGCGCAAGGGATTCCACCGAGTCATCGCGCTATTGCCGGCGCTGAGAGAGGAATTTCCAGGGTTGCGCTATCTTATTGCGGGCGGGCCTGGACCGGAGGGGGACATGAGTGAGCAGCTTCGGCGCCAGGTCCTGGCGCTCGGGTTGGGGGAAGCCGTGCATTTCCTCGGCGCCTTGTCTTCCGAGCAGCTCAAGTGGCCCCTTTCTGCTGCGGATGCCTTCGTATTGGCGACACGCAACGAAGGTTGGGCGAATGTGTTTCTAGAAGCGATGGCTTGCGGGCTTCCGGTGGTTACCACCGAGGTGGGGGGAAACCGCGAAGTCGTTTCCGACACCCGCTTGGGCACCGTGGTCCCCTTTGGTGATTCCAAAGCCCTGGAGTCCGCATTGCGTGATGCGCTTACCCGTTCTTGGGATCGGGCGGCGATACGGAGACATGCCTGTGAGAACCACTGGGATCGCCGGGTTGAAGTGTTGGTCCAGGAATTTAGGGCGCTTTCCGATCAGAAGAAGACGGGAAAAAGCGTAAGTCCCGTGTCCGAGGAGTTTCGTTCATGACGACTTTTGCCACCCGTTTTATTTCTAGAGCCATTTTCCCGCTTCACGAACGCCTTAAAGGGCATGGGACGACTCGCATTCTGCGCCAACTTGAAACCACCCAGTGGTGGCCGGCGGAACGCCTGGCGGAGTTCCAAGCAGCGCGCCTGCGAAGCCTAATTGAGTCCGCTTCATTGCAAGTGCCTTACTACCGCCAGTTATTTGCAGAAGCGGGGTGTGGGCCCCAGGACATCCATTCTCCCGAGGACCTGTCGAAGTTACCGTTTCTTACGAAGGATCGGATACGGGCAAACCTTGAGTCTCTTAAGGCGAACGGCGCAAAGCGCCTCATCCGTTTTAATACCGGTGGTTCCACGGGCGAACCCCTGATTTTTTATCTAGGTAAGGAGCGAGTAAGTCACGATGTGGCTGCCAAGTGGCGGGCGACCCGCTGGTGGGGAGTAGATATAGGCGATCCCGAAGTAGTGGTGTGGGGATCACCGGTAGAGCTTGGGGCTCAGAACCGTCTGCGGGCGTGGCGGGATCGGCTTTTGCGGACGCGTTTATTGTCGGCATTTGAAATGTCTGAGGACAACTTGAACTACTTTGTCGCCGAGATCCGGCGCTTGCGACCGAAGATGCTGTTTGGCTATCCGAGTGCGCTTGCGCACATTGCCCGCCATGCCCAGAAGCGGGGCGTACCGATGAACGATCTTGGGATACAGGTTGCCTTTGTTACTGCAGAGCGCCTCTACGATGACCAGCGCCGCTGTATCGAGGCCGAATTTGGGTGTCAAGTCGCCAATGGTTATGGCGGGCGCGACGCGGGGTTCGTTGCCCATCAGTGCCCGGCGGGCAGTATGCATGTTACGGCCGAGGATATGGTGGTGGAATTAATCGACCGGGAAGGAAAACCTGTAGGTGCAGGGGAGCCCGGTGAGGTGGTGGTGACTCACCTTGCCACCCGCGAGTTCCCCTTTATCCGCTATCGTACCGGTGATGTGGCGGTTTTTGATAATCAGCCGTGCGGTTGTGGCCGGTCTCTGCCGGTGCTTAAGGAAGTTCAAGGGCGGACTACGGACTTTGTCGTCGCCTCGGATGGTACGGTGATGCATGGGCTCGCGCTGATTTATGTCTTGCGCGATCTCCCAGGAATCGAATCGTTCAAGATTATCCAAGAGAATAAGACCGAAGTGCGGGTATTGGTGGTGCCTGTCAGCGGATATAATCGTGCCATTGAAGAGGCAATTCGACGAGGTTTTCGAGCGCGCCTTGGTGAAGGGGTCTGCGTGAACGTTGAAGAGGTTACAGAGATACTGCCTGAGCGCTCAGGAAAATTTCGTTATGTAGTCAGTCATATGGCCCTGGATTCGTGATTTCGCGATTGGCTCTGGAAATCGTGTTTATTACGACCTTTAAAAGGCCAATAATGGCGCGAAATATTGAATATAAAGGGATTGTCTAGCACTTCCCAGGGTTTCGGGGCTGTAGATCATCGCTATCCTAGGCGCCCCGCTCGTGCTCATTGTAAAACTGTTTAATTGGTTGTGTTGGGCTATACTGCTATTAGCTATATCCGTTACCTGTGGAGGTGTCCGTTTTTGCTCTGCAGGTATTTTGCACCAGGAAAACAGCAAATTTTTGCCAGTGATCGTCTATTGTACTAGAAACTCTTGCCTATTAATTATGAAGAGAATAATTATGAAGCGAAGGTATACCTATTGCCAGAGCCAGGAAGGAAGTGTGTACCCTTTTTTTGCTTGTATTATCTGGGTGTTCATCAGTTTTGCCGTACAGGCAGGAACTTGGATAGAGATTCCCGGGACTCATATGCGGGAGGTCTGTCCAAGTGAATCTGTCAGTCCCTCGACGAGAGATTGCGCCGCAGTTATCGAGAGTTGGTCGGGGGGAGCCTTTGATTCGGCCGGGAACCGGATGTTTCTCATGGGGGGAGGGCATAATGGTTATTATGGTAACGAGGTTTATGAGTTCGACCTTGACACCGAGGAGTGGGCCCGCTTGACGGACTCAACCACACCCGCAGCCGATGCCGATACCGTTTGCTACAGCACTTGGGATGGAGGACTTACACCGACTGCCCGGCATACTTATAACCATTTGGCTTGGGTTAATCATCTCAATGAACTTTTCTTATTTGGGGGGGTGACGTCGTGCCGGAATGGGGGGAACCTTCAGGATAGCTGGACTTTTGATCCCAATAGTGGGCGCTGGGATCGGAGAAAACGGACGAGCCCGGTTGGAGATAACTTTGTACAGGTTATTTATGAGCCGGCAAGTCAAAAGATCTATGCTAAGAAAAACTCGGGGGCTGAGAAGGCCCTCTATAGCTTCGATTTTTCCATGAACATGTGGATAAAAGAGGTCTCAGGGATCGATTTAGATATGCTCTATAGGACCGGCACCTTAGACACTAGGCGCCACCAGATCTGGTTTGTGGGGGATGGTGCCGTTAATACGCTCCTTCTTCACCCTCCTTTTACCTTGGAGAGTATCGCTACTATGGGTGGCGATGCCATTATCAATGCTGGTTCTCCCGGCGTAGCTTATGATCCCCTACGGGACAAGATTGTGGCATGGTGTGGCGCGTCTTCTCTGTGTGGCAGTACTCAGGCAAACGAAGTTTATATCCTCGATCCTGTCACTCTTACCTGGACAGTAGATATGCCTGCTGGCGACGGGCCGAGCCGCAATAATGGCTCCGCAGGGACTTTCGGCCGCTGGCGTTACTCTCCGAAAAGCGATGTCTTCATTGCTATCAACAGCGTTGATCGCAATGTCTGGCTTTATCGGCCTGATCCCTTGCCGCTTTCCGATGAGGAGCAAGAACTCGAAGATCCTCGTCCCAGTAAATCCAGGAATTTTCGTGATCGGTTTCTCCGGTCAGGAGAAATGATATTTCCTTTCAATAGTTCCCGTTGACGATTTGATGATATCGGTGGGATGAAATCCCTGTCGGCGCGTTTGCGCGGCTGGTTTGGAAGGGGGAGTGCTGCTTCTTATTGCCCAGACTTTAGCAGCTCTACGTCCATTGAGCGGCGGATAGGGTGGGGCCGGGAAATTGATCTTTCTGCCCCTGGTTCTCAAGAGGATTTCCCGCCCTGGACCCGAGTTCTATTCTTCGCCTACCCGACTTCACTTAGGACGACCGCGGAGCACGTAGCAGCTAATTGGCCCCAGTGGCGGTTGCGGCTCCTTGAGCGCGTGCATTCGGACTGTAGGGTCGGGCTTGTGACCTATGGACGACGGGAGGAGTGTCTTGGAGAGAGCTTTCCTTGGGACTCCCTTGCTCAAGGGCCGGGGGAAGATGTACTGTATGCCGTGCGGCCCCATCGCTTTGCCTTTGCGCCGCGCTTGGCTTTAGCCATTCTTTATGGTGCGCCGCTGGAGCATACGTTGGTTGCCACTCTTGAGGGCTGGATGCAGGTAGCCAGCGCTGGAGACTCGAAACTTCCTTACCTTAGCAATCTCGTGGTTATCCAGCGATTCATTGCCCTTTCCTGGGCGTGGGCCTTCCTTACTGCGAAGCGAGGCGATGAAGCCCACGGTTCTGCGGCGGAGCATACCATGCTAAGGATTCTAGAGGCTGATGCCCGTTTTCTGGCGACGCGCCTTGGTAAGTCTTACCCCAATAACCACCTTCTCCTGGATGCCTTCGCGGGCTGGTATATAGGGCTGTTATTTCCAGAGTTTGTCCAAGAAGCAGGATGGCTAGAGCGCTATGAGGCGTTATGGTTATGCGAGCTGGCCCGGCAGACTTATGAAGATGGGACAGGCTTTGAGCATTCAACCCA
Source organism: Nitrosococcus halophilus Nc 4 (assembly GCF_000024725.1). NCBI lineage: Bacteria > Pseudomonadati > Pseudomonadota > Gammaproteobacteria > Chromatiales > Chromatiaceae > Nitrosococcus > Nitrosococcus halophilus. The sequence goes on along the minus strand of NC_013960.1, from coordinate 3,315,966 downwards.
CTACCAAGAATATGCCTGTGAAATGACCGCCGCCTATGTGATTTTGAGCCGGCGGAATGGTCGGCCAGTACCCGGTTGGGTGGTAAACCGATTGGAGCGGATGCTGGCATTCCAGATAGATCTGAGCGAATCGAAGGCGGTGCCCCTGGCGATTGGTAATGGGACGGAGGATCCTCTTTTTCCCTTGGATATAGGGGAAGGATGGGGATGTGCGGCCCTTCGAGAGCTGTATCGAGCACTTTTTGACCCTAGTCTTTCTCCATCCCCTCAGGAGGATCCTGCGGTTGAGCGTGCATTTTGGCTTCTGGGTGGCAAGCTTGCCCCTTTGCCAACAGACCCTAAGAGAGCTCAATGCTTTAAGCCTTACCCCACTGGTGGATTTTTCATTTTTTCCGAGCCTGATGCCGGCGCCCGGCTCATTTTTCGTACGGGGCCGGCACCGGACAAACCTCTTATGGGGGGGCATATGCATGCGGATCTGCTGGGTATCTACGTCAATGTGGCAGGAAATCCCATGGTGATGGATGCGGGGACTTATACCTATCGGACGCGGCCAAATTGCTGGCCGTCTGAGTCTCCTCCCTGGCGTGCCTATTTCGCCGGACCTGAGGCCCACAACGGTTGCGCTATTAGGGGCGTAGATCCGCTGGGTCTTCTTGAACGGGATTTTCGAGATCAAGAGGTAGCGGCACGGGTGGCCACCACGCGCCGGGTCGCGGGTGTTGTAGGGGCATGGGTTGAAGGCCGGATTGAAAGCCAAAATGCTTATGGAGGTTATTGCCGAGGGGTTATTCACGTGCCCGGTGAATACTGGCTCATTTATGACCACCTGCCAGAGGAGGTTTCTGTGGAAGCGGCGAGTTTCGGATTGCAATTGGTGCCGGGAGCAAGGGTCGAGATGGAGGCGGCTCGCAGGCTTCGGGTGACTGCCGATGGAGAGGCACTGGGGATCACCTTCAGCGAAGGTTTACAGGTATCCCGAATTCTCGACGGCAGTTTGGCTCCTCTGGGCGGGTGGGTGTCACGCTGCTACGGCGAGTTAGAAGCTGCGCCCCAGGTCAGGACCGAGGGGGACCGCAGATTGACGGCCTTCCTCTTGGAGGGGGGTAAGGGTGGGATGGAGAATTGCTCGCTCCAGGTTGTTCAGTGCCAAAAGGGGGGACTGGCTTTCCGGATTATCTGTGGCGAACAGGTGGACTACTTATTGTTGGGACCAAAGGAGGCGCTGCCTGGGGTCGATATTTGGGGCATTCACTTCGAGGGGGCCTGGCTGTGGCTCCGAACCATCGCAGGAGTACCGGTAATGTTACGTTGGCTTGAGGGGCAGGTGGTGAAGTGTGAGGCAATGGGCTTATTCCTGGAGGCAGCGGAGAAAACCCAAGCGCTTGAGCTTCGGCACTCAAATGGGGGGCTGGAGAATCCCTTTGGTTCCTTGGATGGATTCTCCATATCCTGGCCGAGCAGTGGGTTGTCCGGGTAGGCCGCTTCTAAAGGACTCTTGGACGATCCTAAGTTGCCGATACTCTTTTGGTATGAGGAAGTCTCAAGCCGAATGACGCGCAACATAATTGACGACCTAGACAAGGCATTTAGAAAATTTTTTGCCAATGTCAAAATCGGTAAAAAGCCAGGGTTCCCGCGATTCAAGAAATCGGTGTTGAGGGTGTGAATAACCCTAGGCTCTCATAGATTATCCTAGGGTTTTATGAGCGGATGGCACCAAAGAGGATAGACTGGGAGAGTAGAATGCTGCTAATTATTCGGGGGTTGGAGTGAATTCGGCAAATGCCTTGACCATAAGCCGCCGGAATCGCGTGCCGCAAAACGATCTTGCGTGTCCCCGTTGCGCAGGTGCCATTGTGGCGGACGATACGGCGCTTGAGTGCGACGCTTGCGGGGCGACCTATCCCATTCGTGATGGCATCGTGGATTTTCGTTGCCACCGCCGGGACTATTATTTTAATCCCATTCCTCGGGAGGCCATGGATGAACTCACCCGCGAGGCACGCCATTTGCCGTGGGCGGATACGGTACGGCGTTTCCTCAGGGGGGTGGGCCAAAATCCTGATTGGCTTGACAACTTGATCGCTGACGGGCGTTACGCTTGGAAACTGTTATTGCGGCTGCCGCCAAATGCTCGAGTACTTGACTTGGGTTGCGGGTTGGGAAACCTGACCAAGAACATTGCCCCGAGCGCAGGCCGTGTCTATGCTTTGGATTTGACTTTCGAGCGACTTAAATTCGCCCGGGTACGCTTCGAGCATTTTAATCCGGATGATGATATCCGGCTGCTGGCGGGTGGCGATGGCCCCTTTTTGCCATTTCCGGATGGCAGCTTTGATTGCGTGGCCCTTTCGGGTGTATTGGAGTGGGTGGCCGACGACCAGGGCGTCTGGGATCGGGGCGGATCCCGACTGGGAAAGGCAATGGGGGCGTTTTTAAGCTTTTTTGGCGCGGCCAATCCCCGTAAAACGCAGCTTCGCTTCCTGAGCGAAATCCGTCGAGTATTGAAACCGAGCGGGCAGCTTTTCATCGCCATTGAAAACCGTTTGAGCTATCGTTATTTCGGTGGGCGGCGGGATCACCACTCAGGCCTATGGTTTGCCTCGTTGCTGCCACGTTTTCTGGCCAATCTTTACTCCATTGCGGTGGCTCGCCGCCCTTACCGGACTTATACCTATTCTATCAGTGGCTACCGTCGGCTTCTTAGTGCCGTAGGCTTCTCAAATCATGAAATTTACGGGCTTACCCCTGGATATACCCACCTGGCTGAATTGATTCCTCTCCAGATCGATAAGAGGCTCTGGCAGCCTCCTAAGCTCCAGGGCCATCAACAGTTCCGACGTCATTCACATTTTGTCCCCGCTTATGGAATTATTGCCTCTCCGCAAGGCTCTACCGGTTTGTCATTGGCGGAGCAAGTAGCGGCCGCGATTGAGTCCCAACTCGACCTTGAGGAGAAATCCGTCTCCTTTACCCATTTTTACACGACAGGCAAGGGCAAGGGGGTCATCAGCGGCTGTGCCGGGCATCGGCCCATGGTTGTGAAGCTGCCTTTTAATGCTTCTGCCGCAGCGGGTGCCGAGCGTAATCACCGGTTTCTCAAACAGGCAGAGCAGATGGGGACACTCCGGGAGTTAACGCCGCAGGCGCTGGCGGCAGGTGAAGTCCAGGGAGTGTCCTATTATGCCGAGACCAGGGTGGAAGGTTGTCCGTTGAGGACTGCGTTGGGGAGGAGCAGCCATTCGGATTGTCTCCAAGCGGTGTCGAGTTTTCTGCAAGCACTAAACTCCGGCCTTCAGGCGCGAGTACCGGAGGCCCTTTCGGGCGAGTTCTACCAGCGCCAAGTGCTCATACCTCTGGAGCAGTTAGCCCGTGTCTCAGACATTTCGGTGTTTATGGAAGAGGCACAGGCCTATTTTCGGGAGCGGTTATATGGCCTGAAAGTGCGCCGTGGGCTCGTTCATGGGGATTTCAGTACACGCAACATCTTTATGCGTGATGCCCGGATAACGGGGGTGATCGATTGGGATAATGCCGATCTTTTAGGGATACCGGTGTTGGATGCCCTTAACTATCTGGAGAGTACCTATCGCTATCTAAATCCGGGGATCAGCCTTGCGCAGACAATACCGCTGCTCTCCCATTGGGACCACCTCACTGAGAAAGAGCAACAATTTCTTGAGGGAAGTTATTATTGTTGTGGTCTCGATCCCAGTCACCATGCCGCTTTTGTCTCCCTTTATTGGCTTCGACATGTGGCGCAGCAGCTTGACGAAGGACTTGTGTATGATGCGCCAGCGCTCGGAGAACGGGTAAGGGGGGTGCTTAAGGGATTATTGCAGTCTCATTCCCAGTCAGGGTCGTAGGGGGTGTGTTGGGACTGTAGGTTCGGCGGTAGGCAACGGTATAGGGGCGGTGAAGAGCTTTGGAGCAGAAAGGAGCAGGAGAAACCCTGCAGGGTTTTGAGAAAGCGGCATTGAGTATGTTAGAGCCCCTGGCCTCATTGTTTTGGCCGGGTGGTCGGCGGGCGCGTCTTTCAGTGCTGATTTATCATCGCGTGCTACCATCATCGGATCCCCTCATGCCGGGTGAGCCTGATGCCGCACAGTTTCGTTGGCAGATGGAGCTCCTAGCACGTTATTTTAACCCCCTCCCTCTGGCAGAAGCAGCAAGGCGTTTGTGGGAGGGAACACTACCTCCACGGGCAGTCAGCGTTACTTTTGATGACGGCTACGCAGATAACGTGGAGGTGGCATTACCCATTTTGCAACAGGTAGGGGTGCCGGCGACATTTTTTATCGCTACCGGCTATCTGGACGGCGGGTGGATGTGGAACGATAAGGTCATTGAGGCGCTGCGCCGCATGCCCGATGGGGAGTTGGATCTAACCGAGGAGGGGTTGGAAGTCTGCTCTTTATCAAACACCGCGGATCGCTTGACAGCGGTTGAGCAAATCCTTGCAAGACTGAAGTACCTTTCCTGGGAGGAGCGGGAGGCGCAGGCTCAAGTGTTAGCCCAACGTTGCCGGGTGCCACTTTCCAATAGTTTGATGATGACCTCAAGCCAGGTGCGTGAGCTTCACCAGGCAGGGATGGAGATTGGAGCCCACACCCGCAACCATCCTATCCTGGCATCGTTGGCACGGGTATCGGCAGAACAAGAAATAGCCGCCAGCAAGGCATGGCTGGAAGACTTGCTGGGCGAATCGGTGCGTTTATTTGCCTATCCTAACGGTAAGCCTGGAAAAGACTATCTTCAGGAGCATGTAGATATTGTCCGGGGGTTGGGGTTTGAGGCGGCGGTTTCTACTGCTTGGGGGGTTGCCTCGTCTCGAAGCGATCCGTGGCAATTACCCCGTTTTACGCCTTGGGATCGCACCCCGAGCCGATTTATGATGCGTCTCTTGTGGAATTACCGCAGCGTCGGTGTACCGTTGCGGGAAGACTGATAGTATCAAAGTAATGTGAGTGGTTATTCCAGGAGAGGGATATTGAGAGAACTTTTAAGACGGTTGCTCTCCTCATGGCCGGTATTGCGCGTGTTGGAAGTTGTTGATCGGCGCACAGAAAACCGTATGACTGAGTTCGGGATGATTGCCCAGGCATTTGAATTCAAAAAAATCAACAAAGTTGAAGGAGACTACTTTGAGTTTGGGTTATGGCGGGGCAAGACATTCCTTTACGCTCATACAATGAAAAGGCGGTACGGATTGAAGGATACTTTCCTTCGCGGCTTTGATTCGTTTAAAGGGTTGCCCCCCCACCGGAATACCGCTGATAACATTTGGCATGAAGGGCAATTCGCCTTTTCTGAAGCGGAATTGCGCAAAACACTTAAGTCCAAGGGCGTGCGGGAAGGAGAGTTCGAGCTGGTGAAAGGATTTTACAATCAAAGCTTGAATGAGGAGTTGGATAGGCGTTTGCAAGGGGTTAAGGCAGCAATCGTTTATATTGACTGTGACTTATATGAGTCAACATGCACTGTACTGCAGTGGGTTAAGAAATATTTGGTGAATGGTTCGATTGTCTGTTTCGATGATTATTACAATAATAGAGGCGCCACCGACCAAGGGGAAGCGCGGGCATTGCAGGAATTTATCGAGGCTAACCCAGATATTCGCTTTATCTCCTATTTCGATTATTCTCCCTTGGGAAAATCCTTTATTGTTCGGCTCGATTAAGGAATTGGCAGTTAGGTGCATAAGATGCTGGGAATCATAAGAGGAGCTTCAGTGCCATCGCTAAAACATCGGAAAACGTTTACCTGTAAAGCGGTTAGGTAAAATCTTGGGTATTGGAGACGAGGATGTTTGAGTTCGACAAGTATGAAGCCCATCGGCACTCAAAACCGCCTGCTAGGCCTGAGACAGCGCATATGTCAGCGACTGGGATTCAGAAAATTTCTTTTCTGATGTGGGGGGAGCATTGCATTGAATGCGCTGCTCCAGCCTGCTTTTCCAGCTGTGATCTCTATGAGGCCCGTCCTGATAAACGCTGCCGTCGCTTTGAATATGGGCTTTACCGCAACCGTAATTTCCCGTCTTTGCATGGCTTTGGCGCAGAGGTGGTTTTTAAAAGGTGGGGTAAGATTGAAACCCGAGGTAACGTGCGGATGATGCCCGTTTGGCAGGTACGGATCCTTGAGCAGGCCACCACCGCGTTTTCGCTGATCACAAATACAGTAGGCCGGCTACTGGGCAAGATGACAGGTAACATTCGCTGGAATTATGCCACCTATGCATTAATGGAGCGTTTTGTGCAGCAACTTCGAAAAGGACAGATGAAGGTGCAGCCGGATGGTTTCCTGGTGGAGATTTACAATCCTACCCCCGAACCCTTGTCGCTCCAGCTTGTGATGTCGATTGATCGAAGCAGGGTGCCGATGGGGGTTCCTTTAGAGCAATTGCCGCATCCCTTTGTCGACAAGCTGACAATTGATTCTGGATTTTTCCACAAGCTTATTCCGGCCACTGCTTTTAAGAGCATTATTGAGAGTGGGCTTGCTTTTAATATTGCTTTGCTCCCGGAGGCGGATAAAGGTGCACGGCTGGTCTTTCTTTCTTTGGATTTCGTAACCTTATCGTCTAAGTCTAGGGCAGGGGTGGGGGAGGTCAAAGAGAACCCTAAGGCTATTAAGCCGAATGCGAAATGCATGATTTTCGATCTCGATAATACTTTGTGGGATGGTGTGCTCTTGGAGAGGGAGGAAGTTGTTCTACGTCCGGGAATGAAAGATCTAATTGAGATGTTGGATAAGCGGGGTATTTTATTGTCTATTGCCAGTAAAAATGCCCATGATCACGCTTGGTCAAAGCTTCAGGAATTAGGTTTGACAGAGTTCTTTCTCTATCCCAAAATCAACTGGCTTCCCAAATCGCAAAACATAGCCCAAATTGCCAAAGATTTAAATATTGGCCTGGATGCTTGTGTTTTTATTGATGACAGCGAATTTGAGTTAAAAGAAGTAGGCCAAGCACTGCCCCAGGTGGCATGCCACCATGTGAGTCAAGTGACTGAACTTGTCAAGGAGCCTCGGTTTCAGGGTAGCTCCAGTGGGGAGGCAGGGAGGCGCCGGAAACTTTACCAAGAAAATATCATGCGTCATCAGGCTGCAGAAGGGTTTAGTGGTGATTACATTGATTTTTTGCGCTCCTGTGGAATTTCACTCGATATTCAACCCTATGCATCAGAGAGCTTTGAGCGTATCACCGAACTCGTTCAGCGCACGAATCAACTCAATTTTTCTGGCCGCAAATACGACCGGAATCAAATTCAGCTCATCCTCGGTGATGCTGAACGCGACAAATGGGTGCTTAAATGCCAGGATAAATTTGGTTCCTATGGTACGGTAGGTTTTTGTATCGTACGGCAAGACGCTGAAACTATCGAGATTGAAGATTTTATGCTGTCTTGTCGGGTCCAGGGGAAGTTTATTGAGCAAGCACTTTTTGACTTCTTGGCCAAGCAGTATTCTAAGGGTGATGTGCAGCGTTTGTGGGTTAATTTTTGCCAAACAGACCGCAACGCTCCAGCTAAACAGGTTCTTGATGAACTAAAGTTCAAGCCGGATGAGAAGGGGGGATTAGGACGAGAGGTTAAGGGGGATTCTTTTGCTTGCAATTTTATTGAAGTGAGGGGGTCGGTATTACCGCATTGAGAAAGCGAGCCGAGAATCCATAGTGGATTAAGGCGGTTTGGTGCTTGTTGGGATAGCGAGCAAAATATCCGCGAAAGTCAAAAGAATCTTCTGAGGGAGTGGTTGCTAGGCTAAGGTTAAATAAGCGTTTGCTGAGGCTACCAGAAGAGCGGGATAATAATTTGGAGTCTGATGGTGAGGCGGAGGTTGGTATGCGATGCTGGCTGGAGTACGGTTTTTTTTCCCTGGTATTAGCTGCAATGGTTCCCATGGCGGTACAGGCTCAGGATCGATGTGGTAGCTTGTTACCCGAGACGGCGCGGCACCAGGATCGCCAGGACGATTACCTGGATCCCCATCCTGCCGCGCGGCGTCATTTGAAACTTGTGGCCGATCATCATTTTCGTCCTCAGATTCGCCGGTTTGATGGACATCCCATGTACATCATGGAGAACTTGGACTACACGCTTCTGCATTTTCCCAATTACCATGAGGCGCTGTATGCGGTGTCCCAGTTCGAGCGCCGGAACGGGGGGAGGTTGCCCCAGAAGGCAGGATGGCGGTGGCGCCGGTCGGCAGAGTGCTATTTTGTTCGCGCTATCCGTTTTCGCCCTGAAGATGGCGTTGTGAGAATGTTGTATGGCATCCACCTCCATAAGGGCGGTAAGCTGGAGCAGGCTCTAGAGCAATATAAGACCGGATTGGAGTTAATCCCTCGTTCTTCGGAGCTGAATTATAATTTGGGGTTGCTCTATTATGATCTTAAAAAATATGAACTCGCTAAAAAATACGCTACCACCGCCTATGAGCTGGGGTATCCCTTGCCAGGTCTGAAAAAGCTATTGGAAAAAGTGGGGCATTGGCCTTAGCAGGCCGGTAGGGATAAGCATCAACTATAAGAATATCGTATTTTTTGCATCAAGATCTTTTCCAGCATTTCTTTAATTTTGTTGAATTTATCGTTTTTCAGAGCAAGGGCGCGCTAGGCCATATTATTGGCCTATGAGTTTTGCCCTATTCTGCTGATAAGCTCTTCGGGACGAAAGTAAGCTGATTAAAATAATGGGATAGTGTTTAAATATGATGGGCCTTTGTGGGTTATCCAATTTCCCTAAAGAGCTAAGTGATGAGAAGTTGCTCCGCGAGATGAGCAAGGGCTTTCGGCATTCGGGGAAATTATGCACAGCCTTGATTGAGCGGGCTGCCTGTGCGGCGTCCGAACAAAGGTTAGCCCTGCTTCCCGAAGGGCTAGTGGTTGCAATCACGGGGCAGCCTTGGTGGTCGGATTCCGAGCTTGAACGCATTGCCCGGGAGCAAGGAGAAGGTGATGCGCTTGGTGAAGCCTATCGGCGCCACGGTACGGGGCTTTTGCAATACCTTCATGGTGCCTTTGCCATGGCCGTACTGGAGGGCCGTTCGGGCCGAGTATTTGCGGCGGTGGACCGCGTCGGGCAGGAACCCCTCTACTATGCGGCGGCTGGTGGTGGATTTGTTTTGGGCTCAAGCGCCGATTGCGTACGGGCTCATCCGGGCATTGATTGCTCGCTCTCGTCCCAGGCCATTTACAATTATGTCTACGCCCATATGGTTCCGAGTCCCGGCACTATTTACTCAAGTCTGCACAAGCTGCCGGGGGGCCATTATGTAGAATATGACGGCAATCAAATCCACATGGGAAGCTATTGGGAACCCCCTTTTGATGAAACCAATAGTGCCAATCTCGATGTATTAGGCGAACAGATGCGCACCCTTATTCTGGAATCGGTTGAACGCCTTAGCAAGGGGCGGATAGCCGGCGCCTTTTTGAGTGGTGGCCTGGATAGCTCGACCCTGGCAGGCATGCTTGCCAGATTGCAGCCGGGCAACGCCAATACCTACTCCATTGGCTTTACGGCGACCGGGTATGACGAGATGGGTTATGCTCGCACCGTATCCCGACATTTCGGCACCAAGCAACATGAATACTATGTCACACCTGAAGATGTCTGTGCCATAGTGCCCGAGATTGCCCGGGTTTATGACGAGCCTTTTGGCAATTCCTCGGCGGTGGGCGTTTACTACTGTGCCAAGCTTGCCGCTAATGATGGTGTGGAGCGTCTGCTTGCAGGGGATGGGGGCGATGAAATCTTTGCGGGCAACGCCCGCTACGCCAAACAGCAGGTTTTCGAGTATTACGGTGTAATGCCCCTCCTTCTGCGGAGGGGATTATTGGAGCCTCTTTTGTTCCGTCTGCCAGAGACCGTCGGTGTCGTCCGGAAAGCGCAAAGCTATGTGCGCCAGGCGATGACGCCACTGCCGGATCGCTTGGAGGCTTACAACTTCCTTCAGCGGGAAGGTGCCCAAGAAATGTTTCAGGCAGATTTTTTAGCCGCCTTAGCGCCGGAAGAGCCCTTGCTCCTGCAACGGGAGCGATATACGAGGCCCCAAAATGCTTCGGCGCTCAATCGGATGATGTATCTTGATTGGCAGCAGACCCTTGCGGACAATGATCTGCGCAAGGTTGGACGAATGTGTGCGCTTGCAGGGGTGGATGTTGTGTATCCGCTGCTCGATGATCCACTTCTTGAATTTTCCTGCCGGGTACCGTCGGCGCTCAAACTCAAGGGGCGGCGTCTTCGCCACTTCTATAAGGAAGCCATGCGCGATTTCCTTCCCCAGGAGACCATCATGAAACATAAGCATGGTTTTGGATTACCATTTGGCGTGTGGATGGCGGAACACGCCCCGCTCCGGGAGCTTGCCTATGAAAGTCTGCTCTGCCTCAAAAAGCGACCCTATTTCCGCCCCGGGTTTCTTGAGCGGGCTATCGATCTTCACCGAACCGGGCATGCTGCCTATTATGGGGAATTAGTATGGATACTGATGATGCTGGAGCTTTGGCTCCAAGCCCATGGACATTGAGTTATCCCGTAATCTTAGAAGAGTTGAGCGTTCTAGGAAATGCCGTTGAACGTTTTTTTCACCGTCGATGTTGAAATTTGGCCAGAGGGGTGGGATCGGCTGGATGAGCGTTTCCCCGGAGCTTTCCGCCGCTATATCTATGGTCCGACGGGGCGGGGCGATTATGGTCTCCCCATGACCCTTCAAATCCTCAACGATCATGGACTTCGAGGTGCATTTTTTATCGAGGCGTTATTTGCGCTCCGGTTTGGTATACAACCGCTCACGGAGATTGTCGGGCTTATTCAGGGAGCAGGTCATGAGGTACACCTTCACCTTCATCCCGAGTGGGTCGATAAGCTCGAGCAGCCATTGTTTCCGAAGCGTCGGGGTCATTTGATGCGTAGTTTCTCCCTGGACGAGCAGAGCAGGTTAATCCAGTGGGGACTCAGTCATTTGCGTGCGGCGGGCGCACCTCAGGTCAAGGCTTTTCGTGCCGGCGGCTACGGTTTCAATGCCGAGACGCTACAGGCGCTTGCCGCTAACGGTGTTGCCATGGATACGAGTTACAATCCTTGCGTGCGGGGAGAGACCAGCGGGATCGAAAAGGGGGGTAAATTGTGGCAAGCGGTCCAGGTTGAGGGGGTATATGAGTATCCCGTAAGCGCCTTTGAAGATTGGCCGGGGCATTTCCGTCCCGCGCAACTTGCGGCGGCATCCTACGGCGAGCTGACAAAGGCGCTGGTTGCCGCGGAGCAGTCTGGGTGGGAGTCATTCGTCATGGTTTCCCATGGCTTTGAGCTTTTGGATCGGACCCGCACGAGGCCTGATCCGATAGTGGTGCAAAGGTTCCGCCGCTTATGCCGATTTTTGGAACGGCATCGCGACTTGTATCCGACTCAAGGCTTTTTAGAACTCGCGCCGAGAATATTTCCAGGTGAACCCCAACCAATCCAGTCGAATGTTGCCTATACGGTTTTCCGTGTCCTAGAACAGGCATCACGAAGAGTTTTGGCATGATAGCTTCTTCCCCGCGGGTCTTGCAGGTCCCCCTCAAGTTCGAAGTCAGTGCAAGGGTTTTATGGGCCCCGGCTTTGCGGCTTGAGGTCAGTGAGGGGGGGGTTGGAAGAGTTGGTGGCCCGGTTGATTCTCCGGCGCCGCCTCGGGAGAGTTTGCCGCCCGAGATCGACGGTTATCTAATGCGATCGTTACCCGTCAATAGTCGGCAACCACAATTACGTTTTGTGGACGGTTGGCTTCGTTACATTCCGGCACAATATCCGCGCTATTATGTGGATCTTGGACAGAAATTTGAGGAATATTGCGCCAAATTTTCATCAAAATCCCGCTCTACTATTCGCCGGAAAGTGCGAAAATTCGCTAAGATGTCGGGTGGGGAAGTGCAATGGCGCGTGTATACAACACCCCATGAGCTTACCGAGTTCTACGCCCTGGCGCGTCAGGTCTCTGAGAAAACCTATCAAGAGCGGCTTTTGGGGCAGGGCTTGCCGGATACAGAGATATTCAGAGCAGGGATGCTAACGCTTGCGGAGCAGGATCAGGCTCGGGGTTTTATTTTATTTTGTGGCGAACAGCCGATCTCGTATCTCTATTGTCCAGTGCGGGAAGGTACAGTGCTCTACCAGTATCTAGGCTATGATCCAGCGTTTTCTGCTTATTCCCCTGGTACCGTCCTCCACTGGTTTGTCTTTCAGCACCTCTTCGGCGAGGGCCAACATCGGCTTTTTGACTTTAGCGAGGGATACGGTGAACATAAAAAATTCTTCGCCACTGGCAGCCAGCTTTGCGCCAATGTGTTCTTCTTGCGCCGGACACCAGGAATGGTGGCGCTCATTCTCGTTCACATGGGCTTTGACAGGATAACGGCCCGAGGAGCCGCATTGCTGGACAAGGTCGGGCTTGGGCGTCGGGTTCGGGCTCTCTTCCGCTTCGGTGGAGGGGCGGCGTAGGACATAAATTAGAATAGGGAATTGTAAATATATGCTCATCGATGCCCGTAGCGTTCCGAGGGATCATCTGGTAGAGACGGATATCTGTATCGTCGGTGCAGGAGCGGCTGGCATTACTCTAGCCCGGGAGTTACGTTCCCAGCCCTTTCGCGTGTGTCTGCTGGAGAGTGGCGGGTTGGAATTTGATGCCCAAACTCAAGCCTTGTATGAGGGGGAAAATATCGGTCAAAGCTACTATCCCCTGGCTTCCACCCGTTTGAGGTACTTCGGAGGCAGTACCAACCATTGGGTCGGGGCCTGCCGGCCGTTGGATCCAATGGATTTTGAGAAACGGAGTTGGGTTCCCTATAGCGGTTGGCCCTTTGGACGGGAGGAACTGGATTCCTATTACCAACGCGCCCATCGCATTTGCCAGCTTGGTCCCTATACCTACGAACCGGGGGACTGGCTAGTTCCGGGCGCACCCCCACCGACTTTTAAGGGACCTCGGGCCGTTAGCACGCTTTTTCAATTCAGTCCCCCCACCCGCTTTGGTCAGGTATATCGAGAGGAGATCGAGGGGGCCCCCAATATAGCGACATACCTGCATGCCAATGTGGTGGAGTTTGAGACCTTGGATCCTCTAAATCGGGTTGCTCGGGCTCGCGTTGCTTGTTTGGATGGGAAGCGTTTTCAAGTAGCAGCCAAGCAGTTTGTGCTGGCTGTCGGAGGTATTGAGAATGCACGCATTTTGCTGCTTTCAAATCGGACGCGGAAAGCCGGGTTGGGGAATGAGTATGATCTCGTAGGCCGTTTTTTTATGGAGCACCCCCACCTTTACTCTGGAATGTTGATGCCAGTGCGCGATGGGGTGGTCACTGATTTCTATGAAACACAGAAACTGCACGGAGTGCGAGCACGGGGAGCTGTGACTATTTCGGAGAAGGTGGCTCGGCAGGAGAATTTGGTCAATTTTTCGGCCTTTCTCAGACCCTACTCTATCCCAGGTCTGGATGCATTTGAACATATCGTCGAGTCCCTTGGACGGGGGGAAATGCCTGAGCATTTCCTATGGAATCTAAAGCGGGTGATGGTAAATTTTGACGAGATTGCTGGCTACGCCTATCGTCGGTTGAGGGGCCAGGAAAATGCTGTCCCTCAGGTCTTGGTGCTCCATAATCGCTCTGAGCAGGTTCCCAACCCAGATAGCCGAGTGAGGCTTTCCAATGAACGTGATGCCCTTGGCCAGAACCGGGTTGCGCTCGATTGGAAACTGAGTGCCATCGACAAGCATAGCTTGCAACGTTCCCATGAACTGGTGGCCCTTGATTTTGGCGCGGCTGGTTTAGGGCGCATGCGAGTGGAGCTTGATGGAGAAGTGGCTTCATGGCCTGCTGAACTGGGGGGCGGTAACCATCATATGGGAACCACGCGCATGCACCGGAACCCCAAGCTGGGGGTGGTCGATCCAGATTGTCGTGTGCATGGCATTGCTAATCTATACGTGGCGGGTAGCTCGGTGTTCCCGACTAGCGGTTGTTCAAACCCAACACTGACCATTGTGGCGTTGGCCGTGCGACTTGCTGACCATCTCAAGGGCCTAATGAGACGGGGAGAAGTCGGATGATCAAAAGGCGAAGCTTTCTTGTTGCCGCGCTTGCCCTCATGGGCACATGGCGTCTGTCTATATTTGGAATCACTAGGGAAGTAGACACCACCGAGGGTCTGCCGATAGCCCTCCAAAGCTTTTTTGATGACATGGATAGTGCGGCTTTTATCGGTAAGAAGTATCTCCAGACTGTTCCTGAGGAACAAAGTATTGCCATTTTGGTGGAGCGTATTCTCGCTGCAATGCCGGAGGCACAAGAGACTTCCACTTCATTGGCAGCAGTATTGCGCGATAAGCCGGAGGTGGTGAAACATTGCCATCAGCAGGACTTTGTTGAGGAGCGGATCATCCAGGTGGATGGCTGGCTGCTTTCTGCTACCGAGGCGCGTCTATGCGCACTTTGCGCCCTAACCTAGAAGGGGGTTGCTCTGTTAAGGATTTTTCCTAACTTGAAGAAAACTGAGAGAGTCACCAGGTCGTTGGTATGAGGAAGCTAATAGCACTGGGGGCTGAGATAGGGTGGTGGAACGCATTACTTTACGGCATCCACCTAGTTCTATCCCGCTATTTTCGTGGGGCTGACCTTTTCAAGTACTACTTGGTAGCGCAGCCGGTAGGTAAAAAACCAAATCTTCCACCCCATCGTGGTCGCTCAATTCAGGTACGTTTGGTGCCGGAAGAGGATGGGGTTGTTAAAGCGTTTCCAAGGCCCCAAGCAGCGATCCGGGATCGCTACCAGCAGGGTGCAGTATGTCTTGGCGCTTTTAATGATGATACCTTGGTGGGGTACTTATGGCTTATTTTAGATTCTTACGATGAGGATGAAGTTCGTTGTCGGTTTGTCTTAGAACCCTTGGGGGAGGTGGCCTGGGATTTTGATGTCTACGTACGGCCTGATTATCGCTCCAGCCTTGTTTTTGCTCGACTTTGGGATGAGGCGAACGGGTATCTTCGAGAGCGTGGTATCCGTTGGACCTTGAGTCGGGTTTCAGCATTCAACCGAATGTCACGGGAGTCCCATCGTAGACTTGGTGCGGTAGACGTGGGTAGCGCCCTGTTTCTGGTGATGGGGGGGCGGCAACTCATGTTTTCGACCTGTCGACCGTATCTCCATATATCAAGTGGGTCAGCGAGCATCCCTGTGGTGCGTGTTACCCCCCTTACCGTTTCATATTGAGTAAAAAGTCAGGAAGAAGATCCAATGAATGAAAATACTGTCGGGACTCATACTATCGATGAGATCATTCTCATTATTAGTGAGGTGCTGCAGCTTAGTGACCGAGTCCGTCAGCGCATGACGGCTGAGACACAGTTGCTAGGTGCCGTGCCAGAGTTCGACTCCATGGCGGTGGTATCTGTCATTACCGCCCTAGAAGAGCACTACGGGTTTGTGATTGATGACGATGAAGTAGAGGCATCCACTTTTGAGACGGTGGGAAGCCTGGTGGATTTTGTGAACGGAAAACTTTTGTGACCGATTTACCACCACAGCGCCATATTTTCTTTCTGCCTGGTCTATTGGGGCCGATTTGCGCTGTTTATTATCCGCCAGCCGTAACCAGTCATTTTCCCAAGAGTGCCGTCCTCCATGTTCCTGCTTTTGCCGAGGAGATGAACAAGTGCCGGCGCATGGTGGTTTTGCAGGCTGAGAAGCTTGCCAGTACTGGCTATGGGGTGCTGGTTGTGGATCTCTATGGGACCGGAGATAGCGGCGGAGAGTTTAGAGATGCTCGGTGGGAGGTGTGGAAGGCGGATCTTGATGTTGCTTTGGGTTGGTTACGGAGCCATGGTGCAGAAACTATCAAACTTTGGGGTGTTCGGTTAGGAGGGTTGCTTGCATTGGAGCTTGCGCTCCAGTACCGGGATGAGATTCGTCATTTGATGTTATGGCAGCCGGTTGTGGATGGTCGCTCAATGTTGACGCAGTTTCTTCGGTTACGCCTTGCAGCGGATATGATGGCTGGCAGTAAAGGGGAGCGCATGGCAACCCTGTGCCAACGCCTTGCGGGGGGGGAAACGGTGGAGGTGGCGGGTTACGAGTTGACGCCAGAGCTTGCAACGGCATTGGAACGGCGGAGTTTTGCAAGCCTTGACCCTCCAGTGTCTATGGCTGTGGATTGGCTAGATGTTGTACCCAGTGCGGGACGAAACCTTTCTCCGGCGAGTCAGCGTATGGTGGAAACATGGCGCGGAAGGGGCGTTAGCGTGGCGGCTGCGGCGGTTGTGGGGGAAGCGTTCTGGACGACCCAGGAGATTGCTTTGGCACCAAGGCTTTTGGATGAAACCACTGGACGGTTGGCTGCCTGAGGTATAGACGGATAAAAGGGAATTGTTTAATTAAGAAACAAGCGGTTGCAAGAATAGAAGGAGTAGACAGGCACGGAGACATCTGATCTCATACGGGTCACGATTAAAAACCGAAGAGAGGTTGTTCCCGTGCCTGTGAAGAAGATTTTACACCGGATGTTGTCGGAGATCATGCATTTAAAACGCTTGTGGACGTTGGTGTTGTTGGTGGAGACGGTCTTGGAGACGAAGCGGTTATCGGTAACCCAGCTGGGTCGGTCATTGAAGTTACCGATTCAAGAGCGCAGTGGGATACGGCGGTCGGACCGATTTATGGGGAATAAGTACGTCCAAGCCCAAAGCAAAGCGGTGTATGAGGCGTTAGTCAAGCAGCTGGTGGGAAACAAACGGCGGCCGTGGATACTGGTAGATTGGAGTCATCTACCGAACACAGACTTGTATGTATTGCGGGCAGCATTAGTGGCGCCGGGACGGGCGTTGACCCTGTATGAGACGGTCCATGCGCAATCGCAGCAGGGGAATGAGCGCGTGCAGCGAGCTTTTTTAAAGACGCTCAAGGCGTTGTTACCGGCGGCGAGTCGGCCCGTGATTATCACGGACGCCGGATTTCATAATCCCTGGTTTAAGCAAATTGTGAGTTATGGCTGGGATTACGTAGGCCGGATCCGGGGGCGAAAATCCTACCGACCGGTGGGGGAGCGGGAATGGCGGCCCTGCCGAGAATTATGGGCGCAAGCCAGTGGCCGAGCGAAGGCACTCGGAGCGGTAGAGATGTGTCGTAAGAACCCGTTAAAGAGTAGGTTCTATTTGTTCAAAGGAAAAGCCCGGGGTCGGCATGGCAAGTCGATAGCCGAATACCGTCTGGCGGCGAAGGAGCCGTGGTTGTTGGCCAGCTCCTTGTGCGGTCGTCAATCGGCCAAGCGCGTGGTGAAACTCTATCGTACGCGGATGCAGATTGAAGAAGGGTTCCGGGATTTGAAAAGTCCAGCCTATGGCTTCAGTTTTAATCTGGCCTATAGTCGTGACCCGCACCGCATTGAGGTGTTGCTGTTGATTGCGGCTTTGGCAGGCATGGTGGCCTGGGCCGTGGGTTGGCTGACAGAGCGGCAACAATTACATTATCAGTTTCAGGCCAATTCGATAAAACATCGGCGCGTGCTCTCTCTATTCTATCTAGGCTGCCAAGTGATTCGACGAAAAGTAAGGGTAATCGTAAGTGAACAAAGTATCCGTGAGGTTTTCGATGCTATCGAAAATGAAGGATGCCCCCCATGAAACAGGGCAATTTATGCGTCTATCCTACAGCTTGACAGCGGGAAAACAGCTTGGCGAATAATGCTTCGTACAGGGCATAGGGTTGTTTCTCATTAACCCGGGCCAGAGAGGAGCGGCTCACCGGCACGGCACCTAAAGGGTAGAGTTTTCTGGCCTGAGCCGACAGATTACTGACCACATCACGGAGGCTAGTGCGTCCCGACAGCTGTGCTAGTGCCATGGAGACAAACTGCGACCAACGTGAGGCCATAAAAAGGGAGAGCATGAATTTTTGCGTCCCCTAAAAGGGGAGTTTTGCGGTACCAATAAAAAACGGAGATAGCGGAGGCTATAAAAGAGCCAAAAACCGAATTGCCCCTTGAAATGCTACCCCAATCGTTTTAGGGGGTGATAAATATCTTGTAAGTTATTGTTAATTAAGGGATAAGTGTTGTAGGCTTCTACTGTGGTCAAGGCGGCGGAGAAGCTTCTAGAGCTGGCAAAATCTGGTGAGCTGGAGGGAGTTCTCTTTATTAGTATAGGAGAACAAAATCGCAATTACTACGGCTGGGCCGGGGAGGCAGAAAGTAACCCCTTGACAGTATTGGGGGCCGTAGAAAGATTAAAGGGCGAACTTTTGGAGTATGCCAAACATAAAGGTTACTAACCCTAAATCCTTATCATACTCCGCTATGGCTCACCCTGGCGGGGTTTCCCCTTGGAGGGCAGATCATGATAGACCCCAATAAAGACTTTTACGGTTGGACCCGAGAAACCGCTGAGAAATTACGCCAAGGCAAGTTTAACGAGGTGAATATGGAGGACTTGATCGAGGAGGTCGAAGATATGGGGGCCAGTGTTTGGCGTGCACTCGATAGCCGTTTAACTATTTTGCTGGCCCATCTACTCAAGTGGCAGTATCAACCGGAGCGGCAGGGTCGAAGTTGGCAGCTTACTATTAAGGAGCAGCGCCACCAGATCGCCAAGCTGTTGCGGAAAAATCCTAGCCTCAAGCCCGAGCTGGCCGCCACCATTGCCGAGGCTTATCCCGGTGCAGTTATCGTGGCGGCACGGGAAACGGATAAAGACGAAAACACTTTCCCCGCCACTTTCGAGGGCACCGGATGGACCTGGGAGCAGGTTTTGGATATGGAGTTCTTGCCGGAGTAGTTTCACGAGAGTTTCTTGAAGTTAGTCCCTAGGCCTGGAGAGGAAAGGTTTATGCGCCATAAATTGATACTTACCGCTACTCAGAATCTATGAAAATCTCATAGGTTCGTTCGCGCCGTCTCTGCCATTGCCAGGCTTTAAAACCGTGGTCTTATATGGCTCTTGCGCGCATTTAACGTCTCGCCGCAGCCTGTCGGGACGGTGCTCAAGAGCACGAAGCCATGATAAACACGAGGATTTAGGCGTGTCAAGGGCGTGGCAAAAACTGATATTTTCAGAGAAAATAATAGATTTAATCAAACAGTTAAGAGCCCCTGCTAATTTTTTCTTATGGCGCTTACTTCTGGCTTACATAAACAAAAACAGCGGCCTTGCATGGTTGCATAAGCCGCTGATTTTAATTGGCTCCCCGGGACGGGCTCGAACCGCCGACCTAGTGATTAACAGTCACCCGCTCTACCAACTGAGCTACCGGGGAAGAAAGGGCATATCCTAATAATCCTTGCCGCTTTCGTCAACTTATTTAAGTGATTGCGATGGCAATTTAGGGGTTAAGAAAAGCGGCAATGCGCTTCAGAGCCTGCTCCAGGTTTTCCATGCTAGTAGCGAAAGAGAGGCGCAGATGCCCAGGTGCGCCAAAGGCGGATCCGGGTACCACAGCGACACCCGCCTCATTGAGCATCTTTTCAGCTAGCTCTACGTCATCTTTAACCTCCCCTCGGGAGGTGATCACCGCTTGGATATTAGGGAAGGTATAAAAAGTTCCGCTTCCAGGTAAACACTGGACTCCAGGGAGGGCGCTGAGCTGTCTGACCACAAAATCATGGCGCTTTTTGAATTCTTGGCACATGGTCTTGACACAAGTTTGATCTCCCTCTATAGCCGCTTGGGCTGCTACTTGGGAAATAGAGGTGGGATTCGAGGTGCTCTGGGATTGAATGGACTTCATTGCTTTGATGAGCACTGCCGGGCCCGCTACATAACCAATGCGCCAACCCGTCATGGAGTAGGCTTTGGAGACGCCGTTGAGCACCAGAGTGCGCTCATAAAGATCGGGGCAGGCATTTACGATATTGCAAAAGGGTTCTTTACCCCAATAAATGTGCTCATACATATCGTCGGTGGCGATAAGCACCTGGGGGTGGCGGCGTAGGATTTCACCTAGAGCAGCGAGTTCATCAGCCGTGTAAGCGGCGCCAGTAGGGTTGGAGGGGCTATTGATCACCAGTAACCGGGTGAGGGGAGTAATGGCGTCCTCCAGTTGTTCTGGGGTAATTTTGAACTGACGCTCCTGGGGGGCAGAGATGACCACAGGGATGCCCCCGGCCAGAAGGACCATATCCGGATAGGAGACCCAGTAGGGCGCTGGAATGATGACTTCATCCCCTGGGTTCAGGAGGGCCTGGGCCAAGTTGTAAAAGCTTTGTTTACCGCCTACGGAGACTAGAATCTGATTAGCCTCGTACTGGAGGCCATTATCCCGGGCAAACTTGGCGATAATAGCCTCTTTCAGGCTGGGGATGCCATCAACAGCAGTGTATTTAGTGAATCCATCCCGAATGGCTTGGATAGCCGCCTCTTTAACATGCTCTGGGGTATCGAAGTCAGGCTCACCGGCCCCAAGGCCGATGATATCTTTGCCCTCGGCCCGAAGGGCTTTGGCGCGGGCGGTGATGGCCAGGGTAGGAGATGGCTTAATTTGCTGAACGCGTGTCGAGAGAGTGATGTCCAATTGAAGCTATTCCTAATCGAGAAAATGTTACGATAACCTTCAAACTTTAATATAGCGAATTTGCGTTTTTTCAAAAAGGTTTCAATTGAGCAATGAAGCGCGTACTTGAGCTGGTGAGCGATTACCAGCCGGCAGGAGACCAGCCGGAAGCAATAGGGCAGTTGGTAGAAGGTCTAACGGCGGGAGAGATGTATCAGACTCTGCTAGGGGTCACAGGATCGGGCAAGACCTTTACCATAGCCAATGTGATCCAACAAGTTCAGCGGCCGACCATTATTTTGGCGCCTAATAAGACCCTCGCGGCCCAGCTTTATAGCGAGATGCGGGAATTTTTTCCCCATAACGCAGTGGGGTATTTTGTTTCTTATTATGACTACTATCAGCCTGAGGCTTATCTGCCTGCCTCCGATACTTATATCGGGAAAGACGCGTCAGTCAACGATTATATAGAACAAATGCGGCTTTCCGCGACCAAGGCGTTTTTGGAACGACCCGATGCCATTGTGGTGGCCAGTGTTTCTTCTATTTATGGGCTGGGTGATAAGGACAGCTACTTAAATATGGTGCTGCATCTCATGGTGGGTGACACGGTGGATCAGCGGGGGATATTACGTCGCCTGGCAGAGCTGCAATATCAGCGCAACGATATGGAATTGGGCCGCGGCACCTATCGGGTGCGGGGAGATGTCATTGATATCTATCCCGCTGAATCGGAGCAAGAGGCCATCCGGGTAGAGCTCTTCGATGATGAGATAGAGGGCCTGTCTTATTTTGACCCATTAACGGGCGAAATACTGTACCGGGTGCCCCGCTTGACGATCTATCCCAAGACCCACTATGTGACTCCCCGGGAGATCCTGTTGCAGGCGGTGGAGGACATCAAGGTCGAGCTTGCCGAGCGGCTGGAACAGCTTTATCGGGCTAACAAGCTGGTTGAGGCCCAACGTTTAGAGCAACGGACCCGTTTCGATATCGAGATGATATTGGAGCTAGGTTACTGTACGGGCATTGAAAATTATTCCCGTTTCCTGTCTAGGAGACAGCCGGGGGAGGCGCCGCCGACTTTATTTGATTACCTGCCAGAGAATGCTTTGCTGATTATTGACGAAAGTCATGTGACGGTGCCCCAATTGGGAGCCATGTACCGAGGTGACCGGGCGCGCAAAGAGACCTTGGTTGAGTATGGCTTCCGCTTGCCCTCGGCTTTGGATAATCGGCCGCTAAAATTCGAGGAATGGGAGCGTTTGGCGCCTCAGATTATTTTTGTTTCGGCGACTCCGGGACCCTATGAGCAACAGCGTTCGGGGGCTGTCGTCGAGCAAGTGGTGCGTCCTACCGGACTGATTGATCCGGAAGTTGAAGTAAGATCCGCCAGTACCCAGGTGGATGACCTGCTCTCGGAGATCCGCCAGCGGGTAATGGCAGCGGAACGCGTACTAGTAACGGTGCTCACCAAGCGCATGGCGGAGGATTTGACCCAATATCTGGAACAGCACGAGGTGCGGGTACGCTACCTTCATTCGGACATTGATACTGTGGAGCGGGTAGAAATTATCCGCGATCTGCGTTTGGGTGAATTCGATGTGCTGGTGGGCATTAACCTGCTACGGGAGGGGCTGGATATTCCGGAAGTCTCTTTGGTGGCCATCCTCGATGCGGACAAGGAGGGTTTTCTCCGTTCTGAGCGGTCGCTCATTCAGACCATGGGGCGGGCGGCGCGCAATCTTCATGGAAAGGCTATTCTTTATGGGGATGAGACCACCGGTTCCATGAGTCGGGCCATTGCCGAAACGGAAAGACGGCGGAAAAAGCAGATTGCCTTTAACCAACTCCATGGGATTACCCCCCGTGGTGTGCAAAAATCGGTGCGGGAGATTATTGATGGGGTTTATACACCCGGTACGGGCAATGCCCGCCAATACGCCCGGATCGCGGAGGAGGCTGCTGAGTACACCCGCCTACCGCCCCAGCAATTGGCCAAACGTTTGCAGCAGCTAGAGCAGCAGATGTATAAGCATGCGCAGAATCTGGAATTTGAAGAAGCCGCCCGCTTGCGGGATGAAATCCAAAAAATCAAGGCTAGGGTTTTTAAGGAGGCTGACCCTTTGGTTGCCCAGAGCCGGGAGGCCGTCAATTGAAGTTGATTTTCAGCCTGTGGCCCTTTCGGAGTTCTTAACTGCTCGATTAAGTTATAGATTCTTAGTAGCGGAATCAGTTAAAGATGGTTTACACGTTGCGGAATCGACTTGGGCATGATAAATTAATGCTGTTTTTACAGGCGCGTAGCTCAGCTGGTTAGAGCACCACCTTGACATGGTGGGGGTCGTTGGTTCGAGTCCAATCGCGCCTACCATTACGCTTAAAAGCACCGTAGCAACGGTGCTTTTTTGTTCAACAGGCCTCTCGTATTGGCCCTGAACTGGATTTTATCACATGCCTGTCATTACCCTTCCTGATGGTAGTCAACGTTATTTTGAACATTCCGTCACCGTTTATGACGTAGCCGCCGATATTGGCTCGGGCCTAGCAAAGGCAGCCCTTGCCGGCAAGATCGATGGCCATTTGGTGGATACTTCCTATCCTCTTAAGGAGGATACGGAGCTTACCGTTATTACGGGGCGCGATCCTGAAGGCTTGGAGATTATCCGCCACTCTTGCGCGCACCTGTTAGCCCAGGCGGTCAAAGCGCTTTATCCGGAAGCTCAAGTCACCATTGGGCCGGTGATTGAAGATGGTTTCTATTACGATTTTGCTTATCCTAAGGGATTTTCCCCGGAGGATCTTGAAGCCATTGAAGCGAAAATGCAGGAGCTGGTTGAGCAGGACATTTCGGTCCATCGTGAGGTGAAGTCCCGCGAGGAGGCAATTTCTTTGTTTCGCCAGATGGGCGAAGAGTATAAGGCGGAGATTATTGCCTCTATTCCCCAAGGCGAGGAGATTTCCCTTTATCGGCAAGGAGATTTCGTGGATCTCTGCCGTGGACCCCATGTCCCCTCGACTTCAAGGCTCAAGGCCTTTAAGTTGACCAAGGTATCCGGCGCCTATTGGCGTGGTGATGCCAATAACGAGATGCTGCAGCGTGTTTATGGCACTGCATGGCCTGACAAGAAAGCCCTCAAGGCTTATCTGCACCGCCTTGAGGAAGCGGAGAAACGGGATCACCGCCGGATTGGCACTGAATTAGACTTGTTTTCCATTCAAGATGAGGCCGGTGGCGGTTTAGTGTTTTGGCACCCCATGGGAGCCCGTATCCGGCAGGTCATTGAGGATTTCTGGCGGGAGCGCCATAGGGCGGCGGGTTATGAAACCCTCTATACCCCCCATATCGCCCACCAGCAGCTGTGGCAGACCTCTGGACATACGGATTTTTACCGTGAGTCCATGTACCAGCCCATGGAAGAAGACCACCAACTCTACCAACTTAAACCCATGAATTGCCCTTTTCATGTGTTGGTGTATAAGGGGCGGTTGCGCTCCTATCGGGAGTTGCCCTTGCGCTGGGCGGAGCTAGGTACCGTCTACCGCCATGAGATGTCCGGTGCTCTGCATGGGTTGATGCGGGTGCGGGGGTTTACTCAGGATGATGCCCATATTTTCTGCCGCGAGGAGCAGATAGAAGATGAAATTTTGGGTATTCTCGATCTGACTTTGGAGATGTTGTCGGCCTTTGGGTTTGAACGTTATGAAGTCGACCTTTCTACTCGGCCGGAAAAGTCAGTAGGGTCGGATGCTATTTGGGAACGGGCCACTCAAGCGCTGCGCTCAGCCCTGGAGAAGAAAGGCCTGGATTATGCCGTGGATGAAGGAGGCGGCGCTTTCTATGGGCCCAAGATCGATATTAAAATCGAGGATGCGATTGGGCGTAAGTGGCAATGTTCTACGGTTCAGCTAGACTTTAATTTGCCTGAGCGCTTTGAAATGGAGTATGTGGCTGAGGATGGCGCCCGCCACCAGCCAATCATGATCCATCGAGCGGTGCTAGGGTCTCTGGAACGCTTTTTTGGCGTACTTATCGAGCATTATGAGGGGAAGTTTCCACCTTGGCTGGCGCCGGTGCAAGTCGCCGTGATGAATATTACCGACCGGCAAGCGGAATATGCCTGCCAAGTGGAAGAAACGCTGAAAAACAAGGGCTTTCGCTCGCTTCTGGACTTGAGAAACGAGAAGATCGGTTTTAAAATCCGCGAGCACACCTTGCGCCGGGTTCCGTATCTATTAGTCATTGGAGACCGGGAAGTGGAAAACCAAACTGTGGCCGTACGTACCCGGTACAGTAAGGATCTGGGAGCGATGAGTCTTGATGCCTTTATCGAGCGCCTTGACGCCGATATCGCTCCCCTGGGTCATAGCATTTCTAAGGAGGATTAGAATATCGTTGCAAAAAAGAGCATGCGCCTGAACGAAGAGATTACTACTCCAGAAGTTCGCCTAATTGGGGTTGAGGGCGAGCAAATTGGAATTGTTTCCATTGAAGAGGCGCTGCGTGTGGCGGAGGAAGCGGGGAGGGACTTAGTGGAGATCGCCCCTCAGGCTCAACCCCCCGTGTGCCGAATTATGGATTATGGCAAGTATCTGTTTGAGGAAAGTAAAAAACGTCAGGCTGCCAGGAAAAAACAAAAGCAGATACAAATCAAGGAAGTTAAGTTTCGGCCAGGGACTGAAGAAGGGGATTACCAGGTTAAACTGCGCAACCTGGTACGTTTCCTCAAAGAAGGGGACAAAGCCAAAGTCAGTCTGCGTTTCCGCGGGCGGGAGTTGGCCCACCAAGAATTGGGGCTTAAGTTGCTGGAACGGGTTCGTGATGATTTAGCAGAATACGGTACCGTTGAGCAAAACCCAAAGCGGGAGGGTCGGCAAATGGTCATGGTTTTGGCTCCTAAGAAGTAATCATGGTGTCCTGAGCTCAGAGATTGGTTTGCTTGGATACCATTCCATTCAGCATAAATGCGGAGTATTTAAAAAATGCCTAAATTAAAAACCAATCGCGGTGCTGCTAAGCGTTTTAAACGCACAGCTACCGGGAAATTCAAGCGTGCCCAGAGTCACCATAACCACATTCTCACTAAAAAGAGCAGCAAGCGTAAGCGTAATTTGCGCCCTTTAGCCATGGTGAAGGCATCGGATGGCCCAAGGTTGAACCGTTTGTTGCCCTACGCTTAAGAGGAAATTGGTATGCCTAGAGTAAAACGAGGTGTAACGGCACGCGCCCGGCATAAGAAAGTCATTTCCCAAGCCAAAGGTTATCGCGGTCGACGCAAAAATGTATACCGCGTTGCTAACCAAGCGGTCATTCGTGCTAGCCAGTATGCTTACCGGGATCGGCGCCAACGCAAGCGGCAGTTTCGTGCGCTTTGGATAGTGCGCATTAATGCTGCGGCCCGCGAGTGCGGCCTTTCCTATAGCCGTCTTATCAATGGCTTAAAGAAAGCGGCTATTGATATCGATCGTAAGGTGCTTGCTGACCTTGCCGTTAGAGATAAGGCTGCTTTTGCGGCCATTGCGGAACAGGCGAAAGCCGCGTTGGCAAGCTAGTGCCTTCGGCCGGGGCCGATACTGGGTATCCGGTTCATAGGATTAGGCTTGGAAAGGGGGAGGCCACGTGCCGACCCCTTTTTTCGGTTGTTGATTGAGCTCATTCACCCCGGTACTTGTGAGAATAAGGAGTCCATGCAAGCGTTAAGTGAGATCGTGGCGGAAGCCCGCCAGGCTGTGTCTGTTGCCCCCAATTTGGAGACCCTCGATGAGCTGCGGGTACGTTATTTGGGTAAAAAAGGGGAACTCACGGGCTATCTTAAAAAGTTAGGCCAGCTTAGCGCTGAGGAGCGGCCTATCTTTGGTAAAGCCGTCAATGAGGCTAAACAAGCGATACAGCATGAGATCGAAGCCCGCCGCGATGTCTTAGAACAAGCTGCATTGGAGGCACGGCTAGCCTCAGAGGCCATTGATGTCACTTTGCCCGGCCGTGGCTTAGAGGTCGGCGGGTTGCATCCGGTCACCCGGACTTTGGAGCGTATCGAGGCCTTTTTCTGCCATGCAGGATTTGAAGTGCATGAAGGGCCGGAAATCGAAGACGATTATCATAATTTCGAGGCCCTTAATATTCCGCCTTCCCATCCGGCTAGGGCGATGCATGATACCTTTTATTTTGATGCCCATACGCTATTGCGGACCCATACCTCGCCAGTGCAAATCCGGGTGATGGAGCAGCAGGGACCGCCGCTACGGGTTATTGCGCCGGGACGAGTTTACCGCTGCGACTCCGATCTTACCCATACGCCTATGTTCCATCAGGTCGAAGGGTTGCTTGTTGATGAGCAGGTGAGTTTTACCGATCTCAAGGGGATTCTTTCAGATTTTTTGCGTGTTTATTTTGAACGAGAGGATCTTAAAGTTCGTTTTCGCCCCTCCTATTTCCCTTTTACGGAACCCTCGGCGGAGACCGACATTCAGTGTGTCAACTGTAGTGGCCAAGGTTGCCGAGTCTGCAGCCATACAGGATGGCTAGAAGTGCTGGGTTGTGGCATGGTACATCCTAAAGTATTTGAGTACGTGGGCATTGACAGCGAGCGATATCTAGGATTTGCATTTGGTCTAGGGGTTGAGCGCCTGGCCATGCTTCGTTATGGAGTCAATGACTTACGTATGTTTTTTGAAAATGATTTGCGCTTTTTGCGCCAATTTAATTGAATTTAAGCGACCGCAATTGAACAATGAAATTTAGTGAAGCCTGGTTGCGCCAATGGGTTAATCCAGATCTCAGTACGGAGGCTCTGGTTGAGCGGCTCACGTTGGCTGGGTTGGAAGTAGATAGTGTCGAGTCGGCTGCGCCTCCTTTTGATGGCGTTAGGGTGGCTAAGGTACTGAGTGTGGAGCCCCATCCCAAAGCGGATCGTTTGCAGGTTTGTCAGGTGGACGTAGGGGATGGTTCCCCTCTGACAGTGGTGTGCGGTGCCCCTAATGTCCGGGAAGGACTCTTGGCGCCCCTGGCTATGGTTGGCGCCCGGTTACCGGCGGGCGCCAAGATTGAACGGGCAAAGTTACAAGGGGTGGAGTCTTTTGGCATGCTTTGTTCTGCTGCGGAATTGGAGCTTGCCGAACAATCGGTGGGGTTGTTGGAGCTATCTGAGGAGGCTTCCCCCGGTGATGATCTCCATGAGTTTTTGCAACTTGATGATGTCAGTATTGAAATTGACTTGACCCCTAACCGCAGTGATTGTTTAAGCGTTGCGGGTATTGCCCGGGAAGTGGGCGTACTCACCCAATCTGCGGTAACAAAACCTGACCTAGAGCCTGTGCCGGCTAAAATCGAAGATACCTTTCCGATAACCGTCATGGCGCCGGAGGCCTGTCCTCGTTATCTAGGCCGAGTTTTACGGGGGGTTAATCCCCAAGCTCAGACCCCTTGGTGGCTTCGGGAACGACTGCGGCGCAGTGGTATCCGGAGTTTGGGGTTGGTCGTTGATATTACTAATTATGTCATGCTAGAGCTAGGGCAGCCGATGCACGCCTTTGACCTGGAGCAATTGGAGGGTGGCATCCAGGTGCGCTATGGGCGTCCCGGCGAGTCCCTTACTCTGCTGGATGGTACCCATTTACAGCTAGCTGCAGAAACATTAGTTATTGCGGATCAGCAGCGGGCTCTCGCCTTGGCAGGTATTATGGGGGGGGAAGAATCTGGAATTAGTGACCAGACCCAGCACTTGTTTTTGGAGAGCGCCTTTTTCAACCCTACCGTCATTGCGGGACGCGCCCGTCTTTATGGTTTGCATACGGATTCTTCTCACCGCTTTGAACGTGGCGTTGACCCCGAATTGCCGCGACGGGCCATGGAGCGGGCCACGGCTTTGTTAATAGAGATTGCAGGGGGACAAGCGGGACCGATCATTGAAGTGGTGGATTCCTCCCAGCTTCCTCCTCGACCGACGATTATTCTGCGGGAGGCCCGCATTCGCCGAGTTCTTGGGGTTGAGATTGCGGAGAGCCAAATTACTGAGCAATTGACTCGGCTGGGTTTAGAGGTGGAAAGAATTGCAGAGGGTTGGCGGGCAAAGGTGCCGAGTTTTCGCTTCGATCTTGCCTTAGAGATAGACCTCATTGAGGAACTAGGGCGCTTACACGGCTACGACGGTCTTCCCAGTACACGCCCCGTGGGGCAGATTCGGCCAATGTTAAAAACCGAAGCCGGGGTTTCCGTCAGTCGCATCCGTGAAGTGTTGGTGGATCGGGGCTATCAGGAGGCGATTACCTATAGCTTTGTGGATCCAAAACTTCAGCAATGGCTGGACCCTGAGGGGACCCCTGTGGCCTTGAACAATCCTATTTCTACCGATATGGCGGTCATGCGCACTACCCTGTGGTCCGGGTTGATCCAGGCGCTGCGGTATAATGTGCATCGCCAGCAAGAGCGGATACGTCTTTTCGAGTATGGTCTTACATTTAACGGCCAATTGACTTATCTTAAACAAGAAAGAACGATTGCCGGTCTTGTTTCAGGAGCCTGCTACCCGGAACAGTGGGGGGTGGCGGCCCGGCCCGTTGACTTCTTTGATCTCAAAGGGGATGTGGAAGCACTATTGGGGTTAGGAGGGCAGCGAGACTGCTTTGAGTTCGTTGCGGAACAGCACCCCGCTTTGCATCCAGGGCAGAGTGCGCGGATTGTTCGGGAGGGTCGACCAGTAGGGTGGGTAGGCGCCTTGCATCCTGCATTGGAGGGAAAGCTGGACTTGGGGGGGCATGTTTATTTGTTCGCTCTTCAGGTTGAAGCGGTTGAGTGTGGCGGTTTGCCTGCTTTTCAATCGTTATCGAAATTTCCAGCTATTCGCCGGGATATTGCCTTTTTGGTGAGTAAAAATATTCCCGCCCAGGCAGTTTTTGATTGCCTTAAGGGATTAGAATCGGATATTCTTAAGGAATTCCAATTATTTGACGTCTATACTGGGAAAGGTGTTGATCCTGATAAAAAAAGTCTTGCTTTAAGATTGATCCTACAGCATCCGTCCTACACGCTGACAGATGATAAGGTGAATGCCTTTATGGAACGAGTGGTGACGGGGCTAACGACTGAGCTCGGTGCCATTATTAGGGAGTAGCTTATGGCGCTAACAAAAGCCGACATGACTGAAACCCTTTACCAGGAACTTGGTCTTAACAAGCGCGAGGCCAAGGAGATCGTAGAAATGTTCTTTGAAGATATTCGTTGCGCTCTGGAACGGGGAGAGACAGTTAAGCTCTCCGGCTTCGGTAATTTTGAACTTCGTGATAAAGGAGAACGGCCGGGGCGCAACCCTAAGACAGGCGAAGAGATTCCCATCACTGCACGACGAGTGGTGACTTTTCGGCCTGGACAAAAACTCAAGGCGCGGGTAGAAGCCTATGCTGGAGGCAAGCAACAATAACGAATTACCACCGATTCCTGGAAAGCGTTATTTTACTATCGGTGAGGTAAGTGAATTATGTCACGTGAAGCCGCATGTTCTGCGCTATTGGGAACAAGAGTTTCCTCAGCTCAAGCCGGTGAAGCGGCGCGGCAACCGACGCTACTATCAGCGTCAGGATGTGATTATGATTCGCCAAATTCGGAGCCTTCTCTATGAGCAGGG
Source organism: Nitrosococcus halophilus Nc 4 (assembly GCF_000024725.1). Taxonomy (NCBI): domain Bacteria; kingdom Pseudomonadati; phylum Pseudomonadota; class Gammaproteobacteria; order Chromatiales; family Chromatiaceae; genus Nitrosococcus; species Nitrosococcus halophilus. The sequence continues at coordinate 3,285,828 of NC_013960.1, read as the reverse complement.
CTTTACTATAGGAGGTGCTAGGCAAAGGCTTTCCAGTGCTGAAGCTAAGGAAGATAGCACGCAAAGCAAGCAGATTATACGTCAGCTCCGTTTAGAGCTTGAAGAGGTCAGAGATTTGCTTAAAACTTAAAGCGCCTTTAGTTGTAAATGATTTTGAGTTATCATGTAGATATGTCGGGGCGTAGCGCAGCCTGGTAGCGCACTTGAATGGGGTTCAAGTGGTCGGAGGTTCAAATCCTCTCGCCCCGACCAGTATTTAAATCATTATTTTTGATCCTAACTCTAGCCTAATGCTTAGGTTAGTTGCTGTTGAAATATCTCCTTCCTTAATTCCCCATCACTTTAGTTCTGGAAATTAATTAATCCTGCCTAGATGTAACTGTAGCACCTTGCAAGTGCCTGTTGCGGTTTATCGTGAGCTTGAGACACAGTATAAAATATCTAATTTCAGTATTTCTTTATTGAAAAATTGAGATCGGTGTGAAACTATATACCCAAAAAGCACTTATTTGAGTTATTTTGTATATAGTTAGATTGTAGGCTTAATAAATAAAAATAAATAATTAGTCGTTCCTTCTGATATTCCTTAGGGTTAGGACTCTTTGCCTGTATTTAGCAAAGGCTATCTATCTGCGCTTTGATAGTGGGGGGTGCGTTGAGGCGTCCAAATATGGTAAAGGGAGTACTTGTTAAATCTATTGAGCTATTTGCGCAAATAGATTTCCAAGGCACCCTAGCTAATAGGGGGTGTGGGTCCAGGGCAATCTCTGATGGACAGGTCTGTGTGGTGTGAAACCGGGTCAGTGGCTGTTGGGGGGGCAGCGAAATATGGATAGGGATGCCTGCCGGCATGGGTCAACGGAGGGGGCTTGAGACCATGAATCATTTAGCTAATCTCCTGCTTGGTTGGAAAATCTGTCCCCTTACTGTGTCCTTCCTATCCCGGGTATTTACCGATTTCCACTATATTGCTGCGCTCCTTACTTACTTTTCATCGAATTCCTCCTATAAAGAATCATTTCGATGGTCGCTGATAGCGACCATACAGCTACTTGCGGTAGGTTCCCATAAGAGGCCTTCTTATAATCAGCACAGGAGCAGAGAGGCTCTTTCGGTCAGTGCTGTTCAGCCAAAAATGGCATTCACGTTGGATTGTTAAAAGAATGGGGTTACCGCTCCGAAAAATACTTCTCTTTAGCTTTTGTTATGGTCTTCGCTTTTTTCTACCGATTCCACCTGCCATGCACAAGTGGATAAAAATGGTTTAGAGGCATTTAAGAATATGAGCGATTTAATCGCGGCATTCAATAAATATTTTGAAGTTGTCCCTGCAAATACAACTGAGCTCAAGAACCAATTTTTTCATTTACGTTATCAGGTTTATTCCCAAGAACTTCAATTGCCAGGTTTTGAGTCTTGGCATTATCCGGATGGCCGTGAAATTGATAAGTACGACAAGCGGTCTGTCTATTCCCTTTTGCGCCACCGGCAGAGCAAAAGTATAGTGGGAGGACTACGCCTCGTATTATGCGATCCTGATGATCCGTTTCAACCCTTTCCTATTGAGGAGCATGTTGGACATTACTTTGATACTCGGCTGGTTGATTCGACTCAATTGCCTCGTCGCACTACCGCTGAAATTTCTCGTTTAGTGGTGGCAAGGGATTTCCGTTGTCGCGGAAAAGAAGTGCTTTATGCTCACGGGATGGATTACTCTAGCTTTGATGATAAATCAGATAACCGGCGGCAATTTCCCCATCCGGTACTAGGCCTTTTAGTGGCATTGGTGCAGATGTCTTCACAGTATGGTATCACCCATTGGTATGCAATTATGGAACCGGTGCTCAATCGTTTGCTAAGACGGTTTAGTTTTGACCTAAAGCCGATAGGTCCAGCAGTCGATTATTATGGTATTCGGCAACCCTACTTAAATACTATAGATAATGTACTGACGCGGGTGTTCCAAAAAAATCAAGATATTTGGGATTTGGTTACTGACCACGGAAGGATCTGGCCGGCGCCGAGACAGTGGGCAGTTAAGCAACTGAGTACTAACTCCTAATTAAGTAGACTAGAAGGTAGAAGTTTGCCTCGCCCGCGAACGACCCCCGGCCTTATAACACCGACAATTATGCGCTTGACTATTGTACGTTTTTGGAAGTGCGGGGCTATTATTCGCTTCATCTTTGTGGTGCTCATTATTTCTCATTTGATACAGGGAGTAAATGCTCAGGAGGTTGTCGTTAATCCCAGTGTTCCGGAGACCACGTTGACCCGGAGCGCGCTTCGGGCGATTTTTAGCATGCGTCTTCGAACTTGGCCTGACGGATCATTGATTAAGGTATTTGTGCTAAGTGATAACTCTCCATTACACGTCCAATTCTCGAAAAAAATACTCAATATTTTCCCCTATCAACTTCGTAGAACATGGGATCGGCTAGTTTATTCAGGTACCGGTCAAGCACCTAACGAAGTGAACTCTATCAAAGAGATGTGCAATAAAGTTGCCTCTACGCCTGGCGCTATCGGGTACTTAGCGGAGGAAAATATTGATGCTCAGGTGCGTAAAGTGAAAGTAGTACGGGTCGAGTAATGGCATGATTAGAGGAACCATAAAAATAGGGCACAGGGAGTTAGCACTCAGTACTATGTTATTGTTGGCCAATCCCTTACAGGCTGAATGGAAGCTTCCCGATTCTTTTCAAGTCCACGGCTTTGCTTCGCAAGCCTTTATCCTGACTACGGACAATAATTTCTTTGGTAATAGTAAGGATGATGGTACGTTTGATTTTCGGGAGTTGGGGATCAATGCTTCTTGGAGAATTTTGCCTAAGCTTCAGATCGCTGCACAGGGGGTTTCGCGCTGGGCCGGGGAAAATGACGAAGGCGATCCAAGGTTGGACTATGGCTTAGTTGACTATACTGTCTTGAGTGATCCCGAGAATAGCTGGGGCATACGGCTTGGCCGCGTTATTAATCCTATCGGTTTTTACAATGATACTCGCGACGTGGCTTTTACCCGGCCGAGCATCTTTTTGCCCCAATCCATTTATTTTGATCGTACTAGGGATGTAGCCTTGTCGGCGGATGGTGGCCAGATTTATGGCGAACGGCGTACGAATATCGGAGATTTTTTCCTCCAGTTCAACATCGCAAGACCTAGGGTCGGTTCACGGGAAGAGCGGGCCCTGCTTGGCCACGATTTCCCTGGTGAGCTTGAGGGAGATACCTCTCTATTTGGACGTCTATTCTATGAGAAGGATGGAGGACTTATACGATTGGGTTTTTCTTCCTTTTGGGCTAATTTTGATTTTGATGCTGAGTTGCCTTCGGCTAGCCTTCCTTCGGGCTCAATTGAATTTTCGCCCCTGATATTTTCGGGACAATATAATGGGGAGCAACTGAGTCTGACAAGCGAGGTTGCTTTAAGACATTTTGATTATTCAGGGTTCGGGTCTGTAGATAATGATTTCACTGGCTTGAGTTGGTATGTGCAAGCCGCCTACCGTTTTTTGCCCAATTGGGAGGCCGTCGTCCGCTTTGATAGCCTTTGCGTTGACCTTGATGATTGTGATGGGGAGGAATTCGCTGCTCAATCTTTGCAATCGGGACATCAGCGGTTTGCCCATCGGCGGTTTGCAGATGATTGGATGGTAGGGTTACGCTGGGATGTGACCCCTTCCGTCATGCTGAGAGCTGAATTTCATCATATTAGGGGAACTGCTTGGATAACCCTTGAAGATAATCCAGACTTTAATGCCCTTGAAGAGGACTGGAATATGTTTTCTGTTCTGGTCTCCTTCCGTTTTTAAAGACTTTTCTGGGTTAAACCTGTCTAGTCAGCTCCATACGTATAAACCCTTATTTACTACTTTCATCTTTACGTCTAATCTTTTATGTGAGTAATGTTTATGGGTGCTACTTCGAGCAGCGCTTATGAATATTCTCCCCATATTGACAGCAGGTAAATAGATTATTCTCCGTAGGCGTACCTCAATGGAAGGTAGCCATCCGACGGTTGAGGCAGCACATGGAAGTGCTGCCGATTTTTATCTCCCGGCCCTTGCATCCAGGCTGAACCGGCCAGGCCCCTGTGCGGCTAAAATCAGCAATCCCCTTGCAGAGACACCAGCCTAGGATAAGCGCCAAGGTCCTTCCGATTTCCAACCCGATGATCCTTGGCAGCAAGGCACACGGTATTCCACAGGTTTCCATGTCCGCGTAACTCATTGAGGTAAGCCCCCAGCTTTGCCAGGGGACTCACCGAGGTTTGACTGGGGATTTTATTCATTCCTGCCATGAAGAAAATCGACGCGATGAGCATACGGCCAATTAGGGTAATGATATGCTGCATAATTGCCACCTATTGCTCATACGTGTTAAAAATAAATCATGGAGAGAAAGATGCTGACTGATGATCAAGACGAATACAGTTTTGCCACCTTGGCAGTGCGGGCGGGGCAGCAACGCACCAGTGAAGGCGAGCAGTCTGAGCCCATATTTCCTACTTCTAGCTTCGTGTTTGAGAATGCTGCTCAGGCAGCCGCTCGTTTTGCCGGTGAGGAAAAGGGTAATATTTACTCACGTTTTACTAACCCCACGGTCCGGACCTTCGAACAACGTCTCGCCGCTTTAGAGGGCGGGGAGTGTTGTGTGGCTACCTCGTCAGGAATGGCGGCCATCCTGGCTACTTGTCTGTCGCTGCTCAAGGCGGGAGACCATATCGTTTCCTCGGAGAATATTTTTGGAACTACGCGGGTGCTTTTCAATAAATATCTGGCCCGCTTTGGGGTAGAAACCACCTTCGTTCCTCTCATCCACTTAGAGGCTTGGCAAAATGCTTTGCGTCCGAATACTCGCCTGCTGTTCCTAGAAACTCCTTCCAACCCTTTGAATGAAGTAGCAGATATTGCTCAACTGTCAAGTTTAGCCCAGGCACATCATTGTCTATTGGTGGTGGATAACTGCTTTTGCACTCCAGCCCTGCAACGTCCCCTCGAACTCGGGGCGGATATTATCATCCATTCCGCTACCAAATATCTGGACGGTCAAGGGCGCTGTGTGGGGGGGGCCGTGGTGGGTGATGGGCAGCAAGTCGGAGAAGAGGTCTTCGGTTTTCTGCGCACTGCGGGCCCGACCATGAGTCCTTTCAATGCCTGGGTATTTCTTAAAGGCTTGGAGACCTTACAGGTGCGCATGGAAGCGATGAGTCAGCGGGCCCAGGCTTTAGCGGAATGGCTGGAGGCAAAGCCAGAAGTCTCAAAAGTATATTATGCCGGCCTGCCTTCTCACCCTCAACATGCATTGGCTGCAAGGCAACAAGCAGGGTTTGGTGGTCTGGTGGCGTTTGAGTTGGAAGGTGGAAAAGCCGCCGCCTGGACTCTGATTGATTCGGTAAAGTTTATCTCGATTACCGCCAATCTAGGCGATGCTAAAACCACCATTACTCACCCCGCGACAACGACCCATGGCCGTTTAACCGTGGAGGAACGGGCTGCAGCGGGAATCAGTGATGGCTTGGTGCGAATCTCCGTGGGCCTGGAATCCCTAGAAGACATCAAAAGGGATTTGCAGCGAGGCTTTGATGGAATCTCTAAGCGCTGATCAAGCTCTATAGAGGACTCGGCAGAGCAGGGTTTTGAGGTATTCAGTCTCTGGTATCGCAGGATGAATAGGATGGTCTGGACCCTGATGGCCCTGCTCAAGTATCTGAATGGTTCGATCTAGGTGCCGTCCAGTGCGGCGGAGGATATCCCGGAAAACGCCCCCTTGTAAGTGGCTGGAACAGGAGGAGGAGATCAAAATCCCATCGCGGGTGAGCAAGCGGGTAGCTAGTTCATTCAAGCGCCGATAGGCTGTGAGCCCCTGCTTGAGATCTTTTTTGCGCTTAATGAGGGCAGGAGGATCCAGGATCACCGCATCGAATCGTTCTTTATCTGCCTGTAAGGCATTCAAAAGGGAAAAAGCCTCGCCATGGAGGGCTGTGACGGCGCTAGCTCTTGGGTTAAGTTTAGCATTATGGTGGATAAAGTTGACAGCAGTCTCTGAGCTCTCTACACACAAAACCTGGTGGGCGCCTGCTACCAGAGCCTGGATTCCCCAAGCCCCCAGATAACTAAAGGCATCGAGTACCCGTTTGCCCTTAACATAGTGTTGCATCCGAGCCCGGTTCAAACGATGGTCGAAAAACCAACCGGTTTTTTGCCCCCCCATCAAGGGCACCTTAAAATGCCCCCCGTTTTCATGTAATGGGGCGGCTTCGGGGACTTCTCCCTGGACAATTTCAAGGTAGGATTGTAATCCTTCCAGAAGGCGAATGGGGGTGTCATTGCGCAGTATGATGGCCTGTCCGGGTATCGTTTTGTTCAATGCAGCAATGATGGCTTCCTTGACTTGCTCCATCCCGGCGGTTGTGATTTGAACCACCAAGATATTATCATAGCGATCCACTACCAGTCCCGGCAGACCGTCACTTTCCCCGAAGACCAAACGGTAGTAAGGATCAGCAAACAGACGATCTCGAAGTGAGAGAGCCACCTTGAGTCGGTGTATCAGCAAAGAAGGTCCAAAAGGGTAGTTGGGATCGCGGCTAACTAGCCGTCCGCAGATGAGGGAATGAGGATTGACGTAACCTGTGCCAAGCACTTTATCATTGCTAGCGGTAATGGCAACAGGGGCACCCGCTTCGAACTCAGTGAGGGGGCTACGCCTAATATCCACCTCATTACTAAATATCCATAAATGGCCAGCTCGTAAGCGGCGCTCCTCTCCCTTTTTTAAATAGAGTGGTTGGAATTTCATAGTTGTCGCAAAATTAAGTTAATAAGGAGACTAAAAATGAAAAGCTATCGCAAAGAACTCTGGTTTAATGTGCCTAGTCGTCGGGGATTCGTCAACATCACGCCGCAGGTTGAAGAGTGTTTGGATGAAAGCGGGGTAAGCGAAGGACTGGTGCTTGTCAATGCGATGCATATTACCGCCAGTGTTTTTATTAACGATGACGAACCGGGGTTGCACCATGATTATGAAGAATGGCTAGAGAAACTTGCGCCCCATGAACCTATTCGTCAGTACCGCCATAATGATACAGGAGAAGATAATGCCGACGGCCACCTGAAACGCCAAGTGATGGGACGAGAGGTGGTCGTTGCGGTTACTGACCGGCGCTTAGATTTTGGGCCTTGGGAGCAAATTTTCTATGGCGAATTCGATGGCCGCCGGCGTAAAAGGGTGTTAGTGAAAATCATTGGGGAATAGATTTTTAAAATATATAAGTTATTGAGGAGGCTCCTCTTTCTCCAAGAAGTACCATTTCTCGATTTTTAAATTTGGTCGCCTTCCCCGGGCTTCTGGGGCATAATGCTTAGCAAGGTAATCTAAGATGGCTTCTTCTGTCTGGGGGTCAAATTGCCAGAGATTTTGGGTCCGCTGCATCCAACGAATGGTCTTTTTCCATCCTTCCCGAGTGGCTCGGTTCTGAGTAATAAGTCTGGCTGAATGGCAACCCGCACAGTTAGCTTTTACGATTTTGAATCCTTCATCAATGACCAAGCCTGTCTTCTCATCAACCTCCTTTTGTGCCCAGGAGGAGAAGGTCAGGGCTCCAATCAAAAACCCACCGATGAGCGAAGGTGCTTTCATGCTACAGGATTTTGACGGCGATGCGATGGCAAGCGTTATTTAAGTACCCCTTTGGATTCCATCCTGGAACCAGCATCGGCTGCATTTTTCCGTTTTCATCAGTAGCTCGAGCCCAGACTTCGTAATAACCCCGTTCTGGGAAATTGACGGTGGTTTCCCAATGTTGCCAGGCGTATGGGTTCTTGGGTGCTTTGAGTGAGCAGGGCTGCCAAGTAGCGCCAAAATCGATGGAAACCTCCATGGCGGAAACCGATAAATCACCGGCCCAGGCATGCCCTCTTAGCTTTAGAGATTGTCCTAGTTTGAGCATGGCGCCGCTGCGTGGAGAGGTGATAATAGATTTCACCGGCATCGATTCGATGATACACATTTCATCTTCTGTCACTTTTGTCCCCGGCGCCACTGGATGGCAAGGGACTCGATAGGAGTAACCCCCCATTTTGGTGCCGTCATGAATTTGGTTGCGAATCACGATTTTTTCAAGCCATTTCCCAGAAGTTGAAGCTGGCCAACCGGGGCATACCAGTCTTAGGGGATAACCATTGAGGAGAGGAAGATCTTCACCATTAATTGCCCAGGCAATTAATGAATGGGGTTCAAGGGCTTTTGATATGGGGACGCCTCTAGAGATAGGGACTTTATGGGGGGCACCACTGAGATGGGTATCTTTACCATAATAACCGATATATACCGCATCCTCTTGGATGCCTGCTGATTTTAGTACCTCTCCTAAGCGAACTCCCGTCCATTCAGGACTTCCGACAGCACCTACCGTCCATTGATTACCGGGGGCAGGGGGATGGAACTCGCTTCGGCCATTCCCGCCGCATTCAATCGTGAGTTGGTAAGTATAGTTTTTAAATTTTGTTTTTAATTCCTCAAGGGTATAGCTCACGGTTTTTTTTGCGGACTCACCGGTAATTGTCAAGGTCCAATGATGAATATCGATATCCTGGGGTGGGATACCGTTATTACGAACAAACAATTTATCTGCGGGAGTAATGGGATCGTCTAAGAGGTGGGCCGGTGTTTCCGCATTGACAGGACGGTCATTGAGAATAATGAGCTCTGGATGTTTTCCCGGTAACTGGAAGGGTTCTGTAGAATCCGCAAGTACCACAGGGATGAGTCCTCCTGGCATGTTTCGCCAAAAGGGAATGTGGGCGCCCAATGCCGCACTCATGGCGAAGAGGGCACCTTTTTTTAAAAAACCTCGCCGGGTAAGGGGATCAACCTCTCTGCCCCAGAGCATTTTGTCTGCCTCTAAGGGGTCTGTTGCATAGAGTTCGTGGATACCTTTTTTTATCCCTTTGCCCTGTTCCATAACATCTCCTTGCGGTGGAAAGTGCTGGCCTTAGTTAGGGGGAGCGGCGTTTCTGATACCATAAATTCGAGGCGAATAGAAAAAAGATAGCATTGTATGGATTTAATTGGTGATTTTTTAACTTTACAAGCTGAGTTCTGGACTCGCTTGCATTTCTTTCAAAGCCCCAAGAATATTATCCATGTAGTTGATGGGTAAAGAGAAATGACCTTCATCCGGGAAGTATTGGGCCTGGGCAGAAGGTAATATTTTTTCCAGATAGCGGGCATGGGAAGCGGGAACTGTCGCATCGGCCTCCCCTTGCCACAGGTGAATTTTTAAACGAATATCTTCTAACCGGAAGCCCCAAGGATGGGCATAGAGTTTGAAATCTAAGAGCGCTCCCTGGGGACCCTTGTGAAGGGCCTCCCGCATAGACGCCAGAAGGAATGCTTCAATATCGGGACGTTTTAGCACCAGGCTATCTGCCTTTGGGGCAGAAATAGTTAATAAGGATTGGGTTACCCGGGGGAACCAGTATAAAGCCTGGGCCACAATTCCTCCATAGACAAGGGGCAGGAGCCAGGAAGCACGTTTGGCAAGGCCAAAGCCCAAGCGGGCGGGCCATTTCATGTCATGGGCAGCCCATGATTCGTAGACGGGTCCCAGGCCATTGACGATGCCTACCCCCCGGAGGTAGGCGGGGATCTTCCAAGCACAGGCAAGGACATAGGGTCCCCCCCCTGAAATTCCCAATAGGGAAAAAGGGGAAAGATCCAGGGCGTTGGCCAACTCAGCCACATTATCAGGCCAGTCAAGCATACATCGTCCGGGTTTGAAATCTGATAACCCGTAACCTGGCCGATCTACAGCGATAAGGTGCCACCGATTTCGCTTTGCCGCAGCATCAATGATTTGGGCTTCTAGCCGAGAAGCAGGGAAACCATGGCAGTAAAAGAGAGGGTCGCCGTGAAGATCGCCATATTCCGCATAACCAAGCCGGTAGCCATCTTTGAGCACAAATTGTTGACTGGTGAGATTAGTCATTATTAGGAGTCCGAAAGAGAAACATTGTTATTGGGGTTTATTAATATAAGATTTTGATTTGATAATGAAAATAGGTAGATGCTTGCCAGCTGGCTGGTGGATACGTAAAATTATGCTAGCCGCGGGTGTAGTTCAATGGTAGAACCTCAGCTTCCCAAGCTGATGACGTGGGTTCGATTCCCATCACCCGCTCCAATTTCAAACCTTCTCAAGCTCACTCTTCTCAGTCACTTTTTTCCCTAATCTTTAGCATCCTCGGAGGTCGGCAGGATTTTCCACTGAAACCTAGGTTTGAGGTAGAGAGGAATAAGAATTATAAGGAACTCAGCAAACCTCGTCAGATCTCTATAATTTCTTGGTTAGGTGACGAAGTAACTTCACACGAAGGGTTAAGATAGGGAAACAGGCTGATACGATGAACATTATACACCTACACCGAATCTGGAAGCTTGCAGGGTTTGTCCTTTTGTGGGGAGCGATAATCGTTGCCGTTGCTTGTAGCGACTCTCCCCAATTATCGAAGCTGCCCCCCGATGGAACCATTTTGGCTTTTGGGGACAGCATTACTTATGGTACGGGGGCAGGGGGCTCCCAATACAGCTATCCTAGCATTCTTGAGGAGAGAGTTAATCGCCAGGTCATTAACGCCGGGGTGCCTGGAGAGTTAAGCCGTCAGGGACTAGCCCGCTTACCCGAAGTATTGGAGCGGTATCAGCCTCACCTTGTGGTGTTATGCCATGGAGGCAATGATCTTTTGCGCAAACAGGATGATACCCAGATTGCGGCTAATCTCCGGGGGATGATAGAACTTATTCAAGAGCAGGGCATCGAGGTCATCCTATTGGCGGTACCGAGGCCTGCAGTATTTTTTATGGATGTGGCTGATTTTTACGCTACGATTGCTAGAGAATATCAAATCCCCATTGATAGTGAAACGCTTGTGCGCTTGGAAAAGGATCCTGCCCTTAAGTCGGATCAAGTTCACCTTAACCAGGAAGGTTATCGGCAGTTGGCTGACGCTGTCGTTAATTTATTGGATATCTCTAATGCCATCTAGCTTTAGGGTTTGAGGAGACCCCGTTTATGGCAGGAGATATTCGCATTCCCCTTTATTTGATGGCCGCGCTAATTATTATCACTCCTGCCTATGGAACAGCTCAGGAGCCTTTAGCCAAAGTAGAGCGGACGTTAAATGAGGAGTTAAAAAGATTATCCGCGATGCATGGTATTGTGATTGAAGGCCTTGAAAAAACCAAAACCGCCCTAGCGCCCTCAGTGCAAGGCCCATTGCGGCAGCAGCTTCAGAAGCTCCTTGCTGATTTTAATTACGTTATTATTCAAACGCCTGATAAGGAGATCGAGCGGGTACTCATTTTGCGCCCCAAAGAAGCTACGCCCGATATTCCCGAACAAATCGTCTTGGCGACGGAGCGAAGTGGTAATCATCATGTCGTTCGGGTGACAGTTATGGGTTCCCGCTCAATGGCTATTGAAGTTTCACTATTGGTGGATACCGGAGCCTCACTAGTGGTGCTTCCCTCTTCAATTATCCCCGATCTTGGTTTTAATGCGGACGATTTTGAGGATCGGGAGGTGCAAACGGCCAATGGTCCTGTGAAAGCGAAAGTAGGGCAGCTACGCGCTATCGAGATTGGCCCGGAAGTCGTCTATAACGTGGAAACAGCCTTTATCGATGACAGCCTCCTTGGTCGCAATGGGTTGTTGGGGATGAATGTGCTGGGCCGTTACCTGATGACCATTGATGATCAGCAGAACCGGATTACCCTGATCAAATAGCCATAAAGGCGGTTTGAGAAATGGCCATGATACCCAATTGAATATTGGTTGGGTTTACCTATACTTGTGGTACAAAGGGGAGTGTAGCCAAGGAACTTTAGGACCTTACAATTTTATACCAAGGGGGAGCAACAGGATAGGGTCCTATAAATTAATATAGTCATAATGGAGAGGAGGTGTCCCATGAGTGCTACCGGGCTTGAAGTTTTTGACTCAACTTTGCAAAAGACATCTCTATGGTTGAATGACCTCATGATGGAGATGGGGTGGAAAGATCGGCACAAGGCTTATTCAACCCTGCGGGCGGTGTTGCATGTGCTTCGGGATCGCCTCATGGTGGATGAAGCCGTGGATCTAGGCGCTCAGTTACCCATGCTAGTAAGAGGATTTTACTATGAAGGCTGGCGGCCGGCCGGCAAGCCCCTTAAGTATCGGCATAAAGAAGAGTTCTTGAATTATGTCACGGAGAAGTATCGAGGTCTTGAGGGGACTGAGCAAGAGCGGGCGGTAAGCGCAGTTTTTAAAGTCTTATCTAAGCATGTGACGGGGGGTGAAATTGAAGAGGTAAGAAATCAATTACCGGAAGAAGTACGCGCCCTTTGGCCCTAATAGGGGTGACGTGAATATTATGCTTACGCTAGGGAGGAGATGTGCTCGCACCCATAGAAAAACCCTACGGTTCGTGGAAATCACCCATTACTCCTGACCTTATTGTTTCGGAAACCATTGGTTTAGGTCAGGTAGCGCTTTCTAAAGACGCAGTTTATTGGATGGAGATGCGTCCCACCGAAGGGGGCCGGAGTGTGATCTTGCGTCGAACCCGGAATGGAGAAATTAAAGAGATTAATCCTCCCCCCTATAATGCTAGAACGCGGGTGCATGAATATGGTGGTGGTGCCTATTTAGTGGCCGGGGACTCGGTATTTTTCGCAAATTTTGAGGATCAAAGGCTATACCGTCACCAGAGAGGAACTGCCATCCAGCCGATTACCCCGGAAGGTGATTATCGTTACGCCGACGCCATTTTTGATGGGGTGCGGAATCGTCTTATCTGTGTCCGTGAAGACCACACTGATAAGACCCGGGAGGCGGTCAATACCCTAGTGAGTATTCCTTTTGACGGCAGTGGCCAGGTTTCAGTGCTTGCCTCCGGGGCGGATTTTTATTCCTCGCCTCGCCTCAGTCCTGATGGAAATCGCTTGGCTTGGTTGACCTGGAATCATCCCCACATGCCCTGGGACGGGACTGAGCTCTGGGTAGCTCAGGTAGATGGAGCGGGCTCTTTAGGAGAGGCAAAGCCCATTGCAGGCGGGAGCAGTGAGTCCATTTTCCAGCCTGAGTGGTCGCCTGAAGGCACTTTATATTTTATCTCTGACCGGACCGGATGGTGGAATCTTTATCGGTGGCGCGAAGAGCAAGTGGAAGCAGTCACTCAGATGACGGCCGAATTTGGTTTACCCCAATGGGTGTTTGGTTTATCCACTTATGCTTTTGAGTCGGTAGACCGCATTATCTGCACCTATAGCAGCAAGGGTGTGAGCCATCTGGTTAGCATAGATACGACTACCTGCGCCCTGGAAGAATTTGATCTTCCCTACACGGAGATAGGATTTTTACAAGCTCAGTCCGGGCGCGCCGTATTTATTGCGGCCTCACCCACGGAATTCCCGGCTGTCGTTCAATTGGATCTGAGCACTGGGGATCTAGAAGTACTGCGGCGCGCGAGCGAGATAACGATGGATCCCGATTACTTTTCCATTGCCGAGGCCATCCAGTTTCCCACAGAGGGGGGAGCCTTCTCCCATGCTTTCTTTTATCCAGCGAGGAATAAGGATTTTATGGGGCCGCCAGGTGAGCGGCCTCCTTTGTTGGTGGTGAGCCATGGCGGACCCACTGCGGCCACCGATAATACCTTAGATTTAAAGATTCAATATTGGACCAGCCGGGGGATTGCCGTGCTTGATGTGAATTATCGAGGCAGCACCCATTATGGTCGAGAATATCGCCGGCAACTGGGGGGACAATGGGGGCTGGTCGATGTGGATGATTGTGTTAACGGTGCCTTGTATCTGGTTCAGCGAGGAGAGGTGGATCCAGAACGTCTCGCTATTCGGGGGGGGAGTGCGGGTGGTTTTACCACATTGGCGGCATTGACCTTTCATGAGGTATTCAAGGCAGGTGCGAGCTACTATGGCGTCAGTGACTTGGAGGCGCTGGCAAAGGAGACCCATAAATTCGAGTCCCGTTACCTGGACCACTTGATTGGGCCTTATCCGGAACGGGCCGATCTTTACGCGGCTCGCTCACCGATTTATGCCGTGGATAGACTCTCTTGCCCGGTTATTTTTTTTCAGGGCTTGGAAGATAAGATTGTACCCCCTGAACAAGCCGAACAGATGGTAGAGGCGCTGCGTAGGAAGGGGTTGCCTGTGGCCTATGTTCCTTTTGAAGGCGAGCAACATGGCTTCCGGAGGTCGGAAAATATCAAACGTGCGCTGAGCGCAGAGCTCTATTTTTATTCTCGGGTTTTTGGGTTTGATTTAGCAGAGGAGATTGAACCCATCGCTATTGAAAATCTTTAATAACATTGCCCATATTGGCTTTGCCTCCCTTAGTCGGATTCCCCCCAAAGTTGTTGCAGTCGCTGATCCCGACCACAGGCAAATCGATATAACTTGTAGCGGATTGGGTTTTTCTGATAGTAGTTCTGATGATACTTCTCTGCGGTATAAAATGGAGTCGCCGGTTTGATTTCAGTGACGATAGGCTGATCGAAGCGGCCAGAGTGTGCTAATTGGGTTTTAGATTCTTCGGCCAAGCGTTGCTGTTCTTCGTTGTGGTAGAAAATGGCAGGTCGGTATTGATTGCCTTGATCACAGAATTGCCGGTTTGCAGTGAGGGGATCAATGTTATGCCAAAAAACCTCCAGTAACTTGGCATAGCTCACTTTCTTTGGGTCATAGAGGACCTGGATTGCTTCCGCATGACCGGTTTTCCCGGCAGAGACCTCTTCGTAGGTTGGATTTTCCAGTTGGCCATCAATATAACCCGAAGTAGTTGAAATAACGCCCTCTAGCTTGTCAAAAGGCGGTTCCATGCACCAAAAGCAGCCACCAGCAAAAGTGGCTTTCGCCAGGTCTTTATCATCTACCGCTAGAGCGGGGCGGCCACTTGTAATGGCAAGTAGACTGAGAACAATCAAACTATTGGCAAGGCGTTGCTTTATTATCTTATTTGCTGCTATTACCATAGTTACCCTCCTTAATTTTTATATAAGACTACATTGGGAAGATAAGGTTGCGATTTGGGGGGACATGTCTAATCTGATGGGTTATGGGTGAGTCTTTTAACTTAGCCAGTTACATAGCCGTTCTATTCCATGAACAACGGGGTAACAGTAAGTACGCAAAAAAGCCTCGTTCGGCTCCGTAGTATCGGGTAGGGCTTCTAACGCTGCTAATGCCTTACCGCCGTCGAAATCGACGCAGGCAAGCCGGGCTGACAGTTCGTCTAAGGGACGTCCAAATACGCTGCCGGGTAAAATGGCAACCCCCGTTTCCTCTAGTAGACGGGTACAGAGGATTTCGCTGTTGGTCATAGAACGGCGGCAGAGTTGCTCCCGCAGGGGGTCGAAATTGGGAAACAGGTAGAATGCGCCTTGGGGGTCGGCGACCGCTGCGCCTATATCCCGTAGCCGGCGTGCGGCGAAGCGGGTGAGGGCGTGAAGAAGGCGCCGGACTTGTCGCGTATAGTGCTTGATTTCGGTGCTACCTCGAAAAGCCTCAACGGCTGCATATTGGATGGGAGCACTGGTTGAAGTAAAGGTTTCGCTGGCCACTGCCGCCATGCTCTCTAAGAGCCAGGTTAGGGACTGAGGAAAAATAAAGGCGCCGAGCCGCCATCCGCCCGCCCCACACCATTTACTCAAGCCATTGCTGATGAGGGTGCCCTCCGGGTAAAAACGAGCGATAGAGATATGCTTCCCCTCAAAATGCAGCTCGCTATAGATTTCATCTGCCAGCACCAGGACCCGATAGCGCCGGGCTACTTTGGCAATCGCTTTTAGCTGCGCGGCACTGTAGGTCATGCCGCTGGGGTTGCCTGGGTAGTTAAGAATTAGCAGTCGTGGACGTTCCGGATCGGTTTGACACAAATTATTCAGGGCTTCAGGTGTCACTCCAAGCCCGGTCTCTATTTGGGTTGGAAGCCAGCGGAGATGGCGACCAATAATGGAAGCTTGGGGAGCGTAGGAGACCCAACTTGGAGTTGGAATGACCAGGTCGCCATAATAGACTAGTTGGACAATAAACATTAGCTCCTTACTGCCTGGCCCCACCAAAATTTTATCGGGGGAGTAGTCTAAGCCTTCAGTACGTTGATAATAGCCAACAATGGCTTCGCGCAGTGCAGGTAGGCCTTTCACCGGCAGGTAATCTTTTTGGTGGGCATTGGCCTTGAGCGCCTCAACGATGGGCAGAGGGATGGGAAAAGGGGATTGGCCGAGACCGAAGCGGAAGACTTCTTTGCCGTCACGGATGAGTCCAGCACAGCGTTCGTTGATAGCCAAGGTGGCAGATTGGCTGAGACCGCGAACATTGAGATTAAGGTGAGTCCGTGGGGAATACTTAGGGTTCAAATTCATAGCTGGATTTCTTTCACCTTGCCTTCTTCAAGTTGGAATTGACTTCCTTTAACTTCTATTTTTACGGGTGCAGCCCCACTGGTAAGGGATTCTATCTTTAATTTCTCACAAGAAATCTCTAGCTCTAACCAGTGCCCGCGGTAACGCAGGTGTATGTGAATACTTCTCAATTTTTCAGGGAAGCGAGGATTGAGACGTAGCACTTGACCTCTAGCCTCCAGCCCCGTGTAACAGCGTTGCACTAGATCGACGCAGCCTGCCATGGCGCCCAGATGGATACCTTCAGGAGTAGTTCCCCCCTGAATATCTGCCACATCGGTCTTCAATGCTTCCTGGAAGAGTTGCCAGGAGTGTTCCCGGTCCCGGCGGGTGGCAACCCAAGAATGGATGATCCAGCTTAGGGAGGAACCATTGGAGGTCCGTTGGAGATAATAATCGATGTTCTTAGGGATCTGCTCCGGATCAAACGGATAGCCGAGTTGCTTGAACAGCTCACCTAATTCCTCTGAGGAGAAAAGGTAAAACAACATCAGCACATCGGCTTGTTTTGACGCTTTATAGCGGTTGACTGTATCGCCTTCCGCCTCCAGAAGGCGGTCTAAGCGTTGAATATTATCGTATTTCTTTCGGTAGCCTTCCCAATCGAATTCCTCTAGTTTGGCATAGCCCTCGAACTGGCTAATGATACCGTCGTCATGGAACACTACTCGCATCTTACGGCTGATGTCTTGCCAGCGTGTTTTCTCCGATTCCTGGATGGCCAATTTTTCGCAAAGCTGCTGACATTCTTGCTCCGGCAATAATTGGAACAGCTCCAGGGCTTTGTTCAGCACGAAAACAGCCATAAGGTTGGTGTAGGCATTGTTGTTGAGGCCGGGGCTTTCAGCCTCTGGGTAAGCATCGTGAAACTCGTCTGGCCCCATGATTCCTAGAATTTCATAGCGATCTAGCCCTTCGTTGTAGGTGGCGATGCTAGCCCAGAACCGGGCAATCTCCAGAATCATTTCCGCCCCATAGAAAGCGAGAAAATTTAAGTCGCCAGTGACTTGAAAATACTGCCAGATGTTGTAGGCGATGGCCGCGTTGATATGCCGCTGCAAGTGAGAATTATCGGGTATCCAGCGTCCCGATTGGGGGTTAAGATGAAGCTGCTGGGATTCTTCCCGCCCATCGCTACCGCTCTGCCAGGGATACATGGCGCCTTTATAGCCCAGTGCTCGGGCCGCCTTGCGCGCTTCATTCAGTCGACGATACCGGTACATGAGCAGGGTTTGCGTGATCTGAGGGGCACGATAATTGAGAAAAGGAAAAATAATCAATTCATCCCAAAAAATATGTCCCCGATAGGCTTCCCCATGCCACCCCCGGGAAGGCATGCCAACATCAATATCCAGGGAGTGCATCGACGCGCTTTGGAGGAGATGAAAACTGTATAGCCGAAGGATTCGCTGGATGTGGTGATTACCAGCGCTTCTAGCAATTTCCAGTTGCATATCAAACTGTCGCCAAAGGTGTTTCCAGGCCAGACAGTGGGTGTCCCAAAGGCCTTCAAAACGAGGGGCATCCTGGATGGTCTTGACCGCTTCTAGGCCGCATTCGGAAATGGCCGAATCCCGGGCCGTATAAAGGGCTACCGTCTTTTCCAGCGTGAGCGGGATTCCTTTCTCCATTTCGACGGTAAATGCTTGAGCGACATAAGCGGTTTCCTCCTCCATCTGCCGATCTACCGCCGCAGGTTTATTATCGAGGAAGACCTCCAACCTAGCCGCCTGAGCAATGGTCAGTTGGGATTGATTCGTTCGTACCTTAAGCAGGAGAATTTGGTTGTTGATTGGTTGGGTTTCTACCGGCTTCAAATGCTTACTATTCAGCGCTTGGTATCGGGCTACCCCGGAATTAATCACTTGTCCATCCAAGGCCGAGTGCACCTCCAAGGTGCCAGACCAATTGAGGGGGATAATCACCGTCTCCAATGCGGCAAGGTGCATGTGGGCCATGCTCGCCAGGCGGCGTTGAGTCACCCGGGTTTCCCTGTCTTTTTCATCACGGAAATGGACTATACGGGTGAGTATTCCTCGTTTGATATCCAGTTCTTGGCGATAGAAGAGAATCTCCATTTCTTTTAAATCAAACCATTTCCCGTCGATATGGCGAAAATCTAGACACAACCAGTTAGGTAAATTGACGAGATCTTCGTTTTCCACCGTACGTCCAGCGATAGCTGTCTTCAAGCGATTATAGCCACCTGCTAGATAGGTTCCTGGATAGTGGATGTTGTCGGCCTGGGATTCTGGAGCTGCCCCGCGGGTGGCAAAGTAGCCGTTCCCTAAGGTACATAAGGCTTCCCGTAAGCCTTCTTCTTGGGCTTCAAAGCCGCGGTAAGTCAGGGTCCAGGCATTGCGTTCTCCCAGCATTCGGGTCAGGGCATGGAGAAATTCCCTCACCTGATGGGAATCCTTCAAGCGGTATTCCGCGTAAGTATCCCGGGCCTCTTCTCCCACCACCAGTCCCAAACCCCGTTCTTCCAGAACTTGAAAGGCGTCTTCATCAGTAATGTCATCGCCGATGTAAAGGGGGAGCACATCCGGGCGGTTGAGTTCTAGTTTGTCCAGCAGCCACAACAAAGCCCGGCCCTTATCCCAGGCCACATCCGGCTGAAGCTCATACACTTTTTTGCCATGGCTTTTATGTAACCCTGGGTGTTGCTCCAACGTCTGCTCCACCATCTTTTCTATGGCGCCGATCTGGGCCTCCGCCACATTGCGGTAATGAACCGCAATGGAAAATCGCTTGCGTTCTATCTGGGCTCCTGCAATATTTTCTAGTTGTTTTTTCAGTGCCTTCTCTGCTTCATCCAGGGCCGGGAGGTGGGCTTGGGCCTGCTCCTGCTCCATTTCCAGCTCCCCAGGACCGGCGATTTCAAAGCCATGACTGCCGGCGTAATAAAGACTGTCAATGGCCACCCGTTGGCGCACGTCTTGCAGTCCCCGACCACTAATAATGGCCACTGTGCATTGTTCAGCCAGCATCCTCAATGTCTGGCCCATTTCTCCTGAGAGGATGGCCTTTTCAGGGTGGGAGACAATGGGGGTGAGGGTGCCGTCGTAGTCGAGAAAGGTGACCACCTCCCGTTGGGCGATGTTGTCTTGGAGCGCGCTTAGGGCTTCTAGGGCAAGAGAAAGATCAAGCATGTGGACTACGATCCCTATCTCCGCCAGATCCTTGACCACAATGTCAGCCCCGGCCGCTTTCAGCGCTTCCGTCTGCTTCTCCCGATCGACTCCAATCACGCGGCCAAATTGGCCTTGTCTGCCTGCCTTAACTCCTGCTATCGCATCCTCAAAGACCACACAGCGCTTAGGTTCTAAGCCTAACCGATTGGCAGCCTCCAGGAAAATATCAGGGTGAGGTTTGCCCTTGAGGTCTAAAGTTGCCGCATCGTTGCCATCCACCTTCACCTCAAATAGATGGGTGAGTTTCACCGTATCCAGGATGCGGCCGCAATTCTTGCTGGAAGAGACTACGGCGGTCTGAAATCCTTTACTGCGCAGACGCCGAATCAACTGGACGGAGGTGTGATATACTTCTGCCCCTTCCTTTTTCAACTTTTCCTGAAAGAGTTCATTCTTGCGGTTACCTAACCCACATACCGTTTCCTTCTCTAGCAAGTCACAGGGATCGCCATAGGGTAATTCGATATTGCGGGACTGGAGAAAGCTTCTCACCCCCTCATAGCGGGGTTTGCCGTCCACATACTCGCGATAATCATGGTCGTCAAAAGGCTTGAACGCTGCGCCTTGAGCCCGTTTTTGCAGAAAATCGTCAAACATGGATTTCCAGGCGGCAGCGTGAACACGAGCCGTGCGGGTAATCACCCCATCTAGATCGAAAATGACGGCATCAAAGTAGCTACGGGAAATTGTCTTATGGGTATTCATTACTTTTACATAGTAGATAAAAATATTTTATGTATGGTGAAAAATCCGGAGTCCTCACCAAAGAGGAAAGGTGCTCCTCGGGTTATTCGCTGTCTGGCTTAGCTTCCGAAAGGGTATCGACTTTTCCGAACAGGCATAGCACTCCAAAAGTCGCTAGACCCGCTAGAATGCCTGGCATTCCTTCGTAGAGAGCATGATGGAGATCCAACCAGCGCCAGGCCATGGCCACACCGACGCCCACACCTAGAATGGTCAAAGCTTGCCAATCCGTGGGTTTTCCGCCCATAATGTAAATTAGTAATAAGGGCACAAAAGCTGAAGCCAGAAACGACCAGGACAAGATAACTAAGGTGAATACGTTCTTGTTATTACTGAGCGCAATTGCCAAGGCCAACGCCGTAACAACCACGGTGGTTGTTTTTATCTCCCCCATGTTTTCAAGGCGTTGCGGCAGTAAATCATGGGTGAATGCCGCTGAGCAAGATAGCACCAACGAGTCTGCCGTGGACATGGTCGAGGCAAAAATACCGGCTAGTAGCACCCCCACGAGCATATCAGGCAGTAATTGTAGGCCTATGGTGGGGAGGGCTAACTCCGGGTCAAAGCTCTGTGATTCCGGCAAATATACTCGGGAAAGGATTCCTACCCCTGTGGCCATAAAGTAAAATAACGCAAACCACAAATAATAATACACTGACCACAAAACTATTCCTAAAAAAGAAAGGTGGCCGGGCTTCCTGTGTTTACAAATCACAGTATGCCTATTCATTAGCGTAGAGGAATATGTGAGTCTGCGCCAATGCACTGCTCTGCAGAGGGAGGCAAGACGGCATGTGTCCTATCAAACACCTAGGCAAGGTTGGCCAACAAGAGGCGAAACGGTAATAGAATTAAGGTCTCGACGAAGGCAGGAGTCGGATCTTTTTACCTTGTGATTTTTATATATTGCAGAACGCCATCGGGGTCATCTTTGCTTGCTGGTATTCTTCTGTAACAGTCTGGAAATAAGTTACTATTAGACATAAGGCAAAGATCCTAGTGATGAATATTCTTCGTTCAGATTACTGAGAATTTCCATGTCTTGAGTACTTATTTCGAAATCAAAAATGCCAAGGTTTTCTTCTAAATGGCTTTTCTGATTAGCTTTCGGTAAAGGAACCGTACCGAGCTGGATATTCCAGCGAAGCATCATTTGCGCAGGTGTTTTATGGTATTTGCTGGCCATTTGATTAAGCGCTTTATTATCAAGCCTGTTGCCACGGGTCAGTGGGCTGTATGCCTGAATAACGATGTTATTCTTAGCGCAAAAGTTCTTGAAATCTCCACTATGGCCGAACGGACTCCATTCAATTTGGTTTACAGTAGGTACTTCGCTGGTGGCATCGATCAGTTTCTGACTGAGTTCAGCCGAGTAGTTGCTTACCCCAATATCTTTTGTAAGACCCTCTTTTTTGGCGCGAATTAAACCATCCCACAACTCCTCACCAGCGCCTGTGGTGGGTGGACGATGAATAAGCATCAGATCGCTATACTCCAAATCCATCTCACTCAAATATTCTTTGGTGGCTTGGTAGGCATCGTCGGTTTCTTCTACTTTCGTTACGATATAGAGGCTACCGCGGCTGATTTTACTTCTTTTTATCGCCTCACCAATGCCTGGTTGCGTGCCGTAATCGCTTGACGTGTCAATCATCCGGTATCCGAGTTCTAGGGCATAGGCGACGGTGCCCGCAGTATCAATCGTTAACTGCCAAGTCCCTAAACCAAAAATAGGCATGGCATTTCCACTGCGAAGCTGGACACTTGATTGTGCATTCATAACTCCTCCAAGATGGCTTACCTCGCTGTTTCAAGTTCTGATCGGTTGCCTTGGAATTTCATACGTTGGCCCTGGCACTTGAGCTGGAGATGGGCGTGCGGGACTAGGGCATGCATGCCACAGGCCGATCCCATGGAGTGGGGATCGTTCAAAGCCCTGGCTTGCTAGGGTTACAAGATCGTGAAATGGGGGTCAAATCCGTGTGACCACAGTGCCTTTTTCAAATGGGGTCGACAATGGAGGAGCAGGAGGTCCGTCCGTTCCTTGGCAAGACTCTCTTTCAACATCCAGAGCAACGTATAGCCGGAGTCGTGAATGGAGACAGTCTCTTGAAGATCGATGATCACTTTTATCTCGGAGTCCCGGGCTTGTTGCGCGATCTCCCAAAACTCCCGGCACATGGAGATGTCCAGGATGGTGGGGGGAGATAACGTCACGGTGCGGTTTTTAACTTTGGCCGGGGGGGTACTGGTTACCGCAGGGTGAGTGGCTAATGACATGATAGCCTCCCTTAATTGATAAGGCATTGGATATAACAAGATCCCCTGTATTTAACAAGGGCTGATGATTTCTTATGAAATATGTTAAGCCAATGTCTTCCAATATGAAATTAGGGTTTCTCCCTAATTGTTTGGTGCTGTACTCCAGCTCACGGGGGTGTATTCCCCACAGTGAGCTGGAGTGTTTAAGCGGGTGAGAGGCCGTCAGCGAGGCAAGCTCGAGTGGCCCATGAGAAATTCATCCACAGCTTGAGCGGCCTGTCGACCTTCACGAATAGCCCAAACTACGAGGGATTGACCGCGGCGCATATCGCCAGCAGCAAAGACCTTCGGGATGGAAGTTTGATAGCTTTCGGTATCTGCTTGCACATTGCCGCGTCCATCTAGGGCAGTACCCAACTCCTGCAACAGGCCTTCGTGCACTGGATGAATGAAGCCCATGGCTAGCAGTACCAAGTCGGCGGGAAGCTCCAACTCGGTGTTGGGTATTTCCTGCATTTTCCAATGCCCCTCTTGGTTCTGACGCCATTCAAGGCGCACCACCTGGAGAGCCGTGACCCGGTCATTTTCTCCCAGGAAGGTCTTGGTCGCGACCGCCCAATCCCGCGAGGCACCTTCTGCTTGGGAACTGGAGGTGCGGAGTTTATAAGGCCAGTTAGGCCAGGTGAGAAGCTTATCCTCCTTTTCCGGAGGCTGGGGCATGATCTCTAACTGGGTGACAGAGAGCGCACCCTGGCGGAAAGAAGTCCCGATACAGTCTGAACCCGTGTCACCGCCACCCAGGACAACCACGTGTTTGTCCTTGGCGCTAATGCTCTCTTGCTCAGGGAGGGTGTCTCCGGCCACATGGCGGTTTTGTTGGGTCAGAAAATCCATCGCAAAATGGATCCCCTTGAGTTCCCGTCCCGGGATGGGAAGGTCCCGGGGGTGTTCGGCCCCTCCAGCCAGAACCACCGCGTCGTATGTCTCAACCAGTTGGCGTGCAGGAACGTCTCCCCCAATATGGGTATCTGGGTGGAACTGTACGCCTTCTGCTCGCATCTGGGCCATACGCCGGTCAATGAGGGATTTGTTCATCTTGAAGTCTGGAATCCCATAGCGAAGTAGGCCACCAATCCGATTGCTTTTTTCGAACACTTCGACCTGATGTCCCGCCCGAGCCAGTTGCTGGGCGCAAGCCAGTCCTGCTGGGCCTGAACCCACGATAGCGACCCGCTTTCCTGTCTTATGGGTGGGGACCTCAGGGGTGATCCAGCCTTCCTCCCAACCCTTATCGACAATAGCGCATTCGATGGTTTTAATGGTGACCGGTTCATCGGTCAGATTGAGGGTGCAAGAAGCTTCGCAAGGGGCGGGACAGATGCGGCCGGTGAACTCCGGGAAATTATTGGTAGAGTGGAGGACCTCGAGGGCTTGGCGCCAGTCATCCCGGTATACCAAATCATTCCAGTCGGGAATAATGTTATTGACGGGGCAAGCGGGATGACAAAAGGGAATACCGCAATCCATGCAGCGGGCCCCTTGCTCCCTGAGTTCGCCCTCGCTTAAGGGCAAGGCAAATTCCCGAAAATGTTGAATCCGGTCTGCCACCGGGGCATCGGTCCGATCCCGGCGGGGAATTTCCATAAATCCAGTAGGTTTACCCATTAGCCTAGAGCCTCCTTTTTCATGGCATGGACGGTTTCTCTAGCCGCTTGTGCCCGTTCCATTTCCTGCAAGGCGCGCCGGTAATCTACTGGCATAACTTTGACAAACCTGGGCAAATAATCGTTCCAGTTTTCCAGGATTTGGCGAGCCCGCTCGCTATTGGTGTGCTGCTGATGCTTCTCAATAAGACCTCTGAGGCGTTGAGCATCGAAGCGACTGATATGGTGGCTAACATCCACTCGACCATGGGTTTCTAAATCCCCCCCCTGGTGTTCTAGGTGCTCTAAAGCCTCATCTTCTTCGGTAATGGGTTCCAATTCCACCATTGCTAGGTTACAACGTTGCTCAAAATCTCCAGTCTCATCCAGTACATAGGCAATACCACCACTCATACCCGCAGCAAAGTTGCGCCCGGTTTTGCCGAGCACCACCACGACCCCCCCTGTCATATACTCGCAGCCATGGTCCCCCAGGCCTTCCACCACGGCAGTCACTCCCGAGTTGCGCACTGCGAAACGCTCGCCAGCCACCCCATGGAAGTAACACTCGCCGCTGATGGCGCCATAAAGCACAGTGTTGCCAATGATGATATTTTCTTCAGGCACGATGGGACATTCAGGGGGAGGGCAGATGACCAAGCGGCCGCCAGAGAGCCCTTTTCCTACGTAATCGTTCGCTTCACCGATGAGCTCCATGGCAATGCCATGGGCCAGAAAAGCGCCAAAGCTCTGTCCAGCAGTTCCTCGAGCCTTGATCTGGATGGTATTTTCTGGGAGGCCCTGATGGCCATAACGCTGGGCGATTTCCCCGGAGAGCATGGCGCCTACCGTACGGTGGGTATTGCGTACCGGGATCTCAATTTGCACCGGCTCCTGGCGTTCTAGGGCAGGTTGGGCTTGGGCAATGAGTTGCCGATCCAAGGCCTTATCCAATCCATGATCCTGGGTTTCGCGATTATAGATAGCTACCTCGGGGCCTACCGCAGGCTGGTGAAGGATCCGGGAGAAATCCAATCCCTTGGCTTTCCAATGCTCGATGGCCCGCCGCGTGTCGAGGGTATCTAAACGTCCGATCATTTCATCAAAGCGGCGAAAACCCAATTGGGCCATCAGTTGCCTGACTTCTTCGGCGACGAAGAAGAAGTAGTTGACCACGTAGTCAGGTTTGCCGACAAAACGTTTGCGCAGTTCCGGGTCTTGGGTGGCGACCCCTACCGGGCAGGTGTTTAAATGGCACTTGCGCATCATAATGCAACCTTCCACAATGAGTGGCGCGGTGGAGAAACCGAATTCATCGGCCCCCAGCAGGGCGCCGATGACTACATCACGACCGGTACGCATGCCCCCGTCCACTTGGACGGAAATACGGCCACGAAGCCGGTTCAGCACTAAGGTTTGTTGGGTCTCGGCAAGACCAATTTCCCAGGGGAGGCCGGCATGCTTGATAGAAGTCAGGGGACTAGCGCCCGTCCCGCCATCATGCCCGGCAATGGTCACATGGTCTGCGTGGGCTTTGGAGACCCCGGCAGCGACGGTGCCTACCCCGACTTCGGAGACCAATTTGACGCTGATTCTGGCCCGGGGATTGACGTTTTTGAGATCAAAGATGAGCTGCGCCAGATCCTCAATGGAGTAGATGTCGTGATGGGGCGGGGGGGAGATGAGCCCCACGCCAGGGGTCGAATGGCGCACCTGGGCAATGGTGGCATCCACTTTATGCCCGGGGAGTTGTCCCCCTTCGCCGGGTTTGGCCCCTTGGGCCATTTTAATCTGGATGTCATCCGCATTGACCAAATACTCGGTGGTGACGCCAAAGCGGCCGGAGGCCACTTGTTTGATGGCTGAACGCATGGAATCCCCATTGGGCATGAGCTTAAAGCGCTCGGGTTCCTCACCCCCTTCACCGGTATTGGATTTGCCGCCAATGCGGTTCATGGCAATGGCAAGGGTGGTGTGGGCCTCGTAGGAGATAGCGCCGAAGGACATGGCTCCCGTGGCAAAGCGCTTGACGATCTCACTGGCTGGCTCCACTTCCTCCAACGGGATGGAGTTCTCGGCAAAACGGAATTGGAATAAGCCCCGCAAGGTGAGCAACCGTTTGTTTTGCTCGTTCACCAATTGGGCATATTCTTGATAAGTCTTGGCTTCATTGGCACGGGTGGCATGCTGGAGTTTGGAGATGGTTTCAAAGGTCCACATATGGTCCTCGCCGCGGAGGCGGTAGGCATAGTAGCCTCCCACATCCAACCCATGGCGGTAGATGGGCGCATCGCTGTAAGCGTCCCGATGCCAGCGGCATGCTTCTTCAGCAATTTCGCCAAGACCTGCCCCCTCGATAGTGGAAGCCGTACCGGTAAAGTACTTTTCTATAAAATCACTAGAGAGCCCCACTGCGTCGAAGATCTGAGCGCCGCAGTAGGACTGGTAGGTAGAGATGCCCATCTTGGACATGATTTTCAATAGGCCTTTGCCTACCGCTTTAATATAGCGTTTTTGGACTTCTTCTTCGCTGAGCTTCTCCGGAAGCTTTTTGCGCAGGGTGGAGAGGGTTTCGAAAGCCAGATAAGGGTTAATGGCCTCAGCCCCATAGCCCGCTAGCACGGCAAAATGATGCACTTCGCGGGCAGCCCCCGTTTCCACCACCAGGCCAGTCTCGGTCCGCAGCCCCGTCTGTACCAGGTGATGGTGTACGGCTGAGGTGGCGAGCAGCGCTGGTATGGCGATATGGTCCATGTCCATGCTGCGATCCGAAAGGATTAAAATATTGTATCCTTCATGGACAGCCCGCTCAGCCCTTTGACAGAGATTTTGCAGGGCCGCTTCCATGCCGCCAGCACCTTCTGTCACCGGGTAGCAAATATCCAAGGTATGGGTACGAAAGGCCCCACCCGTATGATCTTCAATGCGCCGTATCCGCTCTAGATCGGTATTGGTGAGGACGGGTTGGCTCACCTCCAGCCGTTTATGGGTCCCCCCCACCTGGGGGTGTCCCAACAGATTGGGACGTGGCCCAATTAGGGAGACCAGGGACATCACCAATTCTTCCCGGATGGGATCTATCGGCGGATTGGTCACCTGGGCAAAGCGCTGCTTGAAATAATTGGAGAGGGGGATGGCCCGGTTGGAGAGTACCGCTAGGGGTTCATCGGCACCCATGGAGCCCACGGCTTCCTGTCCCGTAATGGCCATGGGAGTCATGAGAAACTTAAGGTCTTCTTGAGTGTAACCAAAGGCCTGTTGGCGATCCAGGAGAGTCTCTGGGGCAGGGGCCATGGGTCCTGTCTCGGCAGGCAGCTGTTCAATTCGGATTTGGGTCTGATCCAGCCATTTTTGATAGGGTTCGGCATCCGCCAGCTTTCTTTTCAGCTCATCATCATCGATGATGCGCCCCTCTTCCAGGTCGATGAGCAACATCTTGCCCGGCTGCAGCCGCCATTTTTTGACAATCCGTTCCTCGGGAATATCCAGAACCCCCATCTCTGATGCCATGACCACGAGATCATCCTTGGTCACCAGGTAGCGGGCAGGGCGCAAACCGTTACGGTCTAGGGTGGCTCCGATCATGCGCCCGTCGGTAAAGGCCATCGCCGCTGGGCCGTCCCAGGGTTCCATCAGGGCCGCATGATATTCATAGAAGGCCCGTTGTTTCTCATCCATTAAGGGATTGCCGGCCCAGGCTTCGGGAATGAGCAGCATCATCGCGTGGGCAAGAGGATAGCCGCCAGTGACCAGGAGCTCTAGGGCATTGTCAAAGCAGGCGGAGTCGGATTGCCCTTCCGCAATCAGGGGCCAAAGTTTTTTAAGATCATCGCCTAGCAGTTCGGAGGTCATGGAATGGCGTCGCGCAGCCATCCAGTTGATATTCCCTCGCAAGGTATTAATTTCCCCGTTGTGGGCGATCATCCGAAACGGTTGGGCTAGATCCCAAGAGGGGAAAGTATTGGTAGAAAAGCGTTGGTGGACCAGGGACAGGGCGGTCGTCATGCGCTCGTCTTTGAGGTCCAGAAAATAGGAAGCCACTTGATTGGCCAGGAGCATACCCTTGTACACCAAGATCCGGGAGGACATGGAGGGAATGTTGAAGGCCGCTGGATCTGCTTTATCCAAGCCCCGCGCAGCGTTTTCTATTTGCTTGCGGATCACAAACAGCTTGCGCTCAAAGACATCACCTGAAGGGGTATTTTCGCCACGACCAATAAAGACCTGCCGGACTACCGGTTCTACTGCCTTAACACTTTCCCCCAGCTTGATGTTATCGGTGGGTACATCTCGCCAACCAAGCAGGGTTTGACCTTCGGCTTCGATGTAATAACTAATCCGCTCTTCGCAGGCAGCGCGGTTATCGGTCCCTTGGGGAAGAAAGAGCATGCCAACGCCATATTCGCCGGCGGGTGGCAGCTTTATTCCCTGGCCTGCGCATTCCTCCCGGAGGAAGCGGTCAGGCATCTGAATCAGGATTCCCGCGCCATCTCCAGCCAGTGGATCCGCACCCACAGCGCCGCGATGAGTTAGGTTTTCCAGAATCCGTAGACCCTGTCGGATAAGGTCATGGCTCTTGTGACCTTTGACATTGGCGACAAAACCAACACCACAAGAGTCGTGTTCGTTGTGAGGGTCATACAGACCCTGCTTAAGTGGTAGGGCCTCGTCACGCATATCCAACCTCTTTCAATTTCTTGGATCCCAACTGGTGGGGTAGGGCAACAGGAGATTTGAATGGGGCGCATAAGCTAGCCTGACCCGATCCTTAGGAGGTTGTAGTGCTCCAGGACCAAGTGTCATCATTCTTTCCTGTCTTGTAGTTTTACCCCGGTAATAACCAACAAAAGGACTAAATTATATAACTTTATAACTTCTAAGCTGAACTTTGTCTATTTCATGGCTAGGCTTTATCAGTATTAGTACTGATCCTGCTGTATGGCAGGGCGTTTTGATTAGGACGCAGGGGGTATTGAATTATCTATCTTTGCTTCCAATCGTTATGTTTAGGGCTTAGAAGGAAGCCCAGAGCGGGCGTATCAGATGAAAGAGCACTCTTTCTCCTTATACAAATGCCCGGTTTGGAGCCGTTCTGTTCCAATGAACTTTCCTATTTTAAGGTAATGAACATTTTATATAAAGGCTTTTTGGGTATTTTACTGTTATTCCTAATGGCGAGTACCCTTATTCATTGTCAGAGGAGATACCTTAATGAACCTCTCTCTTACCTCTCCGGCTTTCAATCATCAGGGAGAAATTCCCCCTGAATATACCTGTGATGACCAAGACATTTCCCCTGAACTGTCTTGGTCAAATATCCCTGAAGGAACCCAGAGCTTGGCTTTGATCGTCGATGATCCGGATGCGCCTGATCCTGCCGCACCGAAAATGACGTGGGTCCATTGGGTGCTTTATAACATCCCCCCCTCGGCGACAGGTTTGTCCCGGGGGGTGGTCTCAACGGAGCTGCCCACTGGAACTCAGGAGGGTCTGAATGACTGGAACCGCACCGGCTATGGTGGGCCTTGCCCTCCTATAGGCCGACATCGTTATTTCCATAAGCTGTATGCACTGGATAGGGTATTACCGGGCCTTAAAACCCCAACTAAAGAGGCTCTGGAGGAGGCGATGGCTGACCACATACTAGGGGAGGCGGAGCTTGTAGGCACTTATCAGCGAACGAGGTAAGCACTTGTTCTAAAAAACACCTTCTGGGGGATAATCTTCATGAGTTTGGAGTCGCGCTTTGTTGGCTGTCTGGTAGGCAGCGCTATTGGAGATGCCATTGGGGAAATGGCTTTCTCCTTTCCTGAACGAGAAGCTTTGCTAGGTGCCCTTGGTAATGCTCCTGAGTTGTCCTATACCGATGATACCGCAATGGCTTTGGCCTTGGGAGAATCCCTGCTCATGGTCGGTGATGTGGATGCGCAACATCTAGGAGAAACTTTTCGTCGTCACTACCGGCAGGAGCCTTGGCGCGGTTATGGACCGGGTCCTCCTACTATCTTTGCTGCGGTGGAACAGGAGGGATTTTCCTACCGGGAGGCAGCTCACCATTTATACGGTAATGGTTCCCTAGGCAATGGCGCGGCTATGCGGATCGCACCGCTAGGACTTTTCTTTCACCGCCGCGCAAATCTGGTGGAGAAAGCCCGTTTGAGCGCCACCGTCACCCATGTTCATCCCATAGGCATGGATGGTGCGGCTATCCAGGCTTTAGCCGTAGCGCAAGCCTTGTTTTTGGATCCTGGGAAAGCCCCCGATTTTCGCATTTTTTTACAGCAAATAATGCCTCCTGGTTTGGTTCCGGAATTAAGAGAAAAATTAAAGATGGTGGAGGCTTTGCTGGCCCGGAAAGTCTCTGCCCAGGAAGCGGCCCGAATCCTTGGGCGCAGCGTCCGGGTCGATGAATCTTTGCCTTTTGCCCTCTATGCCTTTTTGCGCTACCCCTGCTATTTTGAAGATTGTTTATGGTGCGCGATTCTAAATGGCGGCGATCGGGATACCGTCGGAGCGATGGCAGGGGCGGTGTGTGGCGCTTTCCTTGGGGTAGAGGCCATCCCGGCTCCTTGGCGGGGCAAGTTGGAAAATAGGGCCCGCCTGGAAAACCTGGCGTTAGATTTATTGGCACGATGCAGCGGCTAATGGGATGGCTTTTCCACTCCTCGGTCGTGTTTTAAATGGGGAGAATTGAGCAAATGAAGGGGAGGCTAAACCTATCCGTTTCGGGCAATGGCCTTGCCGGAAACGGCCTCAAGGCCTTATTGATGCACGCCCTCTTCGGGCCTCCTGCGGAGGTCCCGATTCGCTCCCGGCGAATCGGTCCGGCCTACGAGGAGGCGCTCATAAACAAACAGCCCGTAGGCCGGATTAAGCGTCGCGTATCCGGCAAAACTTAGTGCTGGGCGAAGTAGCGTGCAAGATATTCTTGGAAGGAAATGTTGTCGGCTGCCTCAATGGCATGCTGTTGTTGCCAGGACTGTTGCGCTAATTCTTTAAGATATTGATCTTGTTCTTCTTTTAAGGGCAATTGTTTGAAGTATTCAGCATGGGTCTTGGACAGGCGCGTTGCAAAATCATTAAAAGGTTCTTGCCTTTGGGCCATCTCAGCCAGTATCCGGGCAGAAGGAGTCCTCTCTTCATGGGCAAGAACGTCTAGTTGCATTTCAAGGGCTTTGGTGTAGGGTTGGTGGGGCTCTCCCTGATCTAATAATTCACATATTCCTGCCATTTCATCACAAATTTCCTGGGCCCAATCTCGGAGGAGCCGAGCCCGTCCGTTTTGTTGGAGCTTAAGATGAGGGTCCCGCCCACAGCAGGCTGCAAGCTGTTGATTATGGTCAGCAGCTCCCTGTTGATCAGCATCCAGGGGAGGGCTTTCCTTAAGTAGGCATAAAATAAGCAAAGCTTCCAGAAAACGCAGTTGGGGTTCGTTGACCCCTAAAGGATCGTAAGCGCTAACGTCCAAGGCTCTAACCTCCACGTACTGGACTCCTCGGCGCTGGAGGGCAAGGGTGGGTTTTTCTCCCGATTGGGTGATCTGCTTAGGGCGTATGAAACTGTAATATTCGTTTTCAATTTGGAGGATATTAGTATTAAGTTGACGATATTTACCGTTGACTACCACGCCAATCTTTTCATAGGGGGGATGGGGGGTTTCAATGGCTCGCGTAAGGCCACCAACATATTCCGAAAGGCTATTATAGGAAATACCCAAGTTGGCCTGATTTTTGTTTTTGTAGCCGATGTCGCTCATGCGCAACGAAGTGGCATAAGGCAAAAAATAGGTCCCCCGGTCGAACTTTGCAAATCCCTTTGGTCTTACTTTAAGAAAGGATTTGCAAACTGCTGGAGAAGCGCCAAACAGGTAGGGAATTAACCAACCGAGGCGTTGGAAGTTGCGGACCAGGCAAAAGTAGTGATCATCAATGAATTCACGCAAGGGTCGAGTATCGTTTTCCTGCTCTTTGAATACCGGCCAGAAGGCTTCAGGTAGGGAGTAATTAAAATGGACACCGGCGATGGTTTGCATGATTCGTCCATAGCGGTGGCCTAGTCCCTGTCGGTAAATATGCTTCATTTTCCCTACGTTGGAGCAGCCATAGCGGGCAATGGGAACACTGTGGTCATCTTTCACGGCGCAAGGCATACTGGTTGCCCAGAGGAACTCCTCATGTAGGTGATGATAGACAAATTGATGGATAAGGGACAAAAACGCCAAGGTTTCCCGTACCTCTGAGTAGGGGGGTGTGATAAACTCCAGCAAGGCCTCGGAATAATCGGTAGTGATATAGGGGTGGGTGAGCGCAGACCCTAGTGTGCTTGGATGGGGGGTTTGGGCTAACTTCCCTTCGAGGTTGATCCGTAGACTTTCTTTTTCTATGCCTTTTTTGCCCCCTTTAAGTAATCCTCTCGGGGAAGCGTTAATGAGCCGCTGCAGGCGGTGTTGCAAGAGCTTATCCAAGGCTTGATTTTCCTTTTGATTGAGTGCTAGTTGAGGTTAACAAAATGCTTGAAGCGGTAGTAAGGCTAGCCGCTAACGACTACAATTTGAATCTATTGCTGGTTTAACGGCGGAGCTTGGTGTGGATATGGGTTATCCACTTTCTGAAAGCAACAGCTTATTGATATTGGTTTGACGCAGCCATGGCTGAAGGTAAAATTTTGCATGCCACTTATGACGGGGTCCATGTGTTGCGCTTTTTGGGTGATGTGCGTTATCCCTTAAGTCCATCATTGGATCATTTTTTGCAAAATTTATTTGCCGAGGTGACGCCCCAAGGCTTTGTGATTGACTTGACGGAAACCCGAAGCATTGACAGCACCAACTTAGGGTTATTAGTGCGTATTGCCAAGTTCATGCAGCGATTTGGTAAGCCTGGGGTCACCATTATTTCCAATCGAAAGGAAATTAATGAAGTGCTGACTTGCCTGGGCTTTGATAAGGTCTTCAACATTGTTGAGCATGGCGATCTCGAACCTCTTGGAGGAGAAGCCTTGGCTGAGGAAGAAGTCGACAGCGCCGCTATGTCGGACACGCTTTTGAAGGCTCATCGAACGCTGATGAATCTCAACGAGCAGAATAAGGAGCAGTTCCGCGATGTGGTCGCGCTACTGGAGCAAGAGCGGGCAGATAAATCCTCTGCCTCCCATTGAGGGGGGGAGAATAGAAAGGGGACACAGTAATAATGGAGAATTCCCGCTGAGCTCTTGGCTCTTGCTTAAAGCTGCCGCAATAGATTGGCGATAAAAGGCCCCCAAGCCAGTAGCAGGGCGATAAACAAAAAGAATTCTAACCAAAGAATACGCCGGTAGCGGAGACGTTGGGCACCTTCGGTATCGGTCATAAAAATGCGGCTCATCATCATATCAAGGGGGAGGACAAATAGCATAATAACCGTCAGCGACGGGGCGACGGTCCCTACTACCGCACCCCAGCCGGAGAAGCTCGCTTCGCTGGCAAAGGGGGCCATCCCAATGAGAGTAAAAGTAAACAACGCCAGTACAATGCGCATTGGCCCAAAATATTTGATAAACTCCATGGCCTACTCTTTATTGCTAAGATGTGTTCCAGAAAGCTGCTTTGAAAATATCCCTTTTAAAAGGGAATACTATAACTCTTAGAGGGGTTGACGCAAGGTCACAAACTCCTCGGCGGCGGTAGGGTGGATTCCTAGAGTATTGTCAAATACCGTTTTCGTTGCCCCTGCCTTGATAGCAACGGCAATGCCTTGGATAATTTCGCCTGCATCGGACCCTAACATATGCGCTCCTACCACCCGATCGGTGGCTTTTTCCACGATAAGTTTTACCATCATGCGCTCATCTCTGCCGCTCAGGGTGTGCTTTAAGGGGCGAAAGGTAGAGCGATAAACACTAACCTCACCGCAGCGCTCCCGGGCCTGTTCTTCGGTGAGCCCTACCGTTGCCACATTCGGCTGGCTGAAAACACAAGCCGGGATATTGTCATAGTCTAGCTGGGAATATTGGCCCCCATAGAGATTACGGGCCAAAACCATTGCTTCCGCTAGGGCCACCGGGGTGAGATTGATCCGATGAGTGACATCTCCGATCCCATAGATAGAAGGAATAGCGCTTTGGTAATCCCCATTGACGACGATGGCACCGTTCCAACTAAGTTCCACACCCAACTCTTCTAGCCCTAGCCCCCTAGTATTAGGGGTGCGACCCGTGGCATACATGACGGTATCCACCTTGAGTGCTTCTCCATGATGAAGTCTGACGGTAAACCCCTGCTCCTCCTTTTCAACCGCCGCCACCTCGGTATTGAAGCGAAGCTTAATATTTCGCTTAGCCATCTCCTGGGCTAAGCCCTCTCGTAGGTCTTCATCAAAACCACGAAGGAAGAGGGGACCACGATAAAGTAAGGTAGTTTCGCTGCCTAGTCCGTTAAAAATACTGGCAAATTCTACAGCGATATAGCCCCCACCGACAATGGCAACCTGCCTTGGAAGGCGATCAAGGAAGAATGCCTCATTCGAGGTGATGACATGCTCCCGACCGGGAAATTCCGGAATGGCGGGCCAACTGCCAGTAGCAATCAAAATGCGTTCTGCCGTATAACGTTGACCATCGACAAGAACGGTATGGGGGGTCTCCAAGCAGGCGCGGCCATTGACAAGAGTGACCCCTGCTTTTCTCAGTAAACTTTCATAAATTTGATTGAGACGTTCAATTTCTGTGTTCTTGTTTTGAATTAGAGTAGGCCAATCGAATTGGCATTGACCCACCCTCCAGCCAAAGCCTGCTGCGTCTTCAAAATCTTCGGAAAAATGAGCTCCGTAAAGAAGGAGTTTTTTAGGGACACAGCCCACATTGACGCAGGTGCCACCTAAGTAGCGCTCTTCGGCGATGGCAACCCGGGCGCCAAAGCTTGCCGACATGCGGGCGGCCCGTACCCCCCCGGAGCCGGCACCAATCACAAATAGGTCAAAGTCGTAGGAGGTCATGATTGATATAGTGTCTTTCCTGTAACAACCGGGTAAAGTTTTCGGCAGGGGCCGGGTAGCTGATAAAATAACCTTGCACCCCATTGACGCCGATATTGTCCAAAAATTCTAACTGTTCCCGCGTTTCTACACCTTCTGCAACCACCTTCCGTCTTAAGCTGTGTGCCATAGTAGTCACTGCCGTGGTGATAGCTGCATCATCTGGATCAGTACTAATATCCCGAACAAAGGAATGATCAATTTTAACGGTGTCTATTGGAAAACGCTTCAAATAGGCCAAGGAGGAATACCCTGTTCCAAAGTCATCTAATGATATTTGGCAACCCATTTTTTTTAAGGCATTGAGGGTCTCCAGGCTAGCCTCCATATTGTCCATAATCATGCTTTCCGTCAGCTCTAGCTCCAAGCGATTGGGGAGAAGATCCGTTTTCTTAAGGATTTCGAGTATTCGTTCTAAAAAATCGATTTGTTGGAATTGACGAGCGGATAAATTAATGGCTATCCGTAAAGGGTAAGTATTTTCTTGATTCCAGATTTTAGCTTGGGCGCAGGCCGTTTGTAATACCCATTCTCCGATGGGAATAATCAGTCCAGTTTCTTCCGCTAAAGGAATAAATTTATCGGGATTGATTAATCCTAATTCTGGATTAACCCATCGGATCAAGGCTTCCACCGAGACGATGGCGCCACTTTCCATGTCCATGATGGGTTGATAATACAGTTGGAATTCCCCCTGGGCAATTGCTTTTCGGAGACGGTTTTCAAGAGCCAGATGTTCCGCGGCGGCAGCATTGATTTCAGTGGTGAAAAATTGATAACTATTTTTACCTTTTTCCTTGGCACGATACATGGCCGCATCCGCATGTTGTAGGAGCATACCCGCATCATAGCCATCCGTTGGATAAAGGCTAATCCCGATACTGGCGGAGACAAACAACTCCTTACCATTGATGTTGAACGGTTTCTCGCATGCGTTAATAATTTTTCGGGCAATCAGAGGGATTACCGAGGTGTCGGTGAAGCTTTCAATAATCACCGTAAATTCGTCGCCCCCTAGCCTGGCGATGGTGTCTTCAGCACGAATGTTTGCCTGCATACGTTTGGCGACTTGTTTTAACAAAATATCACCAATGCGATGACCTAGGGTATCGTTAATAAATTTAAAACGATCAAGATCGATGAATAGAACGGCAACCCGATAATTACGACGATGGGCATGATTAATGGCATGCTTAAGACGGTCGAGAAATAAGGTGCGATTGGGTAATCCCGTTAAGGTATCATGATGAGCTAAATAATAGAGTCGCTGTTCCGTTTGTTTGCGTATTGTAATATCGGAAAAAACGGCAACATAATGGGTAATTTCTTCCTTTGAATTTCTTACCGAACTGACTGTCATCCAAACAGGGTAAGTCTCTCCATTTTTACGTTGACTCCATAACTCACCCTGCCATTGGCCGGTGCTTTTGATGGAACGCCATATTTTTTGAAAAGAGATCGGCTCTTCTTGTTTAGCACGGAGGACGCTAAGATGTTGGCCAATGATTTCCTGCCTAACCATGCCGGTGATGTGAGTAAAGGCTTTATTGACATCGACAATGTAAGCCCTAGCGTCCACAATAATGACTCCTTCAATGGTGCTTTCAAACACCTTGGCGGTAAGCCGGAGGCGGCTTTCCGCATCTCTTCGGCGCTGGTCGTTATGGTAAGCATCAAGAATACTTCCACAGGTGGAGAGTAGGGGATCAAGGTATTCGATTAACCGCTTATCATAGGGTTTATCACGGTTAGCAACGCCGACGATGCCAAGCAGGGAGCCATGATGATAAAAGGGGAGACCCAGAAAACGTTTTATTTGAGAATCACTACTCAGCACTCCACTTACTTGAGGATCATTAGGGACATCATTAGCAATGACGGCTTTACCACTGGTAATGGCATCACAAAAAAGCGCCTTTAGCTTGGCAAGTTCCGCACCGCTAAGGGAGCATGTCGCCCGCAGATAACACTGGCCGTTATTGCAAGTGGTATTGCCAATAGCCAGAGTCCTGAGATAAGGAGTGCCGGTTTTTGTGTAACGAATTTCGCTGAGAAAGCCGAGCTGGCTTTCTGAAAGCGTGAGCGCTTCTTGCAGGACATTGCCAAATAGTACCGACGGATTAGCATCCTGGATAAAAAGCGATTGAATTCGCCCAATCGCGTCAAAAAGCTGGTGATGGGAACGCTCCTTGGAGAGGAGACGTTCTAGTTGATGTCGATTTTTTTCCTGCTCTCGGGTGATACTTTCCCAGGTAATGGCGGCACCAAAGATACTTGCTAAAGTTTTAAGTGCATTTTCCTCTGCCAGGGAAAATAGCCGTTCATGGCGGGTATTATCAAAGCCAATGAAACCCCACCAGCCGTCCCGCACGAAAATGGGGACTACGGCAGTCGATTGGATGCCATGGCGCAGTAGAATGGTGCTCTCAGGAGAGGGAAAATCACGGCTGCGGCCATGGATCACTTGGTCATTGCTAAGTAATGTTATCCAACGCTGGAAACCGCCAGCCTCATAAGAGAAATTTTGCAGTTCGGGATTATTAATTTGAGGTTGGACTCCAGGAGCTGTCCATTCATAACGTTGACTGGTTAAGAGTTGCCCCTCTCTGTTGTAATGATTTTCAAAAACAAAGGTTCGGCAGGCCCCTACGGTTTTACCTAACCGTTCTAGAACATTGTGAATGTTTTTTTCCCAATGGGGAGAATACAAGAGCTGCTCGGCGGCATGCGCCATCACCTCTAGGAGCACATCATAACGATGCGAAATCTCCGCTTTTTTATTTATCATCGGGGTTTTTAGTTATTCTAGGCTGATTCTCAGGGGCGGGAATGGGGTAGAGGGTTAAGAGGACGAAGAATCTTTTCTAGCCACGATATTTTCAATATTCTTCAAATGCTTACCTAATAATAGGGCCGGCAACGTGAAAATCTTGTGTCTAGCCTGTCGTATCGTCATAATATTATGATTTTAATACAAATATTCAAAAAATCAAGTTCTTGCGCACCTGGAATTGGCCTAGCCCCCTGAGCTATTTCTTATCTGTATTATCGTACATTACGGAAACAGTGGGAATTTAATCATAGATTAAGGGTGGGGCAAAGAATTCCTGCTTTTCCTGGAAAACTTGCCCACCGTAGAAATTTTGTGTAAGAGTTTTGTTGTGAGAATATGCGGTTTGTGGAAAGGGGCGAAGAATTTTTGTTGGATAGCGCCTTAATGCGGGGTTAAGGATGCGCTATGGGGGTGCCGGCTGAACCCTTTCCACCGGCCTCTCTAGGTAGAAAGACTCCCTTGAGGCTGGCGCAGCGGGAAGAAGCCAATACCTTGCCGCTATTTTCAGATTAGTATCTTTAATCATCTTAGCGAATGAGCCTATATGTTTGCCAACCGGACCCTTACCGCAATTTTCTTTGTGATTGGTGCAATTTTAGTTTTCATCATGATGGCATTGATGGGCACCCGTGAGGAAGAGGGGGCAGCCAATGATGGAGTGATCGTCTCCGACGCCTTGAGCGCTCAGGAAGACACCTCGCAGTATGCCCGTGTATTTGAACCCCGGGCATTTTCTTTCCCCCAAGATCATGGCCCCCATCCCGACTTTAAAAACGAGTGGTGGTACTACACGGGCAACCTTGAGACCCCGGAGAGTCGGCACTTTGGTTACGAACTGACCATTTTCCGGGTCGCCATGGCGCCCGATCAGGTTGAGCGTGCCTCCGGTTGGGCAACGCGCCAGCTCTACATGGCCCACTTCGCCTTAACTGATGTGGAGCAAGAACGCTTTTATTCTTTTGAACGTTTCAATCGAGGCGCGATGGGTCTGGCAGGCGCAGTCGCCCAACCCTTCAAAGTGTGGTTGGAAGACTGGGTGGTCATAGGAGCAGAAGGCGAAAATATTTTCCCATTGAAAATTGCGGTGGCTCAAGACGGCATTGCCCTAGAGCTTGAGTTGGATGCAGCTAAACCTCTCGTGTTGCAGGGGGAGGATGGTTTGAGTCAAAAAAGCGCAGAGCCAGGCAACGCCTCCTATTACTATTCCTTTACCCGCTTGCTCTCTAAGGGAGAGGTTCGTGTCGACGGACAAAGCTTTCCAGTATCAGGGACCAGCTGGATGGACCGGGAGTGGAGCACTAGCGCCTTAGGCGAGGACCAGGAAGGCTGGGATTGGTTCGCGCTGCAGTTATCCAATAATACGGAATTGATGTTCTACCATATGAGAAAAAAAGACGGCACTGCGGATGCGTTCAGTGGCGGCACGTTTGTTTCTGCAACCGGCGAGACGCGCAAGCTTTCCCTTTCCCAGGTAGAGGTTGAAGTGACTGACCGATGGCAGAGCCCCCACAGCGGTATCCGTTATCCTTCAGGTTGGCGTCTAGCGGTGCCTGAACTTCAACTATCTTTGGTAATTACTCCTTTTCAGCAGGATCAAGAGCTTAATCTAGCGGTACGTTACTGGGAAGGAGCGGTGCAATGTACCGGCACCTACGGGGAAGCCAACATAACAGGTGTGGGTTATGTTGAATTAGCGGGATATGGGAATGGGAGGGATGAACCAATGCCGAAATAGACGGGCTGTTGATTAGTCTATGGGGCATTAATTCACCTCCTTTAATAGCCCTATTTCACTTATCAACGGGACCTAAGAGGCTAAACTCTCTCTAGACTATTTTCATAATAGTGGAAGTGAAGAAGAGAGGGTGGAATGTTAAAAAAACTCCTACAGCGGGGCTTGACCCGGCGCGAAGCCGGGGTTCTATCGGCCACTCTTCTGGTGGCAGCCGTTTATGTCGGTTTCTCTTTAGAAAAAGGTAGTCTTGGAGTTGCTTTCTTATTGGCTATTGTAGGCCTCTACTGGGGTGCCGGAGCTGTGACCGGAAGAAAAATGTGCAAGCTCATTTCAAAGTCTATAAAAGGCCATGATGTTGCTCAGTGACCCCCTTCCCCAAGTATTTTGGGTTCGGGAGTTAAGTAATTGATATTTATATCAACTCCCTAGCCGATAGAAAACATAAGGGGCTACCATAATCCAGATTGGAATCAGGGGCCATAGGCGTCCAGCCAGGACATTATAGTCATGAAAAAGTCGTCCCCAGGAATGCTTTGCCACGTAGTGCCCAAAGAGCAATTCAAACCCTACCGTGAGCCCTAGCCAGGTGAACCCCATGATCCATGCCTGTTGTGCGGAGTCCAGTGGCCACAGATTGATGAGGGCCCAAATATAAAGGCTAAACAGGAGAAGGCCGCTGACGGTAGAGATTTGATGGGCCTGTAGTTCGCTGAGACGCTTGCCATACCAGGCTTCACGGAGTGCCCCGTTGAGAACGGCGATTAATACCAGGGGGAGCCAAGCAAGAATAGATTGCCAGATCATTGGTTTCTTACCGCTTTACCAAACAAAGAGGGGAGCAAAGTCATACGGATCATATTTTTGCTTAAGTTTGTCATAGGCCGCACCATTATAAAAGCAGTCAAAGATTCTTTCTCCTTCAAGGTGGAGAATATGATTAAAGTCCTGGAGCACAACCCCCTTATCGGCTTCCGGCTGTTGGCCTTGATAACGGAAGAAGATGCGCATCCAGTTGTTGGTATTGATTTTGTGATTCCTCTAAAATAGCCTGCGCCGCGCGGAGGGTCTTCAAATTATGTACTTGGATGCACAAAAAATGTATATTTACACTCTTGTTGTTAATCTCCCAATGAAATCCTGCACTTTAAATAAGTTATTGAATTTTTAATGTTTTTATCGCTAATGCCCGGGCTGGCATAGAAGTTGGATTATCTTCCGTGGGAAAGAAAAATCCATGAGGAGGTTATCATGTCTTTCTTTAGACGACTATCTGCCAGCCTAACCGCCCGCATTGACCAGGTGGTTGGCCAGATCGAAAACCACGATGCCATCATTGAGGCCGCTATTGGGGAGGCCCGCCAAGCTACCGCTAAAGCCAAGGTTCGCTTGGCTCGGGTCCGCAGTGACGGTGAGCGGTTGGAAACCAAAATTGCTGAACTGCAAGAGGCTGAAATAAAATGGGCGGAGCGGGCCAGGCGCATTGCCAAAGAGGATGAGCATAGGGCGTTAGAATGCCTGCGGCGGCGCCGGGGGTGTCAACGCCAGCGGGCCCAATTGGAAAAAACGCGGGAAAATCACCAACAGTTGGAGGCTCGTTTGGTGCGGGATGTAAGAGAAGCGGAAGAGCGGGTCGCCGACATGACCCAGAAGCGTCATTTGATGCGTACCCGCCAGTCGGCGGCTGAGGCCCTCAATTCCATCACCCGTGTGGACCCCAGTATGGGCGGCGATGTTGCCGATGCCTTTGAGCGGTGGGAGGTCCGTATTACCGAGGCCGAATACGAAGCGGGCACAGCAGAGGCCATGGATAGTCTGGAACACCGTTTTACCGATGCCGAGGACCAGGATGCCCTGCGCGCCGAATTGGATGAACTTTTGTTGAAGGAGGAGAACCATCATGAATGCTGAGACTCAAGCCCAGGTGGCCCAGCCTGCCGCGCCACAGCCCTCAGCCAGCCGCTTTAGCTTTAAATTTTTACCCCGCCTGTTGCGGGGGTTGGGGGCCTTGGCTGTGGTGGCTTCTCTCTCTATTTTTTTGCTTCAGGGTTGGGAAAGCGGCAATGATAGTTACCGTTATTTGCTGCTGCTCGCCCATACCGCAGGCTTGGCAGTGATTGGCTTTGGCGCGGGTCACTGGCTGCGGGAAAGCAAGGGGGCTCGCCTTTTGTTGCTGTTGGCATTGGTCTCGGTGCCGGCTAATTTCGCTATTCTGGGGGCCTTTGTTTATTCCGCTTCTCGTGCCAACAGTATTGCTTATCCTGTCTTTGCCACCTGGCAGGCGGAAAGCTTTACGGTTACTGGGGGGCTGATTGCCGGTGCCGTCCTGGTGTTGGCGCCGGTTACCTGGTTAGGTTTTCGGGTGTTGGCCCGGCATTCCGCTTGGTCCTTGGCGGGACTCTTTTTGGCTACGAATGGAGTCTTGTTGATTCCCTTGCGGGAGGAGCCATTTGTGGCCTGGACATTATTGGGATTGACGATCTTTGTGCTCTGGCGGACTGCCCGTATCGGGCGTGGCGACACCGCCATGAAAACCCTGGAAGGAGCGTTTGCTCGAGGACTTCAATTTTTGCCCCTGGCCCTATTGTTTGGGCGCACGGTTTGGCTTTATACCGCCGACGCCTTTTTGTTTACCGCCATGTCGGTAACAGCATTTCTCATGTTGCGCCAGGTGGCCCTGGAGCTGAATAGCCGCTCCAAGCTCCGCAGTTTTAGCGAGCAATTGGCCATCCTCCCCGCCTTGACCACCGGGTTGGGATTGGCGGCGGTGGTGGATAAGATCA
This sequence comes from Nitrosococcus halophilus Nc 4, assembly GCF_000024725.1. Lineage (NCBI taxonomy): Bacteria > Pseudomonadati > Pseudomonadota > Gammaproteobacteria > Chromatiales > Chromatiaceae > Nitrosococcus > Nitrosococcus halophilus. Next base: position 3,243,159 of record NC_013960.1, on the reverse strand, counting down.
TCAAGGGAGGGGATGCCTATGCCTTTGCGGTGTTTTCCTGGGCGGCGGCGGCCATGATTTTTGAAATCAGCTTGCGTACCCCAGGCAGTGGGGCTAGTTACCGCCGCAAGGCGGCCGTGGTGATGACGGTGGGCCTATTGGCTAATTTAGTCCTCTATGAGGGGGTTGCCGCTGCCATTTTGTGTCTGCTGACGGGGATGGGCGTGCTGGTGTGTGGTTATCTCATGGAGCAGCGGCTGGTCTTTGGCCTGGGTTGGGTGATGCTGATAGCCGGCCTTAGCTTCCAGGTACAATATGCTATCACCGCGTTTGACTTGGGAAGCTGGGGAAGTTTGGCGGTGCTAGGGGTGGCCGCCATTCTCACCGGATCGGTGATTGAACGCCATGGCCCCCAACTAAAACTCCGTTTGACCCAGTGGGGGCGGCAATTTAAATCTTGGGAATATTAGGAAGGGGGATCGCTTTGAATCCGGTGAGTTCCCCACTACACCGATGTTCCTCCCATGGGGGGGCATCGGTGTTCCTTTATTGCTCCCTTACTCCCAGCCGGTGACCGTCAAACAGCAACCTTTGACCTCGGAAGAGCGGGAGTTCTTTGCCCTGCTCACCGAGGTCATCTTCTCCAATCCCTTTAGCTTTCAGAAAGACCGGCTGACTTCCCTGGGAAGTCAAACCCAAGGCCACACCCCAGCGCCGGATGATCATCACTACAGCGCTTTGATTCCCCCTTTGGAACAGCGGTTGGCTCGTCTGGAGTCCCGTGGCCTTTCCCGTATTCAGTCTGTCCCCCCTCAGGATCGTCGGCTGCTCCAGTATGCTTTTTTGTTCCAGCTCTATGATCGCTATGTGGCGCAATGGGATCAGTTAATTCAAACCCAAATGGCCAAGGGGACAGCCCCCGCCCCCGTTCCTTTTGCCGAAGAACTCATCGATAAACTCAAAAATCGGGGCTTTTCCATTGAGGAGGCGGGGCGTTATTTGGCCTTGTTTTATCAATTGCGGCGCGCCTATTTTTTTATTGCTCATGCCCTGGTGGGGGATTCTCCTTCCATGACCCGCCTGCGTCATGCCCTATGGAACAATGTTTTTACTACGGATGCCCGTTTCTATGCGGACCACCTTTGGGACCGGATGGAGGATTTTTCCACCTTGTTGCTGGGGGAGACCGGAACTGGCAAGGGGTCAGCGGCGGCGGCTATTGGCCGCTCGGGATTAATCCCCTTCGATCTTAAAAGCCGACGGTTTACCTATAGCTTTACCGAAACCTTCATCGCCATTAATTTATCTCAATTTCCGGAGAGCTTGATTGAATCGGAGCTCTTTGGCCACCGGAAGGGGGCCTTTACCGGCGCCATTGACAATCACAAGGGTCTTTTCCAGCGCTGTAGTCCCCATGGGGCCTTATTCCTGGATGAAATTGGCGATGTTTCGGTACCGGTGCAGATCAAACTGCTCAATGTGCTGCAAGAAAGGCAGTTCACGCCGGTAGGGAGTCATTCCCCCCTACGCTTTGCCGGGCGGGTGATTGCCGCCACCCATCGTTCCCTCCCGGCGCTACGCCAGGAGGGGCAGTTTCGCGATGACTTTTATTACCGCCTTTCCTCGGATGTGATTGAAGTCCCGCCCTTGCGGAGACGGCTTCAGGAATCTCCCGCCGAATTGAAGCAACTGGTGGGATTATTGGCCGAGCGGCTTACGGGCCAAGCCGCCGAGGGTTTAATTGATCGAATTCTGCAAGTCCTGAATAAATGCCTGCCGGCGGATTACGCCTGGCCAGGCAATGTGCGAGAGCTGGAGCAGGCGGTGCGGCGGATTATTCTCAAAGGAGACTATCAGGGAGCCGAAGCGCCGACTCATCATGGATCTTGGTTGTGTCAGGCGGCCCAGGGTAAATTGAGTGCCCCGGAACTGTTGGCTGCCTATTGCCAAATGCTGTATCAACGGCACGGAACCTATGAAGCTGTCGCCACCATCACCGCTCTTGATCGCCGCACGGTGAAAAAATATGTTCAAGCCGGCGCTTCGAGGCAAGACTAATAGCCCTTCTCCGGATGAAGAAGGGTGCACAGCAAAAGTGCTGTGCACCGCTAAAAATTAAAGCTGGTTGAGGGGGATTTTCAGATAACTGATATCATTATCCTCCGGTGGGGGGAGTGCGCCTGCGCGAATATTGACTTGCAGGGACGGCAGGATCAGCACCGGTGGGGCTAGATTGCGGTCTTTCTCAATTCGCTTTCGGACGAATTCTTCTTCACTGACTCCCGCCTTAACCAGGGGGTTGTGGGCCTTTTCTTCAGCAATGGTGGTTTCCCAACGGGGTTCCCGCCCACCGGGCCGGTAATCGTGGCACATAAACAACCGGGTCTCGTCGGGCAATTCGTAGATGCGTTGGATTGAACGGTACATGGCCCTGGCGTCGCCCCCTGGAAAATCCGCTCGCGCGGTGCCGTAGTCCGGCATAAAGAGGGTGTCTCCCACAAATGCCGCATCGCCAATGAGGTAGGTGAGACAAGCAGGGGTGTGTCCAGGAGTATAAAGGACCTGGGCCTCAAGGGCGCCAATTTGAAAACGTTCGCCATCGGAGAAGAGGTGATCAAATTGGGAGCCGTCGGTTTTGAAGTCAGGTCCTAGGTTGAACAGTTGGCTGAATTTTTTTTGGACCTGGGTAATATGTTCGCCAATGCCAATGCGTCCTCCGAGTTGCTGTTGCAGATAATGGGCTGAACTTAAGTGGTCGGCATGGGCATGGGTTTCCAGAATCCATTCCACTTTTAACCCGTTCTCGCGCACGTAGTCAATCAGTTGATCCGCCGATGTGGTGCTGGTGCGGCCCGCCTTAGGGCTGTAGTCCAGAACCGGATCGATAAGGGCACATGCCGGGTCGCCTGGGGCCCGCACCACATAGGAAATGGTTGAAGTCCCAGAGTCAAAAAAAGCCTGTATATGGGGTTTCACGGGGGTTGTCTCCTATCTACTTACTTGCCGCCGTTTTCCTGGTCGTTTGCGGCATGGACACTCAATATATCTATTTTATAGAGATTAATCCTGCTTTTTAAAGGTACAGTTCAGGGTGAGCTGGACTATCTTTTGCCGCCTTTAAAGCATTGAGTCCGCGCCCCCACTGGGCCGAGTTACCGGCCCTGGATCTTGCCTTGGAAGAACGGGAGCAGGAGCTTAAAGTGTTGCTGGATAGCCCTAAAACCTATGTGTATGTGGCCGGCCAAGAACGTATTCAGGCGCTGTTAGATAAAGCGCTTAGCCACATCATGGGCGCTAAGGAAAAATGGGAACGCAGAAAGGCAGAACTCATTGCGGGAAGGCGCTGGGTCGAGTTAATTTATTAATTTATTGAAAATTTTAGAAAAAAGTGCCTTCCAGGGGGGAGGAGGCGCTGGCATAGCGTTTCCGTGGAATGCGCCCGGCAAGGTAGGCTTCGCGCCCTGCTTCCACCGCTTTTTTCATCGCCGAGGCCATCAAGATGGGATCTTGAGCTCCGGCAATGGCGGTATTCATGAGTACCCCGTCACAACCTAGCTCCATGGCGACCGCCGCATCGGAAGCGGTGCCCACCCCCGCGTCTACCAGGATAGGCACTGTGGCGTTCTGGATAATTTCGAGGATATTGTAGGGATTCCGAATACCCAGCCCGGAGCCGATGGGCGCTGCTAGGGGCATGACTGCAATACAGCCCATCTCTTCCAAACGCTTAGCGGCAATCGGATCGTCATTGGTATAGACCATAATTTGGAAGCCTTCCTTGATGAGCACTTCAGCGGCCTTATAGGTCTCTACCAGATCGGGAAAAAGGGTTTTTTCGTCTCCCAGGACTTCCAGCTTCATCAAGTCATGGCCGTCTAGTAGCTCCCGGGCTAAGCGGCAGGTGCGCACCGCATCTTCAGCACTGTAACAGCCTGCGGTATTGGGGAGAAGGGTGTAGCGATGGGGGGGAATGACATCGAGCAGATTGGGTTCACTGGGATTTTGCCCAATGTTGCTTCGGCGAACCGCCACAGTGACGATCTCGGCACCGCTGGCTTCAATGGCCGCCTGGGTTTCCTTCAGGTCCCGGTATTTACCGGTCCCTACCAGGAGTCGGGAATGATAGGTTTGGCCTGCGACCGCTAACGGAGTATCAGCTGTGCTCATTTGATCTTCCCTCTTGGGATTTGCTCATGGGGCCTATTATACCGATTAAAGGCGGTTATCGCCGCTGTCTAGAGTTTGACCGCCGCCAATGGCATGGACGATCTCCACTTTATCGCCCGGTTGCAGACGCCAATGGGGATGTTCGCTGCGGGGGACGATTTCCTGGTTGATCTCCACTGCAAGCCGTTTTCCCTGGAGTTCCAATAGGGCAATGAGCTCTGAGACTAGACAGCCTTCCGGTACCTGGTGAGTTTTGCCGTTTAATAAAATTTCCATCGTGGCACGATTACTAGCTAATGTCGTCTATTATTAAAACATAGTCATTAATCAATTTCTTAATGGAGCCGCACCTTTGTTCGCAATGAAACGCTATCTGTGGGTTTTGGGGTTCATTGCCTGTCTTTGTATAGGATTATCGGTGCCAGCGCAGCAAAATCAGGGCTCCAGGGGAACGGTCCTGTTATTGGATATCCAAGGCGTGATCGGGCCTGCCGTCAGTGGTTATGTCCAGCGGGCAATGGAAAGAGGGGGAGATAAGGGAGCGGCGCTTATTATCTTGCGAATGGACACCCCGGGGGGTCTGGATAGGGCCATGCGGGATATCATCCGAGATATCTTGGCTTCCCCTGTACCCGTGGTGGGGTATGTGGCCCCGAGTGGGGCCCGGGCGGCCAGCGCCGGTACCTACATCATGTATGCCAGTCATATCGCTGCTATGGCCCCGGCCACTAATCTGGGGGCGGCAACGCCCGTACAGCTTCCCATGGGTGCCCCGCCGTCTCCAGGGGAAGGGGAAGGAAAAGAGGAAGGTCAGTCATCCCAAGAGGCCATGGCCCGCAAGGCGATCAATGATGCCGTGGCTTATATCAAAGGGCTAGCCGCCCAGCGGGGCCGTAATGCGGAATGGGCAGAGCAGGCGGTGCGGGAGGCTGCCAGCCTGTCGGCCCAAGAGGCCCTAGAGCTAGGAGTTATCGATCTTGTTGCTGCCGATATCCCCACTTTGCTCAAGAATCTTGACGGACGAACCGTGAGTGTGGCGGGTGGTGAAACCACCTTACGCACTACCGGGATGACTATCACCCGGGTTGAGCCCAACTGGCGGGATCGGCTATTGGCGATCATTGCCAATCCTAATGTGGCTTATATCTTGATGTTGGTGGGGGTTTACGGGCTGATCTTCGAGCTAGCCAATCCGGGCTTTATCTTGCCGGGGGTGGTGGGGACCATCTCTCTTTTGCTGGCCCTCTATGCCTTTCAGGTTTTGCCCATCAGCTCTGCGGGGCTGGCACTGATGTTGTTGGGAATCGCTTTTATGGTGGCTGAAGTCTTCGTGCCGAGCTTTGGGGCCTTGGGGGTGGGTGGAGTCATTGCCTTTGTGATTGGTTCAGTCATCCTCCTGGATACCGATGTGCCGGGTTATGAGATTTCCTGGCCTTTGATTATTGCGGCAGCCTTGACCAGCGCAGCTTTTTTATTTGTGGTGCTGTCCTTGGCGATCCGTTCCCAGCAGCGGCCGGTGGTGAGTGGACGGGAACAGATGGTAGGGGCGGTGGGCAAGGTGACAGGGGTATCGGGGGACACAGCGACCGTTCGCCTTCATGGAGAGCTATGGTCGGCCCAGGGGACTGAGCCGATAACGCTGGGTCAGCGAGTACGGGTGACGGGGTTGGAGGGATTAAGGTTGAAAGTAAAGCCGGAACCGGAGGAAGATCATCATGATTGAGGCGCTCTATTATGTGTTGGCAGTGGTTGTTGCTTTTCTTGTTCTCGCTATCCGCATCCTGCGAGAATATGAGCGGGGCGTTATTTTTATGCTGGGGCGGTTTTGGAAGGTGAAAGGTCCTGGGCTGATTATTCTTATCCCCGGTATTCAACAGATGGTGAGGGTGTCGTTGCGAACTGTGGTGTTGGATGTGCCGAGCCAAGATGTCATTTCCAAAGACAATGTGTCGGTGAAGGTCAATGCGGTGATTTACTATCGGGTTGTTGATCCGGAGAATGCTATTATCCAAGTGGAAGATTACGATACGGCTATTAGCCAATTGTCACAGACCACCTTGCGTTCGGTATTAGGCCAACATGATCTGGATGAGATGCTGGCCGAACGGGACAAGCTCAACAACGATATCCAACAGATTCTGGATGAACAAACCGATGCCTGGGGAGTCAAGGTGGCTAATGTGGAGATTAAGCATGTGGATCTCGATGAAAGCATGATCCGTGCCATTGCCCAACAAGCGGAAGCCGAACGTTCCCGGCGGGCCAAGATCATCAATGCGGAAGGGGAGAAACAAGCAGCCGATAAGCTGTTGGAGGCCGCTAAGATTTTGTCGGTGGACCCCAGAGCGATCCAGTTGCGCTATTTACAGACTCTCAAAGACATTTCTAATCAACAAAGTTCAACCGTGGTTTTCCCTTTACCCCTCGATCTGATTACACCGCTATTGGGGGCTGCCGCTCATCGCAAAAATGAAACCAGTGAATAGGGCTCTAGGTATTACCGATGGGAACTCTTTGGCAAGAGACTAAGACGCGTGTAAAGCAAGGGTTAAAGCCTCCGGAAGAGGGGCAGGAACGCCGCTGGCAGGCCTTTTTGCGCCCCAAGCTTAAGCTTACCTATGTAGTGTCGCGGGAATTTTTTGAGGGAGAGCTTACCTTGCGGGCTACCAGCTTGGTTTACACCACGCTGCTTTCCCTGGCCCCCTTGTTGGCAGTCAGTTTTTCCGTGCTTAAGGCTTTTGGCGTCCACAACCAAATGGAACCGGTGTTGCATCATTTTCTGTTGCCCTTGGGACCGCGAGCCGAGGAGATTACCACCAGAATTATCCAATATGTGGAAAATTTGAAGGTGGGCGCCTTGGGATCGATAGGTCTAGGGCTGCTGTTTTATACCGTGGTCTCCCTCATCCAGAAGATTGAGAGCGCCTTTAATCATGTCTGGCGGATTAAGAGGGAGCGTCCTTTTCTGCGGCGTTTTAGTGATTATCTTAGTGTGCTGTTGATTGGTCCGGTGCTGGTATTTTCAGCGGTGGGTGCGACGGCATCGGTCATGCAAACCAGTTTTATTCAAACCCTCTTGGAGTTTGAGGTTTTGGGCAAGGCTTTGGTGGCGATGAGCAAGTTGTTGCCCTATCTACTGGTCATCGGCGGTTTTACCTTTATCTATGCCTTTCTCCCTAACACCAAGGTGAGATTCGGTAATGCTTTGGTGGGGGGGGCTGTGGCTGGGGTGCTGTGGGAGACAATCGGTCTCCTTTTCGCTTTTTTTATTACCACCTCGACCAAATACGACGCCATTTATTCCAGCTTAGCTATCCTGATTCTCTTTATGATTTGGCTCTATATTAGTTGGCTTATCCTTTTGGTGGGGGCGCAGGTGGCCTATTACCGACAAAATCCTCAGATGATGAACCTAACGAAGAAAGAGCCTTTACGCTTGAGTAATCGCCTTAAAGAGCGGGTAGGGCTACTTATCCTGGTTCAGGTGGGGGAGGCATTCCACAGGGGGCACTCCCCGCCTAAGTTAGAGGGTTTGAGTGAGCATTTGGGTCTTCCCAGCTATTTAATAGAGGAACTTTTAGAACCCTTGAAGAAAGCGCATCTGATAACAGAAACCGGTGATGAGCCTCCCAGTTATTTACTGAGAAAAGATCCGGATACCATCCCTGTACGCAAAGCGTTGGATATCCTTCGGCAGGCGGAAGAACAGGATTTTCCCATGGAACAGGCAACCCTGAAAGTACCTGCTGTAGAGGGGGTCATGGAAAAAATTGAGCAGGCTTTGGACCAGGCGTTAGAGGAGGCTACTTTAAAAGATTTAATAAGGGGTCAGGTTAAGTCGAGGACAAATGGGAGAGTAAGTGCCCCAGCCTAGGGTACAGCGTTTCTAGGTGAATAGCTTAAGGTAGAACCAAACGGGCTTTTTCCCCACGCCGGTAAAAGACGCCTATCCTGCCAATGATTTGCACCAACTCTGCTTGAGTCGCCTCCAGGACATGCTCAATCATTGCCGAACGTTCTTCCCGTTCTGCCCCCTGGATTTTAATCTTAATCAGTTCATGGTGCTCTAAGGCGTTGTTTATTTCCTCTAGTACAGCTTCAGTCACCCCGTTTTGGCCTATGATCACAACCGGTTTTAGAGAGTGGGCTAGAGCGCGTAGATGGCGTATTTGATTTTTGGTAAGCGGCATAATTGGGAAAGGGACTAATAATTTATAGCTAAAGCCAGTATCTAAATGAGTGATTATCATGCGCCCAATACGGGCTTGATGCTAGGGCTGAAAATGTTTAAGTTCTCGGGTGAGTGCGTGAGCCGGATCGTAGGCGCTCAAGTATTATAGCCGCTTGGCTCACGTGTTTAAACCGGTAACCATACAGGGTCATAAGGCGAGGTGATTTGGTACCGTACTGAGGGAGTGGCGTTATGAGAATGATTGAATATGTACTTATTTTGGTATTCGTTTTCCCCGGCTTAGCCTTGGGGGATAAGGGAAGTAATCGGACTGTCTTTGAACTCAATGATGGGCCAGGTCGTTGGTTCAGAAATGCTGCCGGTCCGGTAGCAGGTGCGGGTTCGTTGGGTGTGGGGACTCCTGGGGTAGAGGTCCGGTTCAAGGGGGAATCGAATACGGTTCACACTATGACCAGCCTGCTCTATCCTGCTGGTGCTGCCAATATGCCCTTTGACACTGACCCTCAAAAGGGAAGTGCGGAGGTAGAGTTAACGACCCCGGGGTTGTATGTCTTTTTTTGCCAGATTCATCCCTACATGTTGGGAGCCGTAGTGGTGGACGATCCCACAACAGAAGGGCTAGATCTTGGTGAAAACATTACGCTCATCAATGGGATCACGGTACCCACCAGCAGTGATTTGGCTACCCGGCTGCTGCGAGGATTTTTTATCCTGACTGAACCTGCCAATTGGCAGAATTTTGCTTCCACGGAGCCCTGGCATGTCAGCTATCCGAATGTTAACGTACGCATCGCTGGCGGCGCAGTAGTCAATCTACCCCAGGTGTTAAACGCCCGATATGGCAATGATACTGAATTACCTGCCCTCTTAACTCCATCCCGAGAAGGCGTAGGAGAAGTCTGGGTGGATACCCAGTTTGAAACTACGGCGGATAAAGAAAAGCCAGGGACTGCAACGGCCGTGGATGCCACCACTTGGGAGGTCACACGGAAAGTCTCTTTGCCCCATATCGAGATGAACAATCCCCACAATATGTGGACTGATCGGGACCAGAATCTGATTTATGTCACCGAATGGTTTGATAGCAAGCTGACCCTATTCGAGCGAGAAACAGGCCAGTTGATAGACCGAATAACGGTGGGCGAAGCGCCAGCCCATGTGATGACCCGGGTAGATACCGACCAACTACACGTCTCTCTCAATGGTTCCGATGACCAAGAATCGGTGGTTGAGTTGGCCCCTCTCGCCAACGGTGTGGAGCGGGAGATCGATATTGGCAGGCCAGGGCCCCATGCCCACTGGATGGGACATGATGGCATGACCATGGTAACCCCCAACGTTTTCACGGGGGACTCGACGATCTATGATTTTTGGAGGGACGAAGTCCTAGAGATCGTCCCCACCGGCACCTTAGAAGCCCATCCCATTGCTACTGGCATGATGCCTGATTCTAGCAAGTATTATGTGGCGAATTTTCTTGATAGCACCTTCACTTTGATTGAAACTCAAACAGGTGAGGTGTTGAAAACCATTAATCTCTTGCAGAATTACAATCCGCTCACGGGAGAGATCACCGGCCCGGTGGGCGGATTGCCGATCCAGACCCCGGTGAGCCCGGATGGTATCGCCATGGTGACAGCCAATATTTTGACCGACACCATTACCATCGTGGACACCCGAAAGGATGAACTGGTGGCCTCCCTGCCTTGCGATGCCGGCTGCCATGGGGTGCAATTCGGGGCTAAGAAGGGTGGAGGATACTATGCTTATATCAGCAGCCAGGCGGCGAACACGCTTCAGGTAGTGGATATCGATCCGAACGGCGATGAAGATCCTTCCGATGCTAAAGTGGTAGGCAGGATCCTGTTGACCGCCACTCCGGAGACCGCCATGGATGACACTATTACCGCCAATCCAGGGATGGGGGGGCAAGGTCTGCTTCCTATTCCTGTGGTCTATAATGGTTGGGTACAGAATTTGCCTCAGCCCTGGAAAGAGCAACTGACACCAAAGCAGCGCGATCCCCTCCACTAATCCAGCCTAGCAATGGATGATATGCCACGTGGAGTTTTGTCTTCGCGTGGCCCTGTCCTCTAGCAATCATAAGTTATAATTATTTGATTAAGTTAAGTTTTACAAAAAAAAGCTTCGTTTTTTTCATGAGATGATATGGCATGGAACGAGTTATTGCGTTATAGTCGGCCCTTTCTTTGTAAAGGTTAGTATCAACCCTAAGGGATATAAATTTCCTAGCTGATGACGATAGGCAAGGGGAGAACGAAAGGCCGGGAGAGTCGGCGAAAAGCGTGGAATAGTAACAGAAAGGGCTGTTACCGCTTTGGAAAATAAGAAAATGCACCGCTAATGGTGCCTTACAAAGGTGGGCCGAAAATGTTCTCAAAAATAATTGATTTTGTCAAGGCATTATATGTGATATGTCGGTTAGATGCCGGACCGCAGAAATTGCCTTCTTCAACTGCGCTCCTTACTGGGAGCTTGATAGCCTATATTTTGGGCCGGATGTGGGTAGAATCCTTGGATCACTCAATAGCGGCCGCAGGGTTTTTGGGAGTATTCGATGCCCTACTGCTCGTTTTGGTGGCTGGTGTGCCCTTGACGTTGCTCAAATTCGGTAATCGAATCTTGCAAACGTTGACAGCAATGGCTTGTGCGGGGGTTGTGGTGTGCATTGCCCAGTTGTTTCTCTCTTTTCTTTTAGGGGATTTGCCGCTTCCTGAAGAACGTTTTACTCGGGTAGTCACTTTTTTAACGCTCCCGCTTTTGCTATGGAAAGTGCTGATCAATACTGTTCTGCTAAAGTCTGCTTTATCTTGGGGGTTTTTGCCGGCTCTCGGTCTATCTCTAGGGCATCTGTTGATAGTGTTTTTGGTGGGCGGTCCCCTGGCTTCTGGGTTGATGGGATGAAGCGAGTAGCTGAAGGAGCAGGGGGGATTCTATCTAGTCATCGTCATCGTTTGGAAGAGAGGCGACTCTGGACGAAGGAACTTCGACTCTCAGCTATGCCGTTCACGGCCGGGTAGTTGCAAAATACCTGGGTCAGTTAATCGCTATGCTGGCGATTCTGACCCTTGCCCCTCTCGGGGCATCGGTTATTTTTAATGAGTATGAACTAAGCCTTCGTTACCTTGTTGTTATCCTTGTTCTTAGTTTCTTCACCATTCCCCTGTTACGATTGCCTGTACCGACCCAGGTGCAGACCAATGAAGCCTTAACCGTAGTTGCCCTTGCTTTTATTCTAGCTCCCCTGTTCATGAGTTTTCCCCTCATGGGCGAAGGTCTTTCCTTTTTAGATGCCCTCTTTGAGGCCGTGTCTGCGATCACCACGACGGGATTGTCCACCTTAGCCACCGTTGAGGATAAATCCCAGACCTTTCTCTTCGCTCGGGCTTGGATGCAATGGTATGGGGGGCTGGGGATTGTCGTGCTTTCCGTCGCCTTGCTCATGGGACAGCATATGGCCGCCAGGCGGTTAGTTGAACCCATTGGAGGCGCTGAGGGGTTGGTTACCACGGCGAGGGCTCATGCTCGGCGGATGTTGGTGGTCTATGGGGTATTGACTGGTTGGGGATTATGGGTGCTATGGGCCATTTTAGGGGATTTTTCCAGTGCTCTGAGCTACGGGCTCTCAGCCGTTTCTACGGGAGGTTTTTCACCTTCAGATGAGAGCTTACTGGGACTAGATACCGAGATCGCTCGCTGGGCGGTGATCTTGTTGGCTTTGGGGGGCGCCATTCCCCTACCACTTTACTACCTTATTTATCACTCGGGTTGGCGTCAAGCCCTGACCAATAGGGATTTACGTGCCTTTGATATGGAATTGCGGGCCTTATCACTGATGGGGTTGGTGGGGGGAGGAATTCTGGCATGGCGCCTCGATGCCTGGGGCGCGGCGTCTTGGGCGGAGAGTTTTTCCCAAGGCTTGCTGCTTGGTTTTTCCGCCCTGACTACAGCCGGTTTTAGTAACCTTGAGGTGGCGGCTCTGGATCCTGCCTCGAAATTATGGTTGATGGGGATGATGAGTGTGGGAGGGGGAATCGGTTCTACCGCCGGGGGTATCAAGATATTGCGGCTGTTAATTTTTTTGCGATTGGTTCAGCTGCTTATTGAGCGTACGGCCCTTCCCCCCCAGGCTGTCCACAAACCTAGACTGGCGGGGAAAGTTTTGCAGGAAGAGGAAATCCAGCAGATTCTGTTACTGATTGTGCTGTTTGGGTTGGTGGTGATGCTTTCATGGTTAGTATTTGTGCTTTTGGGGGAGCCTCCCTTAGATGCGCTGTTCGAGGTGATATCGGCAACGGGGACGGTTGGTCTTTCCACTGGAATTACTGGCCCTGAACTGCATCCTCTCTTAAAACTTTTGCTTTGTATCGATATGCTGCTTGGCCGGTTGGAGATTATTGCCTTGTTGGTTCTCTGCTATCCTCGTACTTGGATAGGGCGGCGGGCTCAATTCCGGTGAGGTAGTCGGCTGCTTTGCTTCTATTATTATTAAGAAGGTTAGCTTGAACAATGCGAGCGGTTTTTATTGGGGCAAGTTCTTTGGCAGTGATGACGGCCCGCTTACTTTTGAAGCGAGGGCATGAGGTGATTTTCGTTGAGCGCAGAAAAGAGCGAATCGATGTCTTGGCCGAAGAGCTTGACTGTGGGTTTTTACATGGCGATGGCAGCAAACCTGCTATCTTACGCCAAGCCGATCCAGCGGATACGCATATTTTATATTGTCTGACGGGTAATGATCAGGCCAATATCCTCGCTAGTCTTGTGGGGCGGTCATTGGGATTTTCCCGGGTCGTAACCAAGATAGAAGATCCGGAATTGGAGCATCTCTGCATTGAGTTGGGGCTGGACGATACCATTATTCCGGCTCGGACCATTGGGCGCTATTTGGCCGATATGTTTGAAGGTCGAGATCCTTTAGAGCTCACCACAATGATTCGGGATGTGGCTCGGGTATTTTCATTCGTGGTCCGGGAACAGGATAAAGGAACTATTGAAAAGCTTAATTTACCTGAGAACAGTCGGGTGATTTGTATTTATCGGAACCAGGAATTTCTTATTCCAGAAGCAGAAACCTTACTGGAAGCCAAAGATGAAGTGGTGATCATCACCCATCGGCAGAATTTGGCCAAGCTAGAGGAGCGCTGGACGCCGCAGCGGCAACAATCCACTTCTCAAGTTTTCCAAAAATAGCCATGGAATATAAGGATTATTACAAAATCATGGGCTTGCCTCGGACCGCGTCCCCGGAGGAAATTAAGGGGGCCTATCGGCGCTTGGCCCGTAAGTACCACCCGGATGTGAGCAAGGAGCCTCAGGCGGAGGAGCATTTTAAGGAAATTAATGAAGCCTATGAGGTACTCAAAGACCCGGAAAAACGGGCCGCTTACGATCAGTTGGGTTCAGGGTGGAGAACGGGAGAGGAATTTCGCCCGCCACCGGAGTGGGAACAGCGTTATTGGTCTGGCCCGGGTGGTTTCGGTGCAGCGGATTTTGCTGATTTAGGGGAATTTTTTGAATCACTTTTTGGTGGTGCGCCCTTTCGCCGGACGACTCGGACCACAACTGGATTTCGAAGGCCTGGTGAATCCCAACACGCCCGGTTAGAGGTCAGCTTAGAGGATAGCTATCAGGGGGCGACGCGCACGATTACATTACAAGTCCCTGAAATCAACCGCCAAGGGCAGGTGGTGAACCGTACTCGCAGTCTGCGGGTTAAGATTCCTAAAGGGGTAACCCAGGGCCAGCAGATCCGGTTATCGGGGCAGGGCTCTCCGGGAATGGGTGGGGGACGCCCAGGGGATCTCTACTTGGAGGTGGTGTTTCAACCTCATCCCTTCTACCGCCCTGAGGGCAAGGATATTTATGTGGATTTACCCGTCGCTCCCTGGGAGGCCGCCTTGGGTGCGGATCTTTCCGTGCCGACTTTAGGCGGTGAGGTAAAAATGAAAATTCCTCCAGGTTCTCAAAGCGGTCACCGTTTACGGCTCAAGGGCCGGGGCTTGCCGGGAAACCCGCCCGGTGATCAATATGTGGTGCTACAAGTGGTTTTGCCCCAGGCGGAGAGTGAAGCGGCACGGGAAGCTTATCGCCACCTTGCTAACGTCATGCCCTTTAACCCTCGTCGGAAGCTGGGAATGTAACCTATGAAAAATTCAGTTGTGACGGGCGTGGTGATTGATGAGGATCACTTCACCCTAACGGAATTGACGGAGATCTGCGGAATTACTCCCGAAACTGTCTTCGAGATGGTAGAGCTGGGTTTGCTTAATCCTCAAGGTAGCCGGCCAGAGCAGTGGCTTTTCCCTGGTGTCGCTGCCCGTCGTGTACGCCAAGTACTGCGTCTTTCTGAGGATTTAGAGGTCAATATGGCAGGGGCGATATTGGCTGTCGAGTTGTTAGAAGAGAGGGAACGGCTACAGGCCCAAGTCCGTGAGTTAGAGTACCGTCTTTCATTGCTCTGTTGATGAGCGAAGCGCTATAGGATATGAAAATGTCAAAACATATTGGGAGAATAAATATTGAGTTGTCTCCTCTTCTCTCCCATCTTAAGTATCTTCTATCCTATCATGAAGGATTCGGTAATCCCCAACGGCTGAAAATTCTCAATATATTCTTACCATGATGAAATTCCTTTAGGTTCTTTGCTCGAATATCAACTTGTGTGCAAAAGCTCCTGCAACCATTGCAGCAACGAAGCCGACGACCGGCAACAGCCCCGTGGCGAGCGCAGTAATAGCCGGCCCGGGACAGAGGCCAGCGAGCCCCCAGCCCACTCCGAAAAGTGTTGCGCCGGTTACTAGACGTACATCTATATCCTGCTTCGTCGGCAGATAGAAACGTTTCGCAAATAAGGGATGCGGCCGCTTGAGAATGAGCCGGAACGCCGGAATTGTCACAAGCAGGGCGCCTCCCATCACGAAGGCCAAAGTCGGGTCCCAGGTGCCGGCGATATCTAAAAAATTGAGAACTTTAGCCGGGTTCACCATTTGCGAAACGATTAGCCCCAGAGCAAACAGAATGCCTGACACTAGCGATAGAATAAGTTGCACCATGTTATTTCTTTGAGTCATGTTAGCCTCCAAGGAGATGACGCATTACAAAGGTTGTCATTCCAGCCGCTGTCATAAAGGTGAGGGTTGCTATCATTGAGCGGGGTGCCAGCCTTCCAATTCCGCAGACACCGTGACCGCTGGTGCAGCCACTGCCGAGTCTCGTACCAAAGCCAACCAGAAATCCCGCGAACAACATGATTGGCCAGCTGACCTGCAAATCGACAGGGAAGGGACTTCCCGTCAGCAGAGGCCAGGTTACTCCGCCCAGGATGAGTCCCCCCATAAACATGATGCGCCACCCCAAGTCTCCCTTAGCCGGAGTCAACAAGCCGCTGTAAATTCCGCTAATGCCCGCAATACGGCCCATGCCTAGAAGCATCAAGACGCTGGACAATCCAATCATCAGACCTCCAATGAGGCCACTGACAGGTGTAAATTCAGTCATCGTTTCCCCTTTATAAGCACTAAATCTTTATAATAAACATATTCTAGTATACAGGCGGGGGTATATCAAATTAATAAGATCCACCTTTGGTTTTCTATACTCAGGAAAACGTGCCCAAGACTAACGCTAGATTATCTGGAGCTTGTCCTGATGTTCAAGTATCTCGGTAAAAATTTTGGGAGGAATGTGACGTTTTCTTGCTGTTAGCGTGCGCTTTGGGCACAAAGAGGAAGGATGAGAGGCCAGGAAAGTCAACCCCTCAAAACTTATTAACGCACTGGTAGCGTCTAAAATGGGGCCGGTCCAATGGAAAGAGTACCATTTGTTCTGAGTAACCGCGAATACAATACGGGCGTATGACAGGCTTATTTTTATATACCCCCGCCTGTATAATATGTATTCAGAAGTGTTTCCAGGAGATCTTCATGTCTGATTTAGACCGCTCGAAAGACGCACGTAAGAAAGGACTGCTTTCCAGGCTGGCACGCGTGGAGGGCCAGATCCGGGCGATCCGTCGTATGATCGAGGAAGGCGAACGCTGTGAATCCATTGCCCAGCAATTAGCCGCTTCTCGCACCGCTGTGAATAAAGCCTTTTGTGAAATGATGGCCTGTGCTATCGAAAATGAAATTGATGAGGAGGGCTTGCTCAATGACGCAGTCCAGAAAAAATTGTCAGAGTTGACGCGAATTCTCACCAAGTATGGATAAGCCTGGGAGTTTCTTAGGAAGACAGAAGTGGTTATTTAGGGGAGACGTTGCTGGGCGATAATTTTATAATTGTTCCTATCCCGGACTAAAATTTGCCCATAATAATATTCCAACCGATAATCTCTACCGGCGATAGCAGTAAAGGCAATGGTGGTCTTTCGGGTAGGGTGATCTCCAGGATCCCGATAGCGATAGCCTACTGTAAAGCGATGGGAGCCGGGAGTGACCGCCACTTGGTTTTGCCAAAATTTTAATCGCTTGCCATCAACCGCAATAATAAAGACCTGGCTGAACATCACATTTCGGAAGTCTAAGCTTCCAGTCACATAAGCTAGCTGTTCAGTGGCCTGCTCGATTCTAGGAGAGGATCGGTAGGTGCAGGCAGTCGCTAGAAGGCTGATGCCAATCGCTACCATGATTGTTTTGTATCTCAGCATGCGGGAGATGACTCCCTGGCAATCCCATTCATTAAGTTTAGGCTGCCTTTTTCATGGTTAATACCTTAAGCAGTCTTTCTAAGGCCTCTAAGCGCGCCTGGGTATCCGGCAGTTCTTGGATAAAGCGGAGTTTTTCCTGGCCATCTAGTTTATAGACGCTAGGTTGCTTCTGTATCAAGTTAATGATTGCCATGGGATCCACGTTAGGCTCTGGTTGGAAGTGGAGCCGGCCGCCGCGGGTACTTGCCTCGATTTTGCGAATGCCGATTTCACTGGCTTTCAGGCGAAGTTCATGGATAGCAAATAAAGTCTTAGTGGCCTCTGGCAATAAGCCAAAGCGATCAATCATCTCCACCTGGAGTTCCTTCAGTTCTTGGTTGCTTTTGGCGGTGGCGATCCGTTTATAGAGCACCAATCGGGTATGCACATCAGGAAGGTAATCTTCCGGAATGAGGGCGGGGGCATGGAGATCGACCTCTGGACCATGTTCTGTAGGCTGCTCCAAATCCAAGGTTTGCCCAGATTTTAAGCTATTGACCGCCCGCTCCAGTAAGTCATTGTAAAGGCTAAAACCGATTTCTTGCATTTGTCCACTTTGGCCTTTACCCAGCAGTTCTCCGGCTCCTCGGATCTCCATATCGTGGGTGGCCAGGGTAAAACCGGCTCCTAGTTCTTCCAGGGACTCGATGGCCTCTAGGCGTTTGACCGCATCTGCGGTCATCACCGAGCGAGGAGGGACAATCAAATAAGCGTAGGCCCGATGGTGGGAGCGTCCCACCCGTCCACGCAACTGATAAAGTTGAGCCAGGCCAAATTTATCGGCTCGATGGATGATGATGGTATTGGCACTAGGAATATCAATCCCCGTTTCGATGATAGTGGTGCAAACCAGGACATTAAAGCGCCGGTGGTAAAAATTTAGCATCACCTGTTCTAGCTCCCGTTCCCGCATTTGACCGTGGGCAACGCCCACTTTGGCCTCGGGGAAGAGGGTTTGAACCCGGTGGGCCATTTTTTCGATGCTTTCCACTTCATTGTGGAGAAAATAAATTTGCCCCCCTCGTTTGATTTCCCGCAGCAAAGCTTCCCGGAGGAGACTATCATCCCACTGCCGTACAAAAGTTTTAATAGCCAGGCGGCGCGCCGGTGGGGTGGCAATAATGGAAAGATCCCGAAGTCCTGAAAGGGACATATGCAGAGTTCGAGGAATAGGGGTCGCGGTTAAGGTGAGTACGTCCACCTCGGCCCGCAGGGCCTTCATTCGTTCTTTTTGTCGGACTCCAAACCGGTGTTCTTCATCAATAATGACCAGTCCCAGATCCTTGAAGTGGATGTTTTCCTGTAGCAGTTTATGGGTGCCAATCACAATATCCACCCGGCCATCGGCAATGCCATTGACTATAGTTTCTTGTTCTTTGCGGGAGCGGAAGCGGGACATGACCTCTACCCGCACTGGCCAATCGGCAAAACGATCTTTAAAGCTTTGATGGTGTTGCTGGGCCAGGAGCGTGGTGGGTACGAGCACCGCCACTTGTTTGCCTGCCTGGGAGGCGATAAAGGCAGCCCGCATGGCCACTTCGGTTTTACCAAAACCCACATCCCCACAGACGAGACGGTCCATGGGTTTCTCTGAAGTGAGGTCAGCAATCACCGCCTCAATGGCATCGGCTTGGTCTGGGGTTTCTTCAAAAGGAAAGTCCCTAGCGAAGGCGGCATAGTGGGAATCGGGAGGAGGTAGAGCGGGCTTTTTCCGCGCCGCTCGCTGGGCATAAATAGCCAGTAGCTCGGCGGCTACGTCCCGGACTCGCTCCCGGGCCTTGCGCTTGGCCCGCTCCCATTGGCCGGAGCCCAATTTATGCAGGGGAGCCGCTTCGGGGGAAGCACCGGTGTAACGGCTAATCAGGTGAAGGGAGGAGACGGGAACGTAGAGTTTGTCCCCATCGGCGTATTCCAGCGCCATAAATTCAGTGCGGACTTTCCCGACTTCCAGGGTCTGCAATCCTAAATAGCGGCCCACACCATGTTCTTCATGGACCACCGGGGCGCCTATGGAAAGCTCCACCAGATCCCGGACCACTGCATCCGTATCCCGGGTACGCCCTTTGCGGCGGCGTTGCTGCATGGCTTGCTCGCCGAACAATTGAGGCTCGGCAATCACCGCAAGCTGTGGTTTTCCCAGCAGTAAGCCCTGTTGCAGCGGTGCTACGGTGATCCCAAAGCGTTCCTTATCTTGGAGAAAAGCTTCCCAATTTTCAAAGGGGTGAGGCTGGATTCCGCTGTCTTTGAGCAGTTCCCGTAAGGTTTCCCGACGCCCGGTGGTTTCGGCGGCAAATAATACCCGTCCTTCAAAATTTTCTATAAACCGGTTGAGGGTTTCCAAGGGTTGAGAGGCGCGGGCATTGATCGTGAGTTGGGGAGGCGCTTCGGTGGCAAAATTTTGATGACCTGCTTTTTCCTCTAGTTCAGAGGGTTGCAGGCTGATCCGGGGGAGAGTTTTAAGGGCGGTAAAGAGCTGTCCCGTTTGAAGGTAGAGTTGCTGGGGGTTGAGCAGGGGACGTTCTAAATCGTGGCGACGTTGCTCATAGCGATCGCTGATTTCTTTCCAAAAGGTGTCAGCTGCTGGGTGGACCCTCTCTAAGGTGACCGCTAGGGTATTTTCTGGAAGATAATCGAATAGAGTATCGGTACGGTCGAAAAAAAGCGGTAGATAATACTCAATTCCTGGGGGGAGAGTCCCTTCGCTCACCTCGCGGTAAACAAGGCTGCGTTGGGGATCGCCGCTAAAGGTGCTGCGGTAATTTTTTCGGAACTGGGTAATGGCCTCTTCTGTCAAGGGGAATTCCCGGGCTGGTAGTAGTTGGATCTGTTCTACCTGTTCTGAGGAACGTTGAGTTTCCGGGTCAAAGCTACGGAGGCTATCCACTTCGTCATCAAAAAGATCGATTCGGTAGGGAACCCTACTGCCCATGGGGAACAGGTCGATAAGAGAACCCCGAAACGCGACTTCGCCGTGCTCCATCACCTGGGAGACGCAACGATATCCCCCCTTTTCCAGTTGCTTTCGCCAAGTTTCCAAGTGAAGGCGATCGCCGGTTGCCACTAATAGGCCATGGGTTTCTAGGTATTCCCGGGGCGCAAGGCGTTGCATCAAAGTGGATACTGGGACGATCAGCACTCCGTGCTCTAACCGGGGCAATTGATAGAGGGTGGCCAGACGCTCGGAGATAATGTCTTGATGGGGGGAGAAGATGTCATAGGGGAGGGTTTCCCAATCGGGAAAATGAAGGATGGGAAAATCTTGTTGGCCGCTGCAATAGAAGCGGAGTTCATCCTCCAGCCGGTTTGCTGTAATTGTGTCTGGCGTAATCACCAGGATAGGCCCCAGGTGATGGCGGGCGCTGGTTGCTAATATCAGGCCGAAACTGCTTCCGTAAAGCCGGCCAAGATGTCGATGATCGCCTGCCTGCTGGGGCAAGGCTGGCGATAAAGAGGCAAGATTTAAAGCGGATAACATGGGAATTCTGGCAATTTTATAAAATTTGTAAATTTTACCAGCTAGTTTGGTTTTTTCACCCCTATGGATGGAGGAATGCTGATTTTTATCCCTTATAAATTAAGTAATATTATATCTCTTTCAAGTATAAAGATACTAAGAGCATACAAATGCCTTAAAGCCGTCCATGGCTAGCGCTGTAGCTTTTGTGGATGCTTATTCGGTTAGAATGATTTTACGTGTCGTACAGAGTTTGTTGAGTAATGTAATGGCGGAAAATCGTTTCTCTTCTTTGCGCCCCTTTCCTGCTTGATCGTATATTTCATCGATGCTTAGAGTATCTCCCTGTATGCTCGCTTGGGCGGTATAGGCATCATAGCTGAAGTCATTGCCAAAATTGATCCAATCCATAGATATGAAGTACTCGATCCCATGGGGTATGCGTCTCGTACTGAAATCTGCTTTTGGACTCAATTTTTTTAACTTTTTGGACAGGGAGGAGGGTGTGTTAGTTTTAGATTGGGGGGTACTCTCATACACTAAAACTTTATCTTCCTTTGTCTTATTTATAGGGGCGAGGAGAGTATAAGACTTCCCGTTAATCAGCTGTAATAAGAAGTAATCCCCCGTTTCCCCGTTAATCCGTTCTCCTCTTGTTTTGACTTCAAATATCAGCTGATTATCCGATGAGATCTTCGCTTTAACGCGCAATATATCAAGCTCAGGTGTTAAGGATTTATCTTTGAAAGATAGTAGAATTCGAGGATCATCGTAGTTGTTCATGGCAAAGACAGGGGCAGTGTCTGCCAATATAACAAAAATTATTAGCGCCACTTTCCTATTCATGGCTAAAAAATGTTCCCTTCTCATGGATCATTTTCGCGATATCACCTGCGTCTTCCACTGCATCGAACAGCGCTCTAATTCTACCTTCGGGATCAATTAGAAAGGCGGTACTACTGTGATCAACCTGGTAGTGGAACCTATTTCCTATATTTTTTGTATAGAAAACAGCTTCTACGCCGAAAGTACTTTTAAAGCGTTTTAGATCTTCGCCTTGCAGGCGCAAATAGGAAATATTGGACCCAAATTTTTTGGTATAGTCGGCTAAGACCGCATTTGTGTCTCTATCTGGATCGACTGTCACGAAAATTCCATCTATTTTGATTTGTTCTTCTGCTGCAGCTTCCATCAGCATGGAAAGATTTGCCAGCGACATGGGACAGATATCGCTACAATGCGTAAAGCCAAAGACAACCAATTTCCATTGATCACTGTTGCTTTCACTTCCTTGTCTTAAGTAGGCCATCGATTCCTTTTGTAAAGGCGCGGGATTCCTCAGCACAATGGTTGCAGCTGTTATATTGACTGGGGTAAACAGTAGAAGCATAATGACTGCAAAGAAGCTATTTTTCATTTCTAGGTTATTCTTCCTTAGTCAATTATTGTGATTGTATTGCCGGTGCTGCACCCAACCGGCCTAACTTTAGAAAATATATAGGCCGGTTGGTGCATTCAACAATCAGTGATTAACGAATACCGCCCGCGGCATACAAGCCATGTGGCATTACGAGGCCGTCACCGGGACCGAACACTTTCACGACGGTGTCCGTCAAGGTATCAATTTTGATGATGTACCCCGAAACCCAGCTTGCCAGTAGCAAATATCGGTTATCCGCCGTTGGACTCAGGGTGTGGGCAACAGCAAAGCCTTCAGGAAAATCCTCACCTGGTTTGAATCTTTTTATAAACCGTGGCCGATAGCGGCTGCTTATATCAAAGACTGAAACATAGCCATCATCAGCAAAGGTGTGATCAATCGAGTCTTCTTCTGCGATATAGAGTTTGTTTCCAACAACAGCAATATCGGATGCAGAACGAAAGATGCCATGCCCATTAACATGGTTGGTATGCCTGATAATTCTAGTGGCGGTTCCTTCCCAGGCATCAATCAACCATACGCTCGGTGGAATGATCCTACGTGTAGTGGACGGTGTTAAAGAGGTTTTGTCAAATTGCATTGAGGCAGTGATGGCATAGCGTTCATCCAACCAAAATACATAATGTGAAAAAGCCGCATGCTGTTTTTCATTACCTAGCATGATTTGTTTTACGGCTTCCACTTGGCCGGTTTCTCTATTAGCTTTATACAAATCAATAACGCTATTATCAAAGAAATACCCTGTTCCCAACCCTAGGGTTCCCGACTTATTAAACATGATGCCATGTGTTTGTTCGGTGTATCCGGGGATGCTGATAGGGTCGACATCGGAAAATTCATTAGTTTTGTAATTAATAACGCGTACCTTGTCCCCCGTCCAATCGGTGAAGTAGACAAAATCTGAATAGGGTAACCATGTGGGGCCGTGAATTTGGGTAGACGGAGCCAATAGCCAGTTAGGAACGGCTTGGTTATTGTTGATGGATTCTACAAAAGGCAATTCTGCCGGAGTGTTTGGAACATCTACCGGCAACAACGAATCTAGGAGTACTTCCGCCGTTCCATTATCCCAGTCAATTTCATTAACCTTCAACGCGATGATATACGAGGGATGATTTTCCGTATTATCGGTGGTCACATAAAATCTATCCCCTTCCGGTAATACCATCGTATGCTGCAGTGGAAGATCAGCTGGCCAACCTTCGATAAAGAAAGGGTCTATGGTTATTATTTTGTCTTCTTCATAGTTAAGAAGATATATCATACGGGTGTGATAATCGATAGCGGTTACCACAGGTTGTAGATATTTATTATAAACATTTTGGTGTTCATCTGCTTTAGCTTGACTTAAAGACAGCGTCGGTAAACATATCAATGCCAATAGTAAATTAGAGGCAAATTTATTCATTGAAAAGTTTCCTCAACTCTTAATTTCTTATTCGCTTTTTAATCCCTTGGAATCGCTTCAGTATGTGACTTTCAGCGGACTTCCAGTTCAAAATCTTATTCCCTTATCATTTATTATTAGTTAAATGTGAATTAAATAAGGGTTACATATTTTATCATTTATCATTTATCATTGATTTATGATTTAAATATGAATTAAATAGATAAAATTGAGAAATATTTCTCAATTTTAAAAATGAATAATAAATATCCTTTTAAGATTTTGGATGGTGCTGTTCCTGGTGAATTTTGAACAATGACAGTAGTTTTTTATAAAGATAATATTATATCTCTCTCTAATAAAGAAACTTAATAAGTGAAAAATATATAAAAAGCAACTAAAACATAGAGAGAAGAAGAAACCCCCTATAGGAAGGAATATCTATGCTTCCCACCACCATTGACGACGTCATTAATGAACTGGACCGGATCACTGATTGGGCCCACCGCAACAGGAGCCGGTTGGGATATTTTCCGGCTTTGTATCGTGAAGTGACCCTCAATGTGAAAAAGGGTATCGAAGCCGGGATTTTCGATTCTGGAGAGCGGATGGAACGGTTTGATGTCATTTTTGCCAACCGTTACCTAAAAGCTTTCAACAATTATCAACAGGGTCTTCCCATTACCCAGGCTTGGAAAGTAGCCTTTGATGCTGCACAACAGTGGTGGCCAATTGTACTGCAACATCTGTTGCTAGGAAGTAATGCCCACATCAATTTAGATCTAGGTATTACTGCAGCGGAAACTAGTCCAGGGGAGCAATTGCCAGACCTTAAAGGGGATTTCGACAAAATCAATGGAATCCTCGTGTCCACGGTAGATGGAGTGGAAGAAGAATTGACCCAAGTATGGCCGTTGCTCGGATTTCTGGACCGGGTAGTAGGGGAGGTAGATGAAAAGATCGCAGGGTTTAGTCTCAATAAATCCCGGGATAGGGCTTGGAGGGTAGCAGAACAACTGGCCCCTCTCAGTGAAACCGAACGGCAGCAGGAACTGGATCAATTGGATAAAAAAGTAGCTATGCAGGGGAAGATCATTCAGGATCCCGGCCTGTCTGGTATGACCCTGTTACGCTTGGTTCGCTTAGGGGAAAGGGGCACAGTACCTGAAATCATCGATATTTTGAAGGATAAATCAGGCAAGGTGAGTGCTTGGATACAACCTTCCTAATGAAAGAAGGGAGCCATGAGAAGACTACCAATAGCCACCACTTTAATTAAAATATTAAGTGAAGGACCTGCCGTGTCTTTAAAAGGATCACCCACTGTATCGCCTACAATGGAGGCATTATGGGCAGGGGAATTTTTTCCCCCTAAATGACCTTTTTCGATGTATTTTTTAGCATTATCCCAGGCACCTCCAGTATTGGCCATCAGTAGGGCAAGCATCACTCCCGTCAATAGTGCTCCGCCTAAAACCCCACCTAGGGCATAGGGGCCTAGGGTAAACCCCACCAGGGGAGGGACCATCACCGCCAGTAAGCTAGGCAGGATCATCCGCTTAAGGGCAGCACGGGTAGCAATTGCGGTACAGCGGGCATTATCCGGTTTTGCTTTGCCTTCGAGTAAGCCGGGGATTTCCCGAAATTGACGCCGGATTTCCACAATCATTTCTCCTGCTGCTTCTCCCACCGCAGTCATCGTGAGGGCACTGAATAAAAAAGGGAGCAGTCCTCCAATAAACATCCCGACCAATACCAAAGGATCGGTAATGTAGAGCATAAAGTTCGGAATCTGGAGGATCACCACTTGGACATAAGCGCTAATCAGTGCCAAAGCGGCTAAGGCGGCGGCACCGGTAGCAAAGCCCTTACCAATAGCCGCTGTGGTATTGCCCAGCTCATCTAGGGTATCGGTGATTTGACGGGTTTGGGGTCCCATGCCAGCCATCTCGGCAATTCCGCCGGCATTATCTGCGATGGGACCGTAGGCATCCACCGCCATGACAATCCCTACCGTGGCCAACATACCCACAGCCGCAAGGGCAACCCCATAAAGACCCGTGAGATAGGTGGCGGCGAGAATAATCCCTCCCAAGGTGAGTACCGGTATTACCATGGAGGTCATGCCTACGGCCAGCCCTTTAATAATCACCGTGGCTGGTCCCGTTTCTCCAGCAGCAGCAATGCAGCGAATGGGGCGGCGCTCAGTGTAATATTCGGTAGCCAAACCGATCATCAGGCTTCCCAAGGCCCCAGCAAGGACGGTCAACCAAAGCTGTATAGCCATATCAGCAAGGTCGATAATGAGCCAAGCAATGGCTATAAATAACACCGTGGCGGTGCCGACACCCAGGCGCAGCGCCATCTCAGGAGCTTTAGCGGCAAACCCCCGCACCATGATAATGGCCACAATAGAGGCAACTAGGCCTCCCGCAGAAAGGGCTAGGGGCAGGAACAATAGTTGGGATTGACTGCCCAAGGGGGCGATGGCAGTAGCAGTCATGGTAGAAGCAATGGCAATAGCGGCAATGATGGAGCCGCAATAGGATTCAAAAATGTCCGCGCCCATTCCGGCGATATCCCCCACATTATCCCCGACGTTGTCGGTAATCACGCCAGGATTGCGGGGGTCGTCTTCTGGGATTCCTATCTCAAGTTTGCCTACTAGATCGGCCCCCATATCGGCGGTTTTAGTGAAGATACCGCCTCCCACCCGGGAAAAGAGGGCCACTATAGAAGCCCCCATTCCAAAACCATTTAGGGCACGTAGAGTTTCTGGATTATCGGCAAAGGCCAGGTAAAGGCCACCTAGACCTAGCAATCCCAGGGAAGCGACGGTGAGTCCCATAACTGACCCCCCAAAAAAAGCGGTGGTCAAGGCTGCTGCTGCGCCTTGATGATGGGCAGCTACGGCAGTACGGCCATTGGTGCGGGTGGCTGTACGCATGCCGATAAACCCCGCAGTAGCAGAGCTGATGGCCCCGAGGAGGAAAGCCAGCGCCGTTTCGATATTTAAAAAAGTCACCAGACTCCCAAACACCAGTCCAGTAAATCCGGCTAGCACCAGATATTCTTGACGGATGAATACCTCGGCGCCTTGCTGAATGGCGCGGGTGATTTCAAGGATTTTGCCTTCTCCTGACGGTAAGCGGCTGATCATGGCATAGACGGCCCAGGCGACTAATAAGCCGAAAGCGCCTGCCAGGGGGGGTATCCAGGAAAAAGGCATGAAAAAGACTATAAGGCTGCTTGGAGAGGGTTGCGAGGTAAAGGTTGGGCAAATAGGGCGACCCGCTTTTCATAAGCTTCGCGGGCAATGGCGACATCTTCTAAAAAACGCGGTAATTCTTCGAGCAGTAACGCTTGGGGACCATCGACCAAAGCTTTCTCGGGAGCAGGATGAAAATCGACCAATACCATATTTGCCCCGGCGATGATCCCTTGGGCGGTGACATGCATGACCTCCATGATTCCGTCAGGGGACTGAGCGCGGGAGCCCACCGAGTGGGAGGGATCGATACACACCGGCATTCGGGTCAAGCGCTTGACGACGGGGACATGGGCAAAATCCACAAAATTGCGATGGGGATCACCGGCGTTGGTTTTCATCCCTCGAAGGCAGAAGATCACCCGGCGATTGCCTTCGCTGGCCAGATACTCAGCGGCGTTAAGGGACTCTTCCAAAGTAATGCCAAAACCTCGTTTAAGTAAAATGGGGTATTTTTGCTGGCGCCCTGCGATCTTCAATAATTCGAAATTTTGGGTGTTGCGAGTCCCAATCTGCAGCATGACGCCAGTTGGATTACCCGCTTTGCTCAAGGCCTGATCAATCTCATGAATATGGGATTCATGGGTCACCTCCATGGCAATGACCTTGATCCCATATTTGCCAGCCAGCTCAAACACATATGGAAGACAGGCTGTGCCAAGGCCTTGAAAGGCATAGGGGCTGGTACGGGGTTTATAAGCGCCCATGCGGGCGCACACTTGGTGATTGGCCTGCAAGGCCTGCATCATCAGCTCAACATGTTCCCGGCTATCCACGGCACATAACCCGGCAAAGACATGGAGACTATGTTGGCTAAAGAGAACCCCATTGTATTCAAAGTGGCTAGAGCGGGTTTCATCTTTATGCCGCCCCAAGATCCGATATTCTTCGGAAACTCGAACAACCCGCTCCACGCCAGGCAAAAGGGCTATCTCTTCAGTATCGATAGCGCTGGTTTCTCCAATTAGATAAAGCTCCGTGAGCACCTGCTGTACCCCGATTTCTTGGTGCTCTCGGATAATGATATTAGGGAGATTGTAAAGGTGGCGCAGAGTTTCCCGGTATTCTTCGGAATTTTTATCCGTATTGGGTTGTAAGATAATAATCATGGTCTTCTAGCCCAGCCTTAGGGGAGAGTATTATTTTAATTATGACATATTAGCCTCGAGAAAATAATAACTTGGAGGGCTTGAGACCATGTTTTTGAATGCGGTAACGCAAGGTTTCCCGGGTGGTTCCTAGAGCGCGGGCGGTAGCGGCAATGTTGTAGTCATTGCGTTTAAGGGCCATTTCAATAATGTAACGGTCCATATCCTCAAGCACCATGCTCCCATCTAAAGGAAGGCAAATTTGATTATCGTTCGCGGTCAGTGAGGGCCCGACTGGAGGACTCGTTTGCCCCGGCAGTTGGAGCCACTGTTCAGGGAAAACGGCATCCTCAGAAAAAAGCACGCACCGTTCTACTACGTTACGCAACTCACGCACATTGCCGGGCCAATCATGGGCACGAAGCCGCGCCCAAACTTTCTCTGGGATAATCTTAACCTGTCGACCTGCTTCGGCATTGAATTCGGCGACAAACAAAGGCACGAGTTCGTCCAAGTCTTCTTTGACTTCCCGCAGTGCCGGTAGATTGAGGCGGAAAACGCTGAGGCGATGATACAGGTCACTGCGAAAATCCCCATTTTTAGCCATCTGTTCCAAATCCCGGTTGCTGGCTGCTAGGATCTGCACATCAACAGGGATCTCCTTGCTGCCGCCAAGGCGGCGTACTCGACGGTCTTCAATCACCTTGAGCAACTTGGCCTGGAGGTCCAGGGGCATTTCACCGATCTCATCCAAAAATAAAGTTCCCCCATTGGCCTGTTCAATAAGGCCCGGATGGCGAGTTTTGGCCCCTGTAAAGGCCCCTGCCTCGTGTCCAAAAAGCTCTGATTCCAGCAATTCCCGGGGCAATGCGGCACAGTTAAGCTCTACCATGGGATATTGAACCCGAGCCCCCCCGTAGTGCAGGATCCGGGCAGCTAGGCCTTTGCCGGTCCCGGTTTCGCCGCCAATAATGAGGGCGCTAAAAGGCACTTCGGTGAGTTTGGCCAACAGCTTGCGGACCTCCTGAGCCGCTTGGCTGCGACCTACAAAGGCTTGGGAGGAATATTGGCGATGTTGTTGTTGGACTTGATAAAGCAAGCGCCGTTGGGCACGGGCACTACGGGCAGCGCTAGCCACCACTAAATCTAGGTGCTCTAATTCACAGGGTTTTTCAAGAAAATCATAAGCGCCAAGCCGGAGGGCTCGCACCGAATCAGGAACACTGCCATAGCCGGTGAGAAACAGCCATTCCGCATGGGCATGCTGTCCCTGAACGGCTTCCATAAGATCCAAGGCGTTGCCATCTGGCAGGCTCATGTCTGAGAGAATGAGAAGCGGATCGAGGCGCTGCTCCAGAATAATGGAGCGCGCTTGTGACAACGTGGTGGCCCATTCTACCTCCCAACCTCCATTTTGGTAATGGCGCGAGAGTTCAGTGCCTAAAAGTATTTCGTCCTCGATAATTAGTAACGTGGCACGCATGTTGCTCTCTCTGATAGGGCAAGACAAGGGTGACGCAAGCACCATGGGGTTGTTTATTGGCAAGTTGAACATAGCCACCCACTTCTTGGGCAAAACGCTGTACCATGGCTAGTCCTAATCCAGTTCCCCGCTGATCACCACTGACAAAAGGGCGGATGCTGACGTCAAGCATTTCTTGGTAAAATCCCGGTCCTTCATCGCTGACCGTTAGATAAAGGGTGCTATCATTTTGATGGGCCTCTACCCGTACCGTGCCTGGAGTTTCACCCATCGCTTGGGCGGCATTGAGCACCAGGTTGAGTAGCGCCTGGCGAAAATCTCCCTCCGGCAACCGGCAATTCAATGTTTCTGGGATCTCGCTTTCCAGCTTCAGATGAGTCGGTATTTGGTAGCGAGTAAGGGCCAGTAATTCTTGAACAACGCTCGCAATATGCAGTTCCGTGGCGGGCTGAGGAGTGTGCTTGGCTTGATCAAGAAGATTATTTAAAAGTCGAGTCAACCGTTTTAGCTCGGAGCTTATAAGATCAAGGCGTTGGGCTTGATCGGGGTTACTGATTTCCTTCTGCAGGTTGCTGCAGCTCATTCGGATGCCCGCCAGAGGATTGCGCAGTTCATGGGCGATACTAGCCGCCAGTTCTCCAACCGCAGCGAGCCGTTCAGCACGGGCTAAACTTCGTTGTTGTTCCAATAACGCCTGGGCGGCAGTTCGGATTTCTGCTTCTAGGGATTGCGCATGGAGGCGTTTTTCTTCTTCCAATTTTTGTAACCGGAGCACCATTTCATTATAACTGCTAAACACTGGCAGTAGCAGAGGGTCTAGATGGTGGGTAGAAATGGGCGTAAAATCTCCTTCAGCAAGCCGTGATAATAACTGGGTTAGGTCTTCCAGGGGGCTGAAAATCCGGCGACGTAAAAACCATCCCCCCAGCAGCAAAATAGCGGTTAAGGTGCCGACCGCTAGCTCCAATTCAGTACGCGTATCTCGGATGATATCTCTGAGTATTTGTTCATGCTGGACAATCTCCGCATCAAGTACATCTTTCATCAAGTGTAAGGCTGGAAATAACATGGAGGTCTGGGTTTGGTTTTGCCCCTTGATGAGTCCGGAGAGTAGGTGGTGGAGGCGGCGTAACTGTTCTGGGGTCTCTTCAGCTGAATAGTAGCTCGATGTGGTCAGGTCTTTGACTTCTCCATCAAGCTGTTTAAGCTGATCGGGGTTAATCACTTGGGTAACTCCAGAAAGTTGTTCCAGCAGTACCTGTTGCAGATTAAGGCTGACTTGTTGAATACGGTGAGAGTAGCTCATATAGGAGCGCACCATCTCCAGACGGTGTACATTCCGCCAGATCATTCCCCCGAGGAGGATTAACGTCAGGAGTAGTAGCCCTAGTAGGGCTAGTCCTCGTAATTGAGCGGTCCGGTAAATTAAACGTTTCACGTTCAGCGCTATACTAAAATGTGGTGTGGGGTTGAAAACCGTTTTTTATAGCGTTACTTTCTCCCATTTTCTCATTCCTGATACATGGAACGTAGATGACCCTGCCCCCTAGAAATACCAGCGGGGCAGGGTCCCTATTAGTGCTAATAGCCAAATAACCCTTCATTCCTAGCGCCTAGCGCTAAAATTTGTAATTGATGTCAAACTGAACATTATGGGTAAAGAGATCATCGCTGCCGTCATTGTTGATAAATTGTCCCATATAGCCCAACATAAGGCCCACATGTTGGGTCAACTGGTAGGTGAATCCCCCAAAGGCCCGATTTTCGCTAAATCCTTCCACGCCAAATTGGTTTTCATTTAAATAGGCCAGCACCTCATCCCCAACATACACTGATAACTTTTCGACTTGGGGAACAGGGTGCTTGAGCATGACAAATTGACGTATCCGCACCCCGACGTCGTCTCCACTAGGACCAGTATTGGTAATAGCAACCCGTTGCTCCAGACGGCTGCGGGACATTACGGTGAGATCCCCAAAAGGTTTGACCCATAGGAAATCTTGGTAGGGACGACTCTCCTGAAAATGTCCCCCATTGAGTTGCTTTATCCAGTCATGGGTATAGCCTAGCCAGATACTGGAGTGTTCCGTCAAATTATAGCCCCCTTGTACCCACAGCAGATTCTCTGAAAATCGCGGTGAAAATCCATTATCACCAGGAAAACGAGCAGGATTAAGATCCTTATCATCCCGGGTCCGAGCCTGATCGATAATCATCCAACGGAAATCTTTTCCTTCAGGGGAAAGAAAACCAAAATCACCCTGGAGAGTGAGAGAAGTCCAAGAACCGAAGACATTATCGGTACCCGCCAGGGCTGGAGTGGTCGTCAAGAATGAGAGAAGGGCAAGATAAAAGGGGATTTTTGTCATTTTTCTTTTCATCTATGATATTCTCCTTTAGATAAAAATGATTTTTTTCAAAAACTTAGAATGGTAGCAATCCGCAGCTTACTGAATAAAGAGTGATTTTTACTTGTTTTTTATGTTGCTAAAAGCTGTTTGAACCCTCTCTGTAGTTCCCTTCACAGTAATCGCAGCAGGAAAGGCTGCATGAATTAAGAGGGCCAATGTTCCATCATTTTTAAGCTTAAGGAGGGGGGGGAGGCCACAACCTTGTCGCCTCCCCAGCAATATTAGCCTAACGCCGATAGCGTGTTGATTGGGGGTGATCCGAATAGGATTTAAGCTGTTCCAGCCCCACCAACTCCACCGATCCTCCAGTTTCGCTATAGAGTTTGCCGTAGTGATTCAAAGCGCTCTGGGTAGTAAAGTCCGCCATTTTCGCTTCGGAAAAATCGACGACGATTTTCTTACCTTTGGGCAGTTTATCTAACTGACGTTTGAAAGAGAGATAATTGGTAAACATCGCTCCTTTTTTCACGTGTACCTGATACTCGCTCTCACTAGCCTTATCCACAGTTAGGCTGGGCACAAAGAGGGTGGAAGCAGGGGCTCCTATGATGAACCACTCGTAGAAGAATTTAAAGATAACGCCGACGAAAACCCCTACCAGCAGGTTAGTGAAAATACAGGTAATTAGAGTGACCAGGAAATAGAGGAGTTGATCCCGTCCAATTTTGTAGGTATGAATAAATTCGGCGGGAGAAGCTAGCTTATATCCCACAAATACCATCATGGCCGCCAAAGCTGAAATGGGGATCATTTGCATTACCGGGGCCAACGCAAAAATAAAAATTAAAATACAGGTACCGTGAAAAAAGTTAGACCAGCCAGTTCTGGCTCCCATCAGAACATTAGCCTTACTACGGACAATTTCAGCAATCATGGGCAAGCCGCCAAGGAGGCCGGAAACAGCACCCCCCGCACCCACTCCACGTAGGTCTTTGCTGATATCCGAGTGCCGGTGATAGGGATCTATTTGATCCACGGCTTTGGTGCTCAGGGCCGATTCGATGGCCGTAACCAAGCCGATGCTGATAACAGCGTACCAGAAGGCGCCACTCATAATTTTACCAAAATCGGGGCTAAATCCTCCTACCCAAGCCACTGCATCCAGGGGATTACCAGGTAAGGTAAGGAGTAATTCATTTCCCTCTCCAAGATTTAGCTGCTCTTGCAGGGTCCCCAGGTTTAGGGCTGCACCTGCTGGAATTGCAAAGAGCAGCACCCACAGGGGAGCCGGGATGAGCTGAATAAATTTGATCTTGATTAGGGGGTGAAGCGCCATGATCAGCAAAGAAATACCCCCCACTATGGCGACAGAGGGAAGCATATCAGCCAAACCTTGGGGAATGGCGGCAATGGTTCCAAGGACATCAGAGCCTAAAATTTTCTCTACTTCTGGAATTGCCCCCAGCATTTTGAAAATCATCTTGGCAAAGATGACTACCCCAATGTAAGCCAACATGCCGTGAATAACCGAAGTGGGGAAAATATCCGCCAGTTTTCCGGCTTTGGCCGCGCCAATGAGGAAAACCAAAATGCCTGCCACAAAAATAGCGGCTAGAGCATAGAGGTATCCCGCCTGGGGGTCTCCTTGACCAAGGCTTTCAATGGCTGCCAGGTTCACTACAATCAATCCGGCTGCCGGTCCATTGATGGTGACATAGGAGCCGTTGATGCGAGAAACGAGCATGCCTCCGATAATAGCTGCAATTAGGCCCGCCATGGGTGGAAAACCGGACGCTAGTGCAATTCCCAAACTTAAGGGTAATGCAATCAGGGAAATACTGAGTCCCGCCCTTAAATCAGCGGCCAGGTTTTCTCTTAAGCCAGCAAAACCTGTTTTAGGAATATTAAGGGTTTCAGTGTGCTGTGCCATCTTTTAATGATCCCGTCTTTATTGATGTTTATTTAATAAATACCTCATTGGTCGCTTTTCATGCCCTGCTGTTTCTGTCCCTAGATGGCTTTCGTAGAAGGAGGAAGCCAATTTAGGCCTGTCAAAGCGAATGGGTATAACAGGGCTACGAGAACCTTTTCTTTTAATGCGACTTCTGTGCCAGCTTTATAAGACGAGGGATAACTCACTAAATACTCAGAAAAAGTGAGGTAATAGAAGCCAGTTAACGAGATTTGGAAATCCAATAAAGCGGTTGATTTAAACCACTAGAGTGGGGGATTTCAACTGATTGTTTTAGCTATATTTTAAATTCTGCTTTAGCTTTAGAGGGCACTTGGAAATGGCTTTGAGGGGGAGGCACCCGCATAGGGCGCGTATCCCCCCCAACCTCCCAGGGAGGGGTTACTCAAAAGGATGGGCAAGCTTAGCCGGTTGCACAATGGCGTCAAACTTTTCGGCTGACAATACCTTGAGGTCTAAACAGGCTTGTTTAAGGGAAACTTCTTTTTCGAGGGCGTAGTGGGCGACTTTTGCCGCTTGGTCATAACCAATCTCGGGGGTCAATGCGGTCACTAACATGAGGGATTGGTTTACATAGCGTGCAATCTGGGCTCGGTTTGCTTTGAGCCCTTCTACCAAAAAGCGGGTGAAATTGTGGCAACCGTCTGTTAGAAGCGTGATGGAGTGGAGTAGGTTGAAGACCAGCATGGGCTTGAAAACGTTAAGTTCAAAGTTACCTTGGGAGCCGGCAATCCCAATGGCGGTATCATTACCCATGACTTGTGCCGCTATCATGGTCATCGCTTCGCACTGGGTGGGGTTGACTTTTCCAGGCATGATGGAAGAGCCGGGTTCATTGGCCGGTAATAGGAGTTCGCCCAATCCGCAGCGGGGTCCGGAACTTAACCAGCGAATATCATTGGCGATTTTCATTAGGGAGCAAGCTAATACCCGCAGGGTTCCGCTGGCCATTACCATCCCATCATGGGCGGCTAAGGCGGCAAATTTATTGCTTGCGGGAACAAAGGGAAGGCCGGTAAATTTACTAAGGTAGGCACTGACCCGTTCAGAAAATTGAGGGGGAGCATTTAAGCCGGTACCCACAGCGGTCCCGCCGATGGCTAACTCATAGAGCCCAGGTAAGGCCATTTCAATCCGTTTGAGATCATCATCTAGTTGGGCCACGTAGCCAGAAAATTCTTGCCCCAGGGTTAAAGGGACGGCATCTTGCAAGTGAGTGCGCCCAATTTTAACAATCCCTTCAAATTCCTCTGCTTTTTGATAGAGGGCATCGCGCAGCCTTCGCACTTGGGGAAGCAGCCGGGCTTGGATAGCTTTGGCTGAGGCAATATGCAT
Organism: Nitrosococcus halophilus Nc 4; assembly: GCF_000024725.1. Classification (NCBI taxonomy): domain Bacteria; kingdom Pseudomonadati; phylum Pseudomonadota; class Gammaproteobacteria; order Chromatiales; family Chromatiaceae; genus Nitrosococcus; species Nitrosococcus halophilus. The sequence continues at coordinate 3,208,338 of NC_013960.1, read as the reverse complement.
CGCGGTGGGGAAAGTGTCGTTAGAAGATTGAGACAAATTGACATGATCATTGGGATGGATAGGCTCTTTGCTGCCCCTGACCCCTCCGGCAAGCTCAATAGCCCGGTTGGCGATGACCTCATTGACGTTCATATTTGCTTGAGTCCCGCTCCCCGTCATCCAAACCCGCAATGGGAAATGGCCTTCGAACTTACCATCCACAATTTCTGTTGCCGCTTGGGCAATAAGGTGGGCTTTCTCCTTTGATAGCTTACCTAGTTCTGCATTGGTTAAGGCAGCTGCCTTTTTGATGAGTCCAAAAGCTTCTATCACTTCCTGGGGGATAAAATCCTGACCAATGGAAAAATAAATCAACGAGCGCTGGGTTTGGGCGCCCCAATACCGATCGGCGGGTACCTCGATTTCACCCATACTGTCGGTTTCAATGCGTTTGTTTTGTTGGGTTGTGCTCATGAAGTACTCCTTCGCTTGGTCCGTTCAATCACTTCTATAAGGGGCGGTAAGAGTCTGGAAATAAGAGGAAAATCACTATACGGGATTTGCTTTAGGTAAGCGATGTATTCTTGGGGGAGATTAAACTCCTGGGCACCGGCAATCAACAAGTCACGGTAGCGTCGTGAGGGGCGACGGCCTTCTATGGGACGGGAACTTTGGTAGGCCCAGGCACTTATCCAACCACTTTTTGCACCTTCAACTTTAATCATAAGACGCTGATAGCCTCGACCTTCGAACCGATCTATTTGGGTGGCAGTATGAGCCGTTAAATGATGGAGAACGCCATATACGCAATCTGTTCGTGTAGGTTGAATGCTGGCGAAACAAGGTTCGATATAGGGTAATCCAGGTTGGTTAAAGACGAGTTGATATCCATCAAGACGAGCTTGTTCGCTGGAAAGGGGAATAATACCTCGACGCCGCACCAGAACATCAGTAAGCATATTGGCGCCATAGGCGAAATACCATGCTGACATTCTCCTGCCTCCTAGAAGAACTGAGATAGCGATTTATATAATAACGCAAATAAATTGAGGAGGTTATTAAGATAAATCAAACATAATTACTGTTCTATTATATCTCTTGCATGATAGGATCGGAATCCCCAGTAGATACATCTTAAATTAGAAATACGCCTTTATGATACACAGTCAACTTCGCGCTGTCCTTGCTACTGCAATGAATCGCTTAGAAAGCCATCTAAGGATACTTGATCAATCCTTAAGGGAAGAAGAGGGCTATCCCCTATGGGTATGGCACGAAAAAGACCCCAATAAGTCCCGTATACAACTCCGTCAAATAGTCACTGCAATTGATTATCAGGATGGACAGGATCCGGTTTCCACACGCATATGCCCCGCTCTAGTAGGGGTTTCTGCTACCACCCTAAAAACCGTTCACCATGTTAATGAAACTAAAGTCGCCTTGCAGCAAGCTTTAAAAAACATGGATGGCATTAAAATCGAAGAACAAGATCAAGAAACAGGTATTTCTGTATTGCGACCTTTAATTAAAATTGCTCTAGCATCTTTGGGACATGCCCGTTTACATCGCCGACAGGCAACACGAAAGCTTGTTATCCTAGAACAAATACCAGAATCAGTAAGTTTCGTTTGGAGTCGCTTACCAAAAATTGAGAGCATCGATATCACAGAGGCGCGGCACCGTTTAGAAGCGCGCCTTGAAAAAGCTCAAGGTAATTCCCTCCTAATTGAAGAAGACCTGCGTCGTTTAGGCCAATGTGATCCTAACGAACGTCTAGCCATTGTCAATCCTCCCCATATTCACCCTCGAGCTAATATTGCCTGGTCCACAGAGGAGGGAATAACACGGCGGGCACAAAAGCGGGCGGTTCTACCCATTTTTTATCCAGCATCTCGTTATGATAATCTTCCTCGCCTTCGGCCTCTTCCAGAGGAACCACCACCAACAGGGTTGCGACTACGACGCAACGATGCCACCATTGAGACGACCCCGTTCTTATTAACCATTCGGGGCCACCGTTATATATCTTCTTCATAGCCATGGAGATATGTTTTGGCATCTGGGGTAAGTGATAACTTGAGATTCTTGAGATTAAGGAGAGCAGAGATGACACACCAGGAGCTTTCCCCTGAACAAGATTTTCACGCTTGGGCATTGAATGCCGCCCAACGGGCTAGAGCCGGTTTATTAACCCCGCAGGAGTTAGAACAAGTGGCTGAGGAACTGGAGGATATGGCAGGCGGTGAACGGCGAGAACTCAAAAACCGATTGACCGTGCTGCTAGGGCATCTACTTAAATGGCAGTATCAGCCACAACGGCGGGGTAAGAGCTGGCAATTAACTATCAAAGAGCAGCGGGTAGCCGTGAAAGGTGTATTGAAGGACAATCCTAGTTTACGTCCACGGATTTTTGAATTTGGCGAGGAAACTTGCCACCTTCGAGCAAACTGGCTGGACCTGGAAACAGATTCTCGAGGCGGAATATTTTCCGGATTGATTGAGAACTTTCTGGAGTTCGCATAATATATATTATGTTAAATTATAAATAATGAAGAAAAATTACGCAGACCAATTCCCTCAACAAAAAGGGCTTATTTATCTTAATCACGCCGCCGTTGCACCTTGGCCTCAACAGAGCGCGGAGGCCGTCAAGCGTTTTGCTGAAGAAAATGCCACGACAGGAGCTCGGTATTACTCCCGTTGGGTAGAAACGGAAAAGCAACTGCGAGAATTGGCTTGCCATTTGATTAACGCCCCTTCAATAGACGATATTGCACTGATTAAAAACACTTCAGAAGGCTTATCTATCATTGCTAGCGGCTTGGAATGGCAGCCTGGTGACAACATTGTAACTAGCGATCAAGAATTTCCTTCTAATCGCATCCCTTGGCAAGCGCTAGCTGAACGAGATGTAGAATTACGCGAGGCCAATCTGAACGCGGAACTGACCCCTGAGGACTCCTTGCTAGCTCAAGTAGATGAACGTACCCAATTATTAACTATCAGTTCCGTTCAATACGCTTCCGGATTGAAGATGGATTTGGAGAAGCTAGGCCGGTTTTGTCGGCAGCGAGGTCTCTTATTTTGTGTTGACGCTATTCAAAGCTTAGGGGCACTAAGTTTTGACTGCCAAGCCAACCAAGCCGATTTCGTGGTTGCTGATGGTCATAAATGGATGCTGGGGCCAGAAGGTATGGGAATATTCTATAGCCGACCTGAAGCACGAGAAAAGCTAAAACTCCATCAATTTGGGTGGCATATGGTGGAAGCTATGGGAGATTACAACCGCAAGGACTGGAGCATCGCCCGTTCTGCGCGACGATTTGAATGTGGTAGTCTCAATACGATAGGGATTATCGCACTTAAGGGAAGTTTGAGCTTGTTACTCGATAAGGTAGGAATAGCCCATGTGGAACAGGCTGTGCTTGCGAATTCAACCTATCTCATCGAGCAGATCCAGAAAGAACCCGAACTCCAATTATTATCCCCTGCTTCCCTGGAGAGACGTTCCGGTATTGTCACTTTCAAACGCCAGGGCGCAGACCCCGCCGCCCTCCACCGCTATTTGATGGAACAAGGCGTGGTCTGCGCCCACCGGGGGGGCGGCATCCGTTTCTCCCCCCATTTCTACACCCCCAAGGAGGGGCTTAAGCAAGCTTTGGAGCTAGTCTCTGAATTTCCAGAGCGTGATATCTAATCTAATTGTCTTTTGCTCGCTCAATTTCCTCTTGAAGTAACTGGGGATCAATCAATTGAACCTCTTTTTCTCCTCCACCTCCCATTTGGGTGATACCCACTATAACCATTAAAATAATAAATAGAGCTATCACTCCAACGATGTATATTAACTGTTTATCCTGCTTTTCCATCACTTTCTCCTCTGATCAATTCTCAGACAGGTTCCGCTCTAGAGAACAAAGAAAAGAAGTTCTCTGCCGTTAGATCTTCAATATCCGCCACCGAGGTTTTTCGCAGCTCGGCAATGCATTGAGCTACATAACGGACATAAGCCGGTTGGTTGGGTTTTCCCCGGTGGGGTACTGGCGCTAGATAAGGAGAATCGGTTTCTATTAACAAACGATCAGCCGGAACTTGGGACGCCACTTTTTGCAAAGCACTAGCACTGCGGAAGGTAACAATTCCGGAAAAAGAAATATAGAACCCTAGGTCTAGCCCCTCCTTTGCCATTTCCCAATCTTCGGTAAAACAGTGAAATACCCCCCCCGCTTCACCGGCATCCTCTTCTTGCAGAATACGCAAGGTATCTTTTTTTGCTTGTCGGGTATGGATAATAAGCGGTTTTCCACACCCCTTTGCCGCCGCAATGTGGACTCGCAACCGTTCACGCTGCCATTCCAAATCCCCTTCGCTACGAAAATAATCCAGACCCGTCTCCCCAATCGCAACGACCTCTGGAGTAGTTGCCAACTCTACTAACTGCTCTACAGTGGGTTCAGTGCCTCCCCACGTATTGGGGTGTACCCCAACGGAGGCGGATACTTCAGGGTATTCCTGCGCCAACCCACGAATATCAGGAAAAGTTTCTAGGTCCACCGAGACACAGAGCATGTGATTCACCCCAGCTTCCCGGGCTTCTGCCACTACAGGGTGGACCGAACCACCAAAGGGGGACAAATCGAGCAAATTCAGATGGCAATGGGAATCAACCAACATAGAGCTTTATCACTGGTTATTTGGCAGAGAATCATTTAACTTTCAACAGCCATTTTATCACTTTTAAAATGATAATGACTAACTAAGCCCACTTACATAGTATGAGTCGGTTTTTCAGACTTGAGCATCCCGGCCAGATAATCTTCAATTTTGGCACGAGCCGCACCTCCATTAATATCATTAAATTGAACGCCAATTCCAGCAGCCCGATTACCCTGAGCTCCCCGAGGGGTAATCCAAACCACCTTACCGGCAACAGGGATCTTTTCGGTTTCTTCCATTAAAGTAAGAAGCATGAAAACTTCGTCCCCAATACGATAATTTCTACTCGTTGGGATGAATAAGCCCCCATTTTTAGTGAAGGGAATATAAGCATGATAGAGGGCGTTGGTATCTTTGATAGTCAAGGATAATATTCCTTGCCGAGGAGGTGGAGAGCCTGGCCGGTTAGGTATACTCATGATTAACCTCGCTAAAACACCAAAACCATTGGATCAATAACCCTTCTAGGAGGAGCTGGGGGTTGACACTGATCTGCCCTTTCCACAGCCACAGATCGCGATCGATTTTCTCTAACAACGCAAACAGCATTTTGAAATCTGTCCTTTCAGCAAGTAACTGGAGTGAATCGGCAATATCGTGGTTCACTAGAAATTTTCCAGAGGTTCCGCTTTTGAGACGGAGGATGTCTCCCACCAACGTAGACATCCAATATAGCGGTTCTCCTAAATCGTTCTTAAGATGATTCTGGGCTATTTCAAGAGGATCCGCCTTATCTTGGGCCAGGAAAAAAAGATTTTTAATAAAATGCTTGCGGAGCGATAAAAAATCCTGTTCGGCGTATTGCAAAGCTCGCAAGGGAGCCCCCCCTACCAGAGTTAGCAAGATCTTCAGTTCCCGCTCTCTAGAGGAAGGTAGTCGCTGCCGCAGCCATAATTGCGCCTCTTCCTGATGGGGGGGTGAAAACAACAACCGCTGACAGCGGCTGCGGATAGTCATGGGAAGTCGTGAAACTATAGCAGTAACGAGGATCAGAACAGTCTTGCCAGGAGGCTCTTCCAAGACTTTAAGCAGGCTGTTGGCAGCATTCAAGGTCATTGCCTCAGCGGGTAAGATTGTGACCGTCTTAACGTTTGATTGCCGCGCCTTGAGTGCTAAGTGGGTTTGGACTTGTCGGATCTGATCCACCGAAATCGTTTGTCTTCCTTCCTGGGGAAATAGATTCATATTGTCAGGATGGCTGCCAGCACGTTGCAGGCGACACCCAGAGCAGAAGCCACAGCCTTGTCCCCCCTCTTGGGGGTCTTCACAGGACAAGGCTTGAACTAAGTTGGCTGCAAAATCACGTTTCCCCATTCCCACGGGCCCTGCCAGCAAGAGGGCATGGGGCATGCGTTTTCTAGCCTGGGAGGCCATCAGGCTATTCCAATGAAATCGCTGCCACGGATAAAGTTCAGGCACCCTGATTGGCCTCTATAAATGCCATAATGACCTGTTGAATAGCCTCTTGTACTTCTGGTAAAGGCATGGAGGCATCAATCAAGCGAAACTCATCCACCCGCTCCTTAGCTAAAGAAAGATAGGCCTTACGGACACATTCAAAAAAACCAGCCTGCTCTTGTTCAAAACGATCCGGCTGTTGGCGACGACTTGCCGCCCGCTGTAACCCCACCCCAACCGGGACATCAAGCAAAAGGGTCAGATCGGGACGCAAATGATTTAGCGCCCAATGTTCAAGTGCTTCAATGCGGGCTAGAGGCAACCCCCGTCCCCCACCTTGGTAAGCGTAGCTGGCACCTGTAAAGCGATCACAAAGCACCCATCTTCCCCTCGCTAGAGCGGGAGAAATCACTTGTCGCACATGCTCAACACGGGCCGCAAACATTAGTAGGAGTTCTGTTTCGGCGGACATCCCCTCCAACCTTGGCGTCAATAATAACGTTCGGATCTGCTCTCCTAGGGGAGTGCCACCGGGTTCACGGGTAACGGTAACGGCTTTACCAGCGCTCTCAAGTAATTGTTGAATAAATTTCAACTGGGTGCTTTTTCCTGCTCCCTCGATGCCTTCAACCGAGATAAAACAACCTCTGCCCATAGGCGCTTAATTTCTATCCAGCTGATAAGTTTGCACTGCCGCCCTATGCTCTTCAAAGGTCGCGGAGAAATAATGGCTACCATCCCCCCGGGCAACAAAGTATAAGGCTTCTCCCCCGGCAGGACGCAATGCCGCTTTTAGGGCTCCGAGACTAGGCATACAAATAGGCGTAGGAGGAAGCCCCGAACGGGTATAAGTATTATAAGGCGTGTCTTCCCTTAAATCTCGACGCCGCAAGTCCCCATCAAACCGCTCCCCTAGACCGTAAATAACCGTTGGATCGGTTTGTAGACGCATTCCCTTTTGCAAACGCCGGGTGAATACTCCAGCAACCAAAGACAGTTCTTCAGGTAATGCCGTTTCCCGTTCCACGATAGAGGCCAAAATCAAGGCTTCATAGGAGTTCTGATAAGGAAGTCCAGGGGTTCTATCCCCCCATTCCCGCGCCAGATGTTCTGCCATGAGCTGGTATGCTCGCTGTAAAAAGTCCACATCAGTGGTGCCTCGAGGAAAGAAATAAGTATCAGGGAAAAACCTCCCTTCGGGATGTTCTTGAGGATAACCGAGACGCTTCATAATCTCAGAGACGGGTATTTCTCCCAAAGTTTGCCGAAGATGAGGGCTATTTTGGACCGCCTTCATCACTTGCGAAAAAGTCCATCCTTCCACCAAGGTCAAGCTGTATTGCTTGACCTTACCTGCCACGATTTGGCGCAGAAATTGCGGCGGTGTCGTTGCCGGTTGAACATCATATTCACCGGCCTTAATATCTCGAGCCACCCCCTGCCAGCGGGCTAATAATACCAAGTAGAGTGGGTACTCTAGGGCTTCCCTTTGGTGGAGTTCAGTAGCCACAGAGCGCACTGTAGCACCGCTCGGAACTACCAGGTGCAAACCTTCCTGGCCTACTTTAAGTGGAGTATGGTAAAAACGGTCATATTCAAACTTTACCCACAGCACCAACAATCCCATGCTAAAACCTAAAAAGACCAATGAAAAGAGAAAAGATTTGCGCATGATATCGCTGGCTTGCCTATTCTTTTAACAACCCCAGGAAAGTTGGCTATGAATTCGTTGCCGCAAGCGCTGGGTCACTGGCCCTAACGGATATTGGGTTTCCTCAAAACGGCGTACGGGCCATAGTCCCATTAAGCTATTACAGACGAAAACCTCTTCTGCGCTTTTGAGATCCGCCAGTGTCAATGAATATTCCGTCACTTTTAAATCCAATGGGAGGGCCTGTTCCAAGATAAACCCCCGCATAACTCCGGCTACCCCACAGCTAATTAAATCAGGCGTTTGCAGATTACCCTCTCGGACAATGAAGAGGTTGCTCATGGTTCCCCCGATAACGTACCCTTGAGAGTCTAGCATCACCCCTTCAGGGATCATTGGATCATCCCACTCGCTTCGGGCTAATACCTGTTCTAACCGATTAAGATGCTTGATTCCCGCTAAGTAGGGATTGTGGCCTAAAGGAGTCCGGCAAATTCGAAGAGTTATCCCGTACTCACTAGAAACCGCCGGATAATCTGGCCAGGGATGCATGGAAAGAATGCGGGTTGGTTGAGGTTGGGGGGGTGGCCGATAGCCGCGACCTCCGCTTCCCCGAGTCACGATAATTTTCAGCACCCCCTGGGAGATCCCCTGGCAGAGATTAGCTACCTCCTTATCAAGGACTTCCCGCTTAGGTACCGCTATTGCCAAACGGCGGCAACCTTCCTCTAACCGCCTTAAATGGGCGGCATAAAGTACAGCACGTTCCTTACAGACAGCAATAGTCTCAAATAACCCATCGCCATAGTGCAGGCCTCGATCAGCAACCTCAATCTCAGAGGTCACCCGGCCATTGATAAGGATCATTGGAGATAAAGCAGACCTCCACAAACGAGAAGTTTACTTTAACTGGCGGAAGACCAAAGATCCATTGGTGCCACCAAAGCCAAAAGAGTTAGAGATAACCGTTTCAATCTTCATCTCTCGAGCGGTATTCGGCACATAATCTAGCCCTTCACATTCCGGATCGAGATTAAAGATATTAATGGTGGGAGGGGCAACTTGATCACGGATAGCCAACACCGAGAATATGGCCTCAAGCCCTCCGGCAGCACCTAGCAAATGCCCCGTCATTGACTTGGTAGAGCTCACCGCAACCTTTTCGGCATAATCTCCTAAAACAGCTTTAACCGCTAAAGTTTCGGCCCGATCACCAGCAGGCGTTGAAGTGCCATGAGCATTGATATAATCCACTTCTTCCCCATTGAGATGAGCATCCTTCAACGCATTCGCCATGCACCGGGCAGCGCCCTCTCCATCTTTCGGTGGCTGAGTCATATGATAGGCATCAGCGCTCATCCCAAAGCCCACTACCTCAGCGTAGATTTGAGCCCCTCGTCGCTTAGCATGTTCTAACTCTTCCAGGACGACAACTCCCGCCCCATCACTGAGGACAAAACCATCCCGGTCTTTATCCCAAGGACGGCTGGCAATTTCTGGATCTTCATTGCGGGTGGACAAGGCACGGGCAGAGGCAAAACCACCCAGTCCGGTAGGAGAAGTGGCCATTTCAGCACCACCGGCAATCATAACTTCCGCCTCACCACGCTGGATGATACGCATCGCCTCACCGATATTGTGGGTTCCCGTAGTACAGGCAGTCACAATAGCGATATTAGGGCCCTTCATCCCATAAAGGATAGATAAATTCCCGGCAATCATGTTAATGATATTGCTCGGCACGAAAAAGGGAGAAATCTTTCGTGGCCCCCCTTGGAGATACGCTCCATGTCCCAACTCAATCCCGTGCAAGCCACCAATCCCTGAACCAATGGCAACCCCTACTTGGATGGCATTGGCTTCATTGATTTCTAACCCCGCATCTTCAATGGCCTGTTTAGATGCCGCAATACCGTAGTGAATAAAGGGGTCCATTTTACGGGCATCTTTAAGGGGAAGATAATGGCTCACATCAAATCCCTTTACCGCACCCCCAAAACGGACAGAAAAACTTGAAACATCAAAATGGGTAATGGGTCCAATACCACTTTTACCCGCCAAGATGTTGGTCCAAGATTCTTCAACACTCAACCCCATTGGACAAACAGTACCGAGACCGGTAACGACAACCCGCCTGTCAGACAACAAATTACCCCCTTTTAAATAAAGAAACGCGGCCGCATTACGGTGTTTCCATGATACGGCCTGGCCTCTTACTACGGATTAATGAGTAGTATGTTTACCCTTGACGTTCTTTGATGTAGTCAATCGCTTCTTGAACAGTGGAAATTTTCTCCGCTTCTTCATCGGGAATTTCACACTCAAACGCTTCTTCCAGCGCCATTACAAGCTCTACAGTATCTAGTGAATCAGCACCAAGATCATCTACAAAAGATGACTCATTAGCCACTTCATCGGAATTCACTCCCAGCTGTTCAACCACGATTTCCTTAACTCGGGTTTCTATGTCACTCATAACAATTTATTCCTCCAAAAGACAGTCTCGCAGACTTAACTGCGGGTGCTAGTTTATCGGTAACCCCCTAAAGCGACAAGATAATGTGATCTCAAGTATCACAAACACAACTAAGTCATATAGAGTCCGCCATTGACATGCAAGGTTTCCCCCGTAATATAGCCCGCCTCTGGGCTTGCAAGAAAAGCCACTGCAGCCGCAACCTCTTGGGCATTGCCTAACCGGTTCAGCGGAATTTGCGCCAGTAATCCCTCTCGCTGAGAGTTGTCCAAAGCACGTGTCATGTCCGTATCGATAAAGCCTGGCGCCACAGTATTAACGGTAATTCCACGCGCTCCCACCTCTCGCGCAAGAGCTTTGGTAAATCCTATCATGCCCGCTTTTGCGGCGGCATAATTGGTTTGCCCGGCATTTCCCATCACCCCCGTTACCGAGGTGATATTAATAATACGTCCCCAACGGGCTTTCACCATACCTCGAATACACCCCTTCGAAAGGCGGTAAACAGAAGTCAAGTTGGTATTCAGGATGGCCTCCCATTCCTCATCCTTCATGCGCATTAGTAAATTATCGCGGGTAATGCCGGCATTATTTACCAAAATAGCAGGGGCACCTAGCTGCTCTACTATTGCAGCTAGGGCTGAATCAATTGAGGTGGGCTCGGAAACATCTAAGACCACACCGACACCTGACCACCCCTGGTCTGCAAGAAAAGCAGTAATCCCATCTGCACCTGCTTTTGATGTGGCCGTTCCAGCAACTGTCGCTCCTTGGAGAGCAAGTGCCTCGGCAATAGCCCGGCCGATACCTCGACTTGCTCCTGTCACTAAAGCAACTTTGCCTTCCAATTTCATTGATTATGCTTCTCCAACTATTTTCAGTGCTTTCTCAAGGCTGGCCGGGTCGTGAACTGGCAATGCTGCCATACTCTTATCAATTCGCTTGATTAACCCCGTCAACACCTTACCGGGCCCACATTCAACCAACGTGCTTACCCCCTGGGACTTTAGCCAAGCTATCGTTTCCACCCAACGTACGGGATGATCCAACTGGCGAGTTAGAGCATCACCGATAGCCTCTGGAGTTTGGTTAACAGCCACATCTACATTATTCACTACGGGAATAGACGGTGTTTTAATAGCAAAGTCTGAGAGGCGTTGGCGAAGCCGCTCTGCCGCCGGCTCCATAAGTCGACAATGGGAAGGAACACTCACCGAAAGAGTCACAGCCCGCTTTGCTCCAACTTCCCGGGCCTCTTCTACTGCTCGGTTAACCGCCTCAGCGTGCCCTGCGATCACCACTTGGCCCGGGGCATTAAAATTAACAGCTTCTATGACCAGACCCTGGGCAGTTTGTTTGCAAATATTTTTGACCGCTTCATCAGAAAGGCCAAGAATAGCAGCCATTGCTCCTTCCTTTTGCGGTACGGCCTCCAGCATATAACGCCCTCGATCGGCAACCAACCCTACCGCTGCTTCAAACTCAATGGCTCCGGCACACACCCATGCCGTATACTCTCCTAAACTGTGTCCCGCCATAAAAGCTGGGCACTGTCCTCCTGCGGCGCGCCAAACCCGCCAAACAGCCACCCCCGCCGCCAACATGGCAGGCTGAGTGTAGTCAGTGCGGTTCAAGTCCTCTTCAGGTCCTGCCTGCACCAACTGCCACAGATCATATCCAAGAATGGCAGAGGCTTGGGTAAAGGTCTCTCGGACTTGAGGTTGGGATTCGGCCAGGTCAGCTAACATCCCCAGGGCTTGAGAACCCTGTCCCGGAAACACAAACGCTAATTTATTCATCTTTATTTCAATACATTAGCAAAGCGGAGCCCCAGGTGAAGCCACCGCCAAAGGCTTCAAGGAGAAGCGTGTCTCCCCGCTTAATACGCCCATCACGGACCGCGATATCAAGGGCTAGAGGAACAGAGGCCGCAGAGGTATTACCATGGGCATCAACAGTAACGACAACCCGTTCCATGGGAAGATTGAGCTTTTTAGCAGTAGCGGCAATAATTCGGATATTAGCCTGGTGAGGAATAAGCCAATCAATTTCCTGCTGATCCATACTATTGGCTGCTAGCGTTTCCTCAACAATGCGCTCCAAAGTTCGGACCGCCATCTTGAAAACCTCATTTCCTTGCATCTGAATAAAAGCCTCTCCTTGCTTCAGCAGCTCATAGGCTTCAGAAATACCAGCCGGTACAGTCAGGAGTTGTTGGTAACTACCATCCGCATGAAGGTGGGTTGAAAGTATTCCAGGTTCTGGGCTGGCTTGAAGCACGACCGCTCCTGCACCATCGCCAAAAAGCACACAAGTAGTGCGATCAGTCCAGTCGACGATGCGAGATAAGGTCTCAGTTCCCACGACCAAGGCAGTTCGAGCGCTACCGGTACGAATAAATTTCTCAGCCACACCTAAGGCATAGACAAAACCTGTACAAACGGCCTGGATATCAAAAGCAGCACAGCCATGGATATCCAATCGTTGTTGGAGCAAACAGGCAGTGCTAGGGAAGACCCGGTCAGGAGTGGTGGTAGCCACCACGATAAGATCAATCTCCTGGGGTGAGATACCCGCCGCTTCAATGGCCCGCCGAGTGGCTAATTCAGCAAGATCGCAAGCGGTTTGCCCAGGATCGACCACATGCCGCCTTTTGATTCCCGTCCGTTCAGTAATCCACTGATCAGAGGTCTCCACCATCCGCTCTAAATCGGCGTTAGTGAGGATTCTTTCAGGAAGAAACCCACCGGTTCCTATGATACGAGCATAACTCAAACTGCTTGCCCTTCTAACAACCACGGCTCTATATGGGCACTGATGTGTTTCGGCACGTCCTTACGGGCCTCAATTACAGCAATGCGGATGGCGTGGGCAAAAGCTGTCATATCTGCCCCACCATGGCTTTTTATGACCACCCCATTAAGCCCTAGCAAATTAGCTCCATTGTAGCGACGGGGATCCATTCGCTCTCGAAAAGTCTTCAGTACTGGTCGAACAAGGAGACTCACAAGGCGGGTAAAAAAGTTGCGTTGGAAGGACTCCCGCAGGTAATGGCGGACCATTCGTGCGACCCCTTCGCTGGATTTTAATGCCACATTTCCTACAAAACCGTCACAGACAACCACATCAACACGGCCTTCGTAGACATCATCCCCCTCGACAAATCCCACATAGTTCAAATGACTCTGAGCGAGCATACGGCTTGCCTGTTTGATTTGTTCATTACCTTTAATGACTTCAGTGCCAATATTTAATAGCCCGATCGACGGTTCCGGAACATTATCAATGGCATTGGCCAATACCGAACCCATCAATGCAAACTGATATAGATTTTCAGCACTGGAATTCACGTTAGCACCCAAGTCTAACATGTAGCAATGCCCCTGGATTGTCGGCAGAGCAGAAACGATAGCAGGTCGGTCAATCCCAGGGAGAGTCTTGAGTACAAAACGGGCAATAGCCATTAAGGCACCAGTATTACCAGCGCTGACACAGGCATCGGCCTTCCCGTTCTTAACTAGGTTAATAGCAACCCGCATGGAAGAATCTTTTTTAGCCCGTAAAGCTTGAGAGGGTGCCTCATCCATTTCAACTTTTTGCGAGGCATGTTGGATAATTAAACGCGCCCCTATTTCCCCATGGTGTGCTGCTACCAAGCTACATAGCAGATCTTGGTCCCCGGTCAAAATCAATCTAACGTCCTCCATTTCAGAGAGGACCTTGAGTGCGGCAGGAACCACCACCTGGGGGCCATGATCACCCCCCATGGCATCTAACGCAATTGTTACAGTCAATGCTGGAGCGCCTTTATTCTTCTTCGGCTTCGGCCTCGTCCTTACTGACCAGCACCTTTTTACCCCGGTAATAACCGTCTGGCGTAATATGATGCCGGCGGTGGGTTTCTCCAGAGGAGGCGTCCACAGAAAGAGTAGGTTTCCGCAGCCCATCATGGGCGCGGCGCATACCCCGCTTAGAAGGGGTTTTCTTGTTTTGCTGAACAGCCATGGTAATGCTCCTTAAATTTAAACGGGTGGACGCACATCGTCTCTATTTTATGGATCGCGCTTATCTTTAATTTTGAAATTTTTAAGGACTGCAAAAGGGCTTGACCCCTGCTGAGATGTTCCTTGCTCTTCTTTTTTATCTTGATCTACCACCCATTGGGGGACTTCACCCTGAGGACATTCACCGAGAGGATGCCTGGCTACGATGGGGAGAGCTAGAAGCAATTCCTCTTCCACCAGGCTCCATAGGGATGCGGTCTCTTCCGGTTCTACAATCCATGGTTCATATTCATCAGGCCAACGGTGGATTTCCGACTCAGCCACCATTAATCCCAATTTTGTTTGGGTATCAAGCTCAATTTCTACTGGTTGCAAACAGCGTTGACAAACCAACTGTAGGTCCGCCCTGATGCGCCCTTGGGCAAAGCAGCAACCTCCCTCATCACAGTCAAATGCAAGCTCAACTTCAGCAACGCTTTGCCTATTAAGAATTTCCTGTCCTAGTTGCGGCATTTGGGCAAGGGGTACTTGCCCTTGAAGCGTTCGACCAGATCGGGCCAATTGCCAAGGCAATATACGATCCGGTAAGCTTTTCACCATATAACAAAACGGAGAATTTTAGCGAGCGGCGTCAATGCTGTCAAAATATTACTATGCCGTGTTATAAAGCTCAATGATATTCATGTCACGTTCTTCCTGAACCCACTTAGCACTATCCGAGCGATTGTTTTCCAGCTGCTTTAAATACTCAGTATTGACATCACCAGTAATATAATTGCCGGTAAAACAAGAAGTGTCAAAGCAAGTAAGCGCAGGATTGCGCTTACGAACTGCTTCGATAAGGTCTAGTAAATCCTGATAGATTAGCCAATCGGCACCTAGAATATTGGCAACTTCTTGCTCAGTACGGCCATGGGCGACTAATTCGCTCGCTGCGGGCATATCAATACCATAGACATTAGGATAGCGTACAGGAGGGGAAGCTGAAGCAAAATACACCTTGCGAGCACCTGCCTCTCGCGCCATCTGGATGATCTGTTGGGAGGTGGTCCCCCGTACGATGGAGTCATCTACGAGCAACACGTTTTTGCCTTTAAATTCCAAATCAATGGGATTGAGTTTCTGGCGGACCGACTTTTTTCTCTGTTTCTGACCAGGCATGATGAAGGTCCGACCAATGTAGCGATTCTTGATGAATCCTTCTCGATACACAACTCCCAAAGCATAGGCTAGCTGCAAAGCCGCACTGCGACTGGTATCAGGGATGGGGATAACCACATCAATATCGTGATCCGGACGCTCTCGCAATATTTTCTGCGCAAGTTTTTCTCCCATTCGCATGCGGGATTTATGTACCGAAACATCATCGATCATCGAATCAGGTCGGGCAAGATAAACATATTCAAAAATACACGGGGAATACATTGAATTATCGGCGCACTGCCAGGCATGAAATTTACCATTCATATCAATGAAAATGGCTTCCCCCGGCGCTACATCGCGGACTAATTTATACCCCAGGGCGTCAATAGCAACGCTTTCAGAGGCCACGATATATTCAGCTTTACCCGATCCTTCACGCTTGCCAAAAACCAGAGGGCGAATCCCATAGGGATCCCGAAAAGCCAGGATACCGTAGCCCGCAATCATCGCCACCACCGCATATGCCCCCCGACAACGCTGGTGCACTTGGCTGACTGCAGTAAACAGGTCGCTCGGCATGATGCGCATTTTGTTTAATTGCTGCAACTCATGGGCAAGCACATTAAGTAATACTTCTGAATCAGAGTTGGTATTAATATGCCGCCTATCTGCCTGGAAAAGGGCCTGTTTTAGTTCCTCAGTGTTAGTAAGGTTGCCGTTGTGGGCAAAAGTAATGCCATAGGGGGAATTCACATAAAAGGGTTGGGCTTCAGCCGAGGAGGAACAACCTGCGGTGGGGTAACGAACGTGGCCCATCCCCATGCTCCCCTTAAGCATCAACATATGGCGGGTCTGGAAAACATCCTTAACCAGGCCATTATCCTTACGCAGATATAACCGCCCTTTATCATAGGTCACGATACCCGCCGCATCTTGCCCTCGATGCTGCAATACCGTGAGACCATCATACAGGGTTTGATTAACCTCCCCATTACCCACAATGCCGATGATACCGCACATTTTTTCCTATCCCCTCATAATGGGTTATTTAAAATTGAATATGTCCGGCGATATCAGGGGGCATGAAGCTCCGTGCCCAAAGGGCTAGTCCCTGAAAATAATTAAGCAATTGGGAATCCCGCCACCATGGGTCCTGGGGTATTGGAGTCATTCCAGCCAAGAGAACCAGCACCGTCACAATGGCTACCCCTCGGGTAATACCAAAGATAACGCCAAGCATTCGATCTGTACCCGTTAAGCCCGTTGTTTGCACTAATTTGACAATGAGATAGTTGACTATCCCCGCAAGCAACAAAGTTAACAGCAAGAGCAGAAAAAAGGCGATGACTAACCGCAGTGAAGGTGGAACAGAAATCAGCTCAGTTAGCTGCTCAGCAACCTGGGGTGAGAAACCTAAAGCCACCCAAAAAGCCAATACCCAAGCAGCCAGGGATAAAGTTTCCCTGACAAAACCTCTGGCCAAACTGATAACTCCCGAGATAAAAACGATTCCAATAATTAAATAATCTACCCAGATCAAGACCTTATTCCCCATTCAACCCTTGGAGGGTGAGATAATAAAAGCCTTAATCTGCAGCTGCCGTTCTAATTCTTCCTTAAGTTTTTTAGCGCGCACTTTATCCTTCTCCGGGCCTACCCGAACTTTATAAACCGCCTTTGCCCCATTTTTTACTGTTTTTATAAACGCCCTATAGCCAGAAGAAACCGCATCATTGCGCATTCGTAGCGCATTTTTCTGATGGGTAAAACTGCCTATTTGGATAAACCAGCCCCTTACAACCTCCGGGGATCTAGGCGGGGCAGAATTGGGTGATTCTGTTAAGGAACTCAAAGGGGTCCCCCTAGCCGGCAGCGGCGTAGAAAGCTTTCTCTCCTGGTCGAGTCCCTCAAGATTTGACGATTCCCGCTTATCTTCTTCTGGCAACAACTTAACCGCAGAAACAAACGCAGGATCTTCACGTTTGTTTGATGGAAGCTCTATCTGAGATAACGAATCCCCCTTCCCCCCCACAGACTCTTGGCGCTCAGGTTCAAGGGCAATCTCGGACGGTTCCCCCAACAGAAAAGGGATCACAATGATCCCCATTCCTATCAACACCATCGCGCCAACCAACCGTTGCTTTAGATTTTGCTCCAGCACGGTAAATACACTGTCAAGACTTTAATTTTAATGGGTTCTTACCGAGGCTGATTTCCCTCGGCGCCTTATCGTTTTCTTTTCCTCGTCCAGAATTGAGTCATCACTACTCTTTTTGGCCTCCGGCATATGCTGTAGAGCAACCGCAAGCACATCTTCGATCCACTTAACAGGGCGAATATCGAGGTTTTGAGTGATGTTTTTAGGAATTTCAGCCAAATCCTTGCAATTTTCTTCCGGAATTAATACGATTTCAATCCCACCGCGCAAGGCTGCGAGCAGCTTTTCCTTCACTCCACCAATAGGCAAGACTTCCCCCCGTAAGGTGATTTCCCCTGTCATGGCCACATTGGCACGTACAGGAATATTGGTTAGAGCAGAAACCAACGCTGTGCACATGCCGCTTCCAGCGCTCGGACCATCCTTAGGAATGGCACCTTCCGGCACGTGGATATGAATGTCATAATTTTGATAAAAATCGGGATCAACACCCAATCGCTCAGCCCGGTGACGCACTACCGTAGTTGCCGCCTGAATTGATTCCTGCATGACATCGCCCAACTGGCCTGTGTAAGTTGCTTTCCCTTTACCAGGCATCACCGCAGACTCTATCGTCAGCAAGTCTCCTCCCACTTCTGTCCAGGCCAACCCCGTTACCTGACCTACCCGATCCTGCTCCTCAGCCCGGCCAAAACGATATTGCCTAACCCCCAAGAAAGAGTCCAGATTACGAGTATTAACCGTTACTTTCTTGGTCGTTGGCTTCAGTTGAACTCGCTTGACTACTTTCCGGCAAATCTTGGAAATTTCTCTCTCCAAGTTACGGACCCCAGCCTCGCGAGTATAGTAACGGATAATATCTCTCACAGCAGCATCAGAGATGGCAAGCTCACCTTCCCTGAGGCCATTAGCTTTGATTGATTTTGGAATAAGATAGCGGGTTGCAATGTTGACCTTTTCATCCTCTGTGTAACCAGAGATTCGGATGACTTCCATCCGGTCAAGTAGAGGCCCTGGAATATTTAAGGTATTTGCAGTAGTCACGAACATGACCTCGGAGAGGTCATAGTCTACCTCTAGATAATGATCATTAAATGCGTGATTTTGCTCTGGATCCAAGACTTCTAATAGGGCCGATGCGGGGTCGCCGCGAAAATCCATGGCCATCTTATCGACTTCATCCAGCAAGAATAGAGGGTTACGAGTACCGTTCTTTGCTAAATTCTGAATAATTTTGCCTGGCATTGAGCCAATATAGGTCCGGCGATGTCCCCGGATCTCCGCTTCGTCCCGGACTCCTCCCAAAGACATGCGGACAAATTTACGGTTGGTTGCTCGGGCAATGGAACGCGCAATAGAGGTTTTTCCCACCCCTGGAGGACCTACCAAGCAGAGTATAGGGCCCTTAGATTGCTTAACTCGTTGCTGCACAGCAAGATATTCAAGAATCCGTTCCTTGACTTTTTCTAAACCGTGGTGATCGGTCTCGAGCACTGTTTCCGCTTTGGCTAGATCCAAACGAACCCGATTCCGTTTTTTCCAAGGCACGCTAATCAGCCAATCGATATAATTGCGCACTACAGTCGCTTCCGCCGACATGGGCGACATCATCTGCAGCTTATTCAGCTCGGCCACTGCCTTGGCTTTAACTTCCTTTGGCATACCGGCATTTTCAATCTTATTGGTGAGCTCCTCGATTTCGTTGGGAACATCTTCAAGTTCACCCAATTCCTTTTGGATAGCTTTCATTTGTTCGTTGAGGTAATACTCACGCTGGCTTTTTTCCATCTGCCGCTTAACGCGCCCACGAATGCGTTTTTCTACTTGCAGGATATCGATTTCAGATTCTAGAAGCCCTAATAAATGTTCCAGACGTTCCCGGACATTATTAATTTCTAGAATAGCCTGCTTTTCCTCTATCTTAAGCGCCATATGGGCGGCAATGGTATCTGCTAAACGACCCGAATCATCAATACTCGAGAGTGAAGACAGAATTTCTGGAGGAACTTTTTTATTGAGTTTAACGTATTGCTCAAATTGGTTGAGAAGAGAACGGCTCAGGACTTCTGTTTCCCGATCATCCTCTCCAATATTTTTGTAATGAAATAGTTGTGCGCAAAAGTAATCTTCCCTGCTCGTGTATTGGCGAATTCGAGCGCGCTCGCTACCTTCCACAAGCACCTTAACCGTTCCGTCAGGAAGTTTGAGCAATTGCAGGATATTCGCCAGGGTCCCGATACCGTAAATATCTTCAGGCTGAGGATCGTCCTGAGCAGGATTCTTCTGAGCGACCAACAATATCTGTTGGTTAGTTTCAATAGCTGATTCAAGTGCTCTAATGGATTTTTCCCGGCCAACAAAGAGGGGAATCACCATATAGGGATAAACAACGACATCACGCAATGGTAACACCGGTGTAGAAAACCCTTTGGTCTCATCTACCTCTACATCGGTTTTCGTGCTGTCTTTCTCCATGCTGGAAAACCTCAATATATTGGAAAATAGGCTAGAAATTAGATTTCGGCTGATTGTCAGAATACAATTTCAAAAGGCAGACCTCAGCCGATGGGGAATTGCCAAAGCAGGAAGGGCCCCGTTTCTTTATATGGGGGGTGCCAAACCCAAAATCAAGTGGCGTAACGAGGGCACCACAGAATAACCTCAAAACTTATCGATGCTTTTTTAATCGGATGCTGCCTTAGTTTCCTGATTTTCATAAATGAGCAACGGCTCTGCCTCCCCTTTTACAACGCTCTCGTCAATCACCACCTTACTCACATGATCCATTGAGGGGAGATCATACATCGTATCCAGCAAAACATTTTCAAGGATCGAACGTAGTCCTCGCGCACCGGTTTTACGTTCCATGGCCTTAGCTGCAACTGCCCGTAGAGCATCCTCGCGGAACTCAACCTTGCTGTTCTCCATTTCAAACAACCGGGCAAACTGCTTGGTCAGGGCGTTCTTCGGCTCAGTGAGAATACGGATAAGCGCGGCTTCATCCAATTCATCGAGGGTAGCAACGACCGGCATCCGACCTACAAACTCAGGGATCAGCCCATACTTGATAAGATCCTCCGGTTCAACAGCTTGCAAGATTTCCCCCATGCTCCGCTTATCTTCCACACTCTTGACCTCGGCAGAAAAGCCGATTCCCCCCTTTTTAGAGCGGTCTCGGATAATCTTCTCAAGGCCAGCAAAGGCACCACCACAAATAAAGAGGATGTTTGCCGTATTGACCTGTAAGAATTCTTGCTGGGGGTGCTTTCGTCCTCCTTGGGGTGGCACAGAGGCGATGGTTCCTTCGATCAGCTTCAGCAAAGCCTGCTGTACTCCTTCGCCAGAGACGTCACGAGTAATAGAAGGATTATCGGATTTACGGGAAATCTTATCTATTTCATCGATATAAACGATGCCGGTTTGGGCCTTTTCAACATCATAATCACATTTTTGTAACAATTTCTGGATAATATTCTCTACATCTTCGCCCACATAACCCGCTTCCGTGAGGGTGGTGGCATCGGCAATAGTAAATGGAACATCCAATAAACGTGCTAAAGTCTCGGCAAGCAGCGTTTTACCACTTCCCGTAGGACCAATTAACAGGATATTACTCTTCGACAACTCAACGTCATCATTTTTCTTACCCAACTGAAGGCGCTTGTAGTGGTTGTAAACGGCCACCGACAGCACCTTTTTAGCACGATTTTGACCGATCACATATTGGTTCAGGATGTCCCTAATTTCGTGGGGTGTGGGAAGATGGCTACTCTTACCCGAGGAAAGCCTGTCCTGCATTTCCTCACGAATGATATCGTTACAAAGTTCGACACACTCATCGCAGATGAAAACAGAGGGACCTGCTATTAGTTTCCGCACTTCATGCTGGCTCTTTCCACAAAAAGAGCAATAAAGCAGTCTATCGTCGTCGCCTCTGCGGGGTTTGTCGTTACTCATGACTTCTCTTTCCTACAGGTAAACAAGTGGCCTTAACCTGATCCATTAGAGTTCTAGCTAAGTTCTGTGGTTCCCCAATATCCAGACTTCCTAGAGAGATGTCTCGCCACGCTGCTGAAGCACTGAGTCAACCAATCCATAGGCCACCGATTCATTTGCACTCATGAAATAATCACGATCGGTATCCCGTTGAATTTTTTCAATAGGTTGCCCCGTATGTTTGGCCAGAATATGATTTAAACGCTCTCGAACCAACATAATCTCCCGAGCATGGATATCAATATCAGCAGCTTGCCCCTGAAACCCGCCCAAGGGCTGATGAATAAGAAGCCGTGAATGGGGCAAGCAGTGGCGTTTACCCTGGGTTCCTCCTGCCAACAACACCGCTCCCATGCTTGCCGCTTGCCCAATACAAAGGGTACTTATATCTGGCTTAATAAATTGCATGGTATCATAAACGGATAGCCCAGCCGTAACTGAACCCCCTGGAGAATTAATGTATAGATGAATATCCTTATCCGGGTTCTCAGATTCCAAAAAAAGCAATTGGGCCACGACCAAATTCGCCATATGATCTTCTACAGGTCCCACCAAGAACACCACTCGTTCCTTCAGCAGGCGGGAGTAGATATCGTAAGCGCGCTCTCCACGGGCCGTTTGCTCCACGACCATCGGAACCAAAGTATTGAGGCTATCAGCCATGCATTTTCTACCTTTAAGTCTTCACCTTAGCGGCAGCTCAAATACTTGAAACTACCTCGTTAATCCGAAACTTTCTTCTCTGGTGATTCAACAGAAGGATTCACCGCCTCTTCAAAGCTCATCGGCTCATCTAAAACCTCAACCTGATCCAATACCCAATCAACGAGTTGTGCTTCTAAAACGGCCCCTTCAATCTCGGAGAAACGCTCTCGATCGCTAAATATCCACCGAGAAAATTCTTCTGGATCCTCATAATTGGCAGCAAGCTCTGCAATTCTTTGCTTTACTTTTTCTTGATCCGCCTTAATTCCTTGTTTTTCCAAAAGAGTCCCCAAAATTAACCTTAAAGCCACGCGCCTGCGCGCCTGCTCTATGAATAGGGATTCATCTACGGGAAGCTCCTGGGTTTTAATACCCTGTCTAGCCAAGTTCGCCTGGGTCTGCTCCCGCAAGGCTCGGGTTTCCTCCTCCACCAAAGAAGTTGGCAAAGTGATAGGATTAGCGGCCAGTAAGCCATCCATCACCTGGTCCCGCAGTCGGTCACGGATGGCCTGATCCAGGTTCCGTATCATCGAAGCCTTGATTTCTTGGCGCAAACCCTCTACTCCACCTTCTTGGATACCAAGCTTCTCTGCAAAATCCTCGTTAATCTCCGGTAACCGCGGTGTTGCCACAGAGGTGACCTTCACTACAAAGTCCACCTTTTTACCAGCCAACTCTCGATTACCATAATCTTCCGGAAAGGTAACCTCAAAATTGAGCTCTTGGCCCTTTTCAGCACCTATCAGATGTTTTTCAAATTCATCGAGCAGAGTCCCTTTACCCAAGATAGCAAAAAAATCCTCTCTGCTTCCTCCCGGGAAAGGCTCTCCCTCGATGGTACCGTGATAAGTAATGGTCACCCCATCACCTTCTTGGGCAGGACGCTCTGCCGGCTCCCACTCTACGTGTTGATTACGCAGCTTCTCCAGGACGCTGTCAATATCCTTATCCGTAGTCTCAGCCTGGGGTCGCTTAACCTTAATCCCCTCAAGGCTAATAGACTCGATATCAGGCAATACCTCAAAGGTTGCGGTGTATTCAAAAGGCTTACCTGCTTCCCACTGGGACGGTTCAATCCGTGGCGGCCCGGCCGGACGCAGGGATTCTTGTTGGATGGCATCACGGAAGCTATTTTGGACGAATTCATCCAACACCTCCTGGCGCACAGCAGGACCATACCGGCGCTCCACCACCTTATAGGGGACTTTCCCAGGGCGAAAACCGTCCATTTTCACCCGCGGAGCCATGGACCGCAAGCGTTCTTGAACCCTATTCTCGAAATCCCCTCCCGGCAACGTAATGGTCAAGCGCCGCTCTAACTCCCCGGTCGCTTCTACCGTGACCTGCATAGATATATTACCTCAACCTCTTGTTTTTAATACTCTATCTCTGCTCAGAAGAGGGATCTGGCAGCGACGTTTATTGGTGCGAAAGGAGAGACTCGAACTCTCACGGGGTTACCCCACTGGTACCTAAAACCAGCGCGTCTACCGATTCCGCCACTTTCGCATGATTGTGATATTAACGGCATTATTAACACATATATAGCATATTTTTCAAAATCGATAAGTCGTTATAACTTCCTCGAAATTATACCCCTAAACGATAATGGATGCCGTCATCACTATAGTATACTGACTCATAACCTTCCCGCGTACCCCCTAAGGTTTTAAGTTCAATGGGAAGAGGATGCCTGAGTAAAATTTGGCAAGTTCCCATCTAGGAACCAACGTCTCGATTCCTCCTCATACCACCAACTCTGCTGAGTGGTAAGACTCCGAATAACACTATCATCTGGGTGGTAATAATCAAACTCAATAGTCACTTCAGCCGTTAGTGCATCTTCCGATAGCTGGCGTCCGCGAATTTCGTACCCCGTCACTCGAACATTGTCCCAAAATTCCCGGGAAATAGGTTTGGGCTGCTGATCCTGGGGGCGTATTAAAGTATTTAACAGCTCATGGTGCTGCCAACGCACGCCAGAAGCATAGGCCTGAATCGCATCTTCAAGGGTGACGAGACGCTCCTTGGTCAGCCCACCAGCACACCCCACTAGCCAACTGATCCAGATTAATCCCAAAAAGATCCTCAATCTTGGAGAAAAGAAGGAAGTTTTTCCCAAAATCCTCGCTGCTTGGTCTCGGTATAAAGGACTGTATATTCCCATTGCTTACGCCCCTGTATATGTAATTCTCTCAGATACAAACGCTTTTCAAATTCGCCTTCCTCTTGAGGCGGAGCAAACAGCGGTAAATGTACCTGCGCCTCTTCTAAGACAGTACAAACTTCTTGGGATGTGTCGTCACTTCCAATGCAGTCCTTGATGATCAATTGAATACCAATCCCGGTTAGCGCATAAGAAGGTGAATGGTTTAAAATCTTTCCAACCAGTTTCTCGCCTACTCCAGGGCCGCGTTGCAGCTCAATATCGACAAACTCAACCTGCTCAAGGGGGACAAGATTTCTAAACTCTTCTATTTTTTCTTCTCCAGGCTGAGAGAACAAAAATCCAATCAAAGCCAGTAAAATAAAGCTTCCTAGCACTTGGAGACGAAATCTGGGGGGGATCAGGAAAAGAACAAGAAAAGCAAGTATTAATAGCCAAATTACTGGAGCTCTTATAAGCATAATAATCGATGCTTCGCCACCTACGGATAAAATTCAAAAGATAAAATCAACCGCTCTTAACTTAAGTCGGTTATTGCAGGAAAACCCTAAGTAGACCCGTTCCCATGAAATTTTAACTCATGGCCTGTTAAGCTTAATCACGAAATCCTTTTAGGCAGCAACAAGAGAAGAGGGAGCCAACAGCGCTACAGAAAAACTTTCAAACAGCTTCCCGGCAGGGACATAAAATTTGCCATTATGCTGCACGACTGCCACCACTTCACCAGTCAATACATTAGTAAAATTCTCCTTTTCTTTGACTGCTGGGACTTCCACCCAGGTTTTCTGCCACAAAGATTCGCCCAGGGGTAGTTCATCCTCGTTACTACCCAACAGTGCCAACCAACGGGGGACAATTGACACGACTACCTGACCTTGATGTTTTCTTGCAAAGGCACAAAGATGATCCGCCTTTATTCCCTGGACAGACAAGGGGAGATAATCTCCCTTTTGGAAAAGCAAGGGTAACTTGGCACGAAAAGATAGCACTTTCCATGTTAGATAAAGCTTTACCTGGCCATCTTCCTTGTTTTTCAATAATTTATGTACGCATGGTGTCAAAGACTGGCTTGACTTGATCAATAACATCAGTTCTTGGAGCATCCGCTGTCTCAAGGCAAAATCCACCGAATGGCGGTTATCAGGATCAACTAGGCGAAATTCCCATAGCTCATTGCCTTGGTAAATATCTGGCACACCAGGCACGGTTAACTTTAGCAGAAGCTGGGATAAACTATTCAATAATCCCAATCCCGCTACTCGCCGTTGAAATGGCAGGAAATCCGCCAAAAAAGGATTCTTCTCTAAGTTCCCCAGCACACTGCGCACAAAATGCACGACTGCTGTTTCATACTCTGTATCGGGATTTATCCAAGAAGTATGAACCTTTGCTTCCTTGACGGCCTTCAGCATATAAGCCTCAATACGATCCCGAAACTCTACTAGTTCTTCTTCCCCCATATCGAATAGGGGCCAGGTGCCTAGTACCGTCTGGTAAAACAAGTACTCATCATTACGGCTCGGAGCCCGAAACCCATTTAGCCTACGTATCTTAGCCCGGTTGATGCGCGCCCAACGATTTAAATGTTTACGCCATTCCCCTGGCATTTCAGAAAGTACATTAAGGCGAGCACGGACATCCTCACTGCGTTTACTGTCATGGGTAGAAGAGGCCACCATTCCATAGGGCCAACGTTGTGCCCGTTCCTGATTGGCGCGATGAAAAGCTGTGAGGGAAACACCAAAGTTTCGCGGGTCACTGCCCACATCATTGAGGGAAACCAAGCGATTGTAAATGTACAACACGGTATCCTCAAGGGCCTTTGCCATGGTCGGCCCTGTATATTGTTGGAACCGCATAACGAAGGAGATGATTTCCTGGGAGAAAGCAGACCGCGTGGAGATTTCTAGGAGCAGGATAGCCTGGATAAAGTCAAAGATACTGATGTCGGCAGCCGGACTGCGCTTCTTTGCCTGAATCACTGCCCACTGGATGAAACGCTTATCTTCTTCCGAAACCTGATCCACATCTGCATAGGTACGATAAACTGGAAAACAGGCCACTACCTCGGTCAAGGCCTCACGCAAACCGTTCAAAGTGAAATCACGGGTATGGCGATCCGCTTGGGCAATGCTATTGAGCATATTGGCAAGTACTGTCAGTTCACTGGAAAGTTGGACCCGAATGATGATTTTCTTACGCTCGTAGAGTAGTTCATCGAAATCCCACTGATGCCGGATAAAGCGGGTATAAATTTGATCAAACTCTTTTTGTGAACCAGGATAGACAAATAATCCATTATTAACATAGGCAAATTCATAACCGGTGGTGCCAGAAACCGGCCAACTCTCCGGCAGGTGTTCATAGCTGGCCAGGATTTTTTCAATCACCAGATAATAACTGGACTTCAAATTGCCATCGGCGGCTTCCTCTTCGCCTCTGATCTCTGCAATCTGCCGATTGAGCCGCTGATAATAGCTGGGAGGATTGTAGAGACCATCGGGATGATCGATGCGCAATCCATCCACTTTTCCCTCTTTTACTAGCTCTAAGATAAACCGGTGGGTAGTTTCAAAGACTTCTGGATTTTCCATCCGTAGACCAGCGAGATCATTAATATCAAAAAAGCGGCGATAATTAATTTCATCGGAAGCGACGCGCCAATAGGCAAGCCGATAGGCTTGCCGCTCCAATAAGTGGTGCAGGAGATCAAAGCTTTCCGGTTGCTCCACCACCCCATTGAAAGCAGCCACTGTGTCAAATACAAAGGCTCCAATGGCAGGATATTTTCGACAAGATTCTGCCAGGCGCCGCTTGTAGATGACACAATCACGGAGACGCTCGACTCGCTTCTCAACCCGGGTGTCATAACGGGAAGGAAGATGCTCAAAAGCTGTAATGAGACTTTGATACTCCAGAAAAGGGGCTTCTTCTTCTGCTAGATGCTCCGCTAATCGTTCCAGACCATGGCCCAAAATATCTGGATAAGTACTGGGATCAACAGGAAAACGATGATTATAAAACCAAATGCTAAACTGCCCCTGTTCAAGATCAAAGGTTAGCCGCAGTTCACCTTTTTCGAGCACTGTGCCATAGTGATCCCCAAGCAAGGGCAACAGCACTTTACCCCGCAACTCTTCCTTGATAGGTCGCCAATCGATATCAAAATAAGCAGCGTATTCGGAAGCAGGCCCCTGTTCTAGTACATCGAGCCACCAGGCGTTATCATCGCCGCCTACGCCCATATGGTTAGGCACAATATCAAGGATTTGTCCCATCCCCTGGCGATGCAAAGCCTGAACCCAGGAAACGAAGGTGTCCCTATCACCGATTTCCGGGTTCAGGGCATTATGATCCACAATATCATAACCGTGGGGGCTGCCTGAACGGGCCTTAAGGTAGGGGGAAGCATAACAGTGACTGACCCTGAGCTCATGGAGATAGGGAACAATCGCCTCAGCATCAGCAAAGGTGAAATGGCTATTAAATTGTAATCGGTAAGTAGCGCGGGGGATGATTTTGATGGCCTATCTCCTCCTTGCACCATCATAATTAGAATTCAATGTCATCCTCCTGGGTTGTTGAGATCCCCTTTAGAAACCAAGCCACCGTCCTAGGGAATAGTTCCCCTCGAACTAAGGCCTGCTCGAGATCCGGGGAAGTTATAAAAAGCAACCGTCCCAGGGGAGGTGCTGATAAGGAAACGGGGGTATCCCCTAAATTGGCCAATACCGTCAGCAGGGATCCATCCCCCAGCTGCCAGTGGGCTTGCAGTGCCCATTCGGACAAGTGTTTATAGTCACCTTGAATGTTGGTAAGAGCGGCTAGCCTGGGGACGATGAATTGATTCCGCAGGTGCAGTAACTGCTGGTGCAGATCAAACCATTTTCTGCCTGTTGCACTAGCTGCCTGGGTCCAGTCCAACACGGCACTTTCAAAAGTAGTCTGAGCCGTGGGATCCGGAATCCGCTCTCGAGCAGCGGGATCACTGAATTCAGGAAAGCGGGCAAACTCTCGCCGTCGCCCTTCCCTGACACTTGGGGCCAGATCTTCACCAAAATTGCAGAAAAAGGGAAAAGGCTGTGTGGCTCCCCACTCCTGGCCCATAAACAGGAGGGGCGGAAAGGGTGAGAGTAAAAGCAACCCCGTTAATGCCTGCACCATTTCAGGCTCTGCTAACGTCGTGATCCGGTCACCAAAGGCCCGGTTACCCACCTGGTCGTGGTTTTGAAAGAAGGCGACAAAGGCACTCGGCGGCAAAGTCTTACTGGGTTCCCCCCGGGGTTGTCCTCCTCGATAAGGGGACCGCTGTCCCTGGTAATCAAAACCTTCACTCAAACAACGCCCTAGGTGGGTGATAGGTTGATCCGCATAATCCAGATAATAACCGGTAGTTTCCTGGGTCGCTAAGACATGCAAGGCATGATGGATATCGTCATTCCATTGGGCCACATACCAACGGGGCTTGCCATTGGCTTTGCGGTCAAGATAATGGGTCCTATTGTTATCGTTTTCCAGGACCAGATGCACCTGGCGCCCCGACCCAAAATGACGGTGGACGGTCTCAGCCAACTCTTCCAGAATATGGCGCTTGGAATCGTCCTCAATAGCATGGACCGCATCAAGCCGAAGGCCGTCAAACCGATATTCCTGCAGCCAAAACAAGGCATTGTGAATAAAAAAATGTCGGACCCAATGGGCATTTTCCCCATCAAAATTGATGGCTGCCCCCCAAGGGGTCTGGTGACGCTCCGTGAAAAAATCCGGAGCATATCGATGCAGGTAGTTACCTTCTGGGCCAAAATGGTTATATACCACATCCAAGAACACCATCAATCCACGGCTATGGGCAGCTTGCACTAGCGATTTGAGATCCTGTGGCCGGCCATAACAACTGTCTGGCGCAAACAAGGAAACCCCGTCATATCCCCAGTCCCAACGACCAGGAAAATCGGCAACCGGCATTAATTCCAAAGCGGTGATTCCCAACTCCACCAGATGGTCAAGGCGGGTCTCTAGCCCTCGAAAAGTACCCTCCGGGGTGAAGGTTCCCACATGGGCCTCATAGATCACGGTCTCTTCCCAGGGTCTCCCTCCCCATTGGTCGTCCTCCCATGCAAAGGCCGTTGGGTCAACCACTTCGCTGGGACCGTGGATATCCTGAGGCTGAAAACGGGAAGCCGGATCAGGAACTTGTACCTCATTGTCAATCCGGTAGTAATATAAACTTCCTACCCCAGCCTGCTCGGTTTCCAATTCAAACCACCCCTCTTTCTTAGGGTTCATAGCTAAAGGAGTTAATTCTGGTTGACTCTCTAAGCATAACTCCACCTGCTGAGCCCCAGGAGCCCACAACCGGAAACGCACGGTCCCCTGTCCTGTCAACTCGGCGCCAAAAGGCATGGAGTGATATTGCCGCATCCTAATCCTATTCCAAAATAATTCGGTCCTCCTTGCCATGCAGCAAAGCGACCATAAGGGTTAGATACTCGCGGAGTTGCCGAGTAATTAAAAAGTTATCCCGCACAAATTCACGAGATTTTACTGCCATTTCCGCCATTTTCCGAGGTTGGTGCAGGAGGTAGCGGATCCGCAGCGCCGCCCCCTCTGGAGTGCTGACCAAAAAGCCAGTATGATGGTTCGTCACCTGCAGTCGAATCCCCCCCGTGTCCCCGCCAATCACCGGTTTGGCCTTCCACAAAGCCTCTGTCACCGTCAACCCAAACCCCTCCCGTAGTGATTTCTGCAATACAATATCAGCGGCCCGTTGCAGGGCATTGATAATTCGGTGGGAATCAGGCGGCAGAAGGAGAATATGAATATCGGGATCTTCCGCTGCGGCAAGCTGCACTTCCTCTAGCACTATCCGGCCCTCCGGGTCATCACTGGCACCCCCGCCCGCTAAAACCAACTGCAATTGGGGTAAGAATTTTCTGGCCAGCTGATAAGCACGGATGACTCCTAAGGGGTCCTTGAAGCGATCAAAGCGTGAGATCTGGACCAGCAAAGGTCGCGACGGATCTAATCCGAAACGTTGTCGCACTGCAGCCACTTCACTCGGTTCCAGGTCAATATTTTTTTCACTCAAAGGATCAATGCTCGGGGGAATAATGTATTCGGTATGGGGCAGCGCTTGGGCAAAGGCGGAGAGGGAGAAAACACTGCTTTCATAAGGCTCGATGTACTTTCTTAAATATCGCCAAATCGGCCGGTAAGGATGGCTAATATCGATATGGCAACGCCATATCCACTTCCCTTTGCGGTGGGGACAATAGCCGAGCAGGGGCGCCGGCTGGGGATCATGGATAAAAACATAATCGGCTTCCTCCAATAGGGGGCGCAGCCGCTCCGCATTTTCGGCAGTGGTCCGCTCATAGGTTCTCAACAGGTCCTCCCGGACAGCAATTCGGTTCCCCTGGAGGGCATTATGAAAAGCTTTGGTACAGTCATAAAATGCGGACTCTCCGGTAATGACTTCCCAGTGGGTGTCGATCTCCAGCTCCCTCATTAACGGGACCAATTTGGTCAGAATCTCCGCCACTCCCCCTCCCAAACGGGTCGAGTTGACATGCACCACCTTCATTCCCCGCAGGGGCTCAGCAAGCTGGCGCAGCTGGTCAATCACATCCTCACCGGTAATTTCTGCATAGTCCCGCAGCAACATGGTCTACTGCTCCAGGTAACCTTTGAAGGTGAGGACCAACTGATGCCGAAGCTCGGCTAAACTGCCAAAATAGGGATCGATCGCTGCCAACTCCTTACAAAGTCCTTGATAATCTTCGCCAAAGCCCTGTAGCCACACGCTAAAATCTTCACCGCCTGCTGGAAAGCGCCTCCGCGCGTCGATGAAATGATAGAAAATACTGCTTGTGGAAAGATGGGGCATCCATTCAGCCAATTCTTCTGGTTGTTCCACCCGTTGGTGGGTATCAAACACCACAATCTGTGAGCGGATGAATTCAAACTGCTGAGTCCCTCTCACCCAACCGACAAACTCACTTTCTTCCAGGCGTTCTTCTATCAGCTCCACCAACTCCTGGCGCAGGGCCTCCAAATCAGCAAACTCGGTGGGATCAACGACAGCTAGGCGCTCCGCCAATACCCCATCATGCAAGCCATGGCGCACCCAGGCAGCAAAATCATTGTTATATTCCCGTTCCTCAAAGCGAGGTTGCAACAGCCCCCCCCAAAAATGGTAATAAATACTGGCTGGGGTGATGCTAAGCAATCCGTCTCCGAGTTCCTTCAGGGTCATCACCTTCCTGCCTGTGGCAATGGCAATGAGCGCACAATCCTTGAGCATAAAGGTTCCTGGGCGATGAGAGTGTATCATGGGTTCTGTTGCAATGGCTTTGGAAACAGTTTTCCTATCA
Source organism: Nitrosococcus halophilus Nc 4 (assembly GCF_000024725.1). Lineage (NCBI taxonomy): Bacteria > Pseudomonadati > Pseudomonadota > Gammaproteobacteria > Chromatiales > Chromatiaceae > Nitrosococcus > Nitrosococcus halophilus. The sequence continues at coordinate 3,176,572 of NC_013960.1, read as the reverse complement.
ACTATATGTTATAGAAAGCATAGTGGATTATTGCCCCAAAGCAATGGGCAACCCGAGCCCCAAGGGTCAACTAAAACCGAGCAAGGCATGACTAATCATAGCCATCAGGGATCATTAAAGCGCACGATTTCATTACCGCTGCTGACCTTTTATGGCCTAGGGAATATTTTGGGAGCAGGCATTTATGTCCTTATGGGGAAGGTCGTGGGAGCTGCCGGCTATTTCGCCCCCCTTGCCTTTTTTCTAGCTTCCTTAGTGGCGACCTTCACTGCTTTGAGCTATGCCGAGTTTGCCTCCCGCCATCCTCACAGTGCCGGAGAGGCGGTTTACCTCTATGAAGGCTTTCAATGGCGTTTCTTGTCGGTATTGGTGGGGTTGTTGATCGCTCTAGCGGGCATGGTCTCAGCGGCCACAATGGCAAAGGGCTTTGCCGGTTATTTTCAGCTATTCTTTGATCTTTCGCCCGGGTTAATCATGCCAGGGTTACTGCTCCTTCTTGGCGGCATCGCTCTCTGGAGTATTAGGGAGTCGGTGCGCTTGATTGCCGTGATTACCCTGCTTGAGGCCGGAGGGTTAGTACTCTTGTTATGGGTCTCCCGGGGAAGTTTGAGCACCTTGCCCGAGAACCTGCCAAAGCTGCTTTCTCTTTCCCAAGGAGAAAACTGGCAAGGAATCATCGCCGGCGCCTTTCTTGCCTTTTATGCCTATATCGGGTTTGAAGACATGGTGAATGTAGCTGAAGAGGTCAAACAAGCTCCCCGTAACTTACCCCTCGGAATCTTCTTTGCGCTCATTGCCTCCACCATTTTATACGCCAGTGTCGCCCTGGTGGCGGTGCTTAGCATTGAGCCTGCGGTACTAGGGCAAAGCGATGCTCCCCTAGCCCTCCTTTATACCTCAGCTACGGGTGCCTCACCCACCATTATCAGTCTCATTGGAATGGTCGCCGTGATTAATGGCGCCTTAATCCAGCTCATTATGGCTTCTCGAATTCTTTATGGAATGAGTCGCCAGGGTTGGTTGCCGGTATTCTTAGGCTATATCCATCCCCAAACCCACACGCCCTGGCCTGCCACCCTGTTGGTCACCGGGCTGATCATTCTTTTGGCTTTATTATTTCCCTTGGTGACCCTCGCCGCCATCACCAGTGGTCTAATTCTGGTAGTCTTTTCACTAGTCAACTTGG